>JAUJNU010000076.1 GCA_030448085.1 Actinomycetota bacterium | reverse complement strand
GCCCTGACCCAGAAGCTTCTGGGCGGCCGCGGCGGGGCGATCATCGGGTTCGATGTGTCGGGGGGCCGCTCTCGTGCCGCCCTTTTCCAGGAGCGCCTGCGGATGGTGAAGCTGGCTCCCTCGCTCGGTGGATCGCACTCACTCCTGGTGCACGCCGCCAGCGTCACCCACACGCAGCTATCGAACGAGGAACTGCGGGCAGGAGGCATCTCCGAGGGCTTCTGCCGGCTGTCCGTGGGCCTCGAGGACGCGGAGGACATCATCGAGGACATCGAGACCGCCCTCAAGGAGAGCATCTAGCGAGGCTGCTCTAGGGTTGGTCCCCGTCCCAGCGCGCCATCCCCTCGAACTCCGAACGGATCTCCCTCGATAGGAGATCCTGGACCAGCTCTTCGACCGTGCCGCCCTCGTGACAGATCCTCACCACGTTCTCGGTGATCGGCATCCACACATCGGCTTCCTGCCCCAGCTCGTAGATCGGCTTGCAGCTCTTGACACCCTCCGCCACCATGTTCATGGAACCGATCACGTCCTCGATGCTCCTGCCTTTGCCGAGCTCGATGCCGACGCTGTGGTTGCGTGACTGGGGGCTAGCGCAGGTGGCCATCAGGTCTCCCACCCCGGCAAGGCCGAGCAGTGTGAGCGGCTTCGCCCCGAACTTGACGGCGAAGCGCGCCATCTCGGCGAGGCCTCTCGTCAACACCGTGGCTTTCGTGTTGTCGCCGAACCCAAGCCCGTCCGCGATCCCGGCCGCTATGGCCACGACGTTCTTCAGGGCCCCGCCGATCTCGGACCCGGTGACGTCGGTGTTGCGGTAGCACCTGAACGTGACCGCCTGGAATAGCTCCTGAAGGCGAGCCCCTTCGTCCTCGTCGCTGCAAGCGATCGTCGAGGCCGCCGGGAAGCCCCTCACGATCTCCTTCGCGAGGTTGGGGCCCGTCAGAACGGCGATGCCATCACCCTTCAGGCCGTCGACCTCCTCGGCCAGCACCTCGGACATCCTCTTGCGGGTCTCGACCTCGAGCCCTTTGGTGAGACTGACGTAGGTCGGCTTGGAACCGGCGACCGAGGCGACGTCCTGCAGGACCGCACGGAAGCCGTGGGAGGGGACCGCCATGACCACCACGTCTGCACCCGTCACCGCCTGCTCGAGGTCATGGGTGGCCTTCAAGTTCTCGGGCAACGTCACGTCGGGAAGGTAGGGCGGGTTCTCGTGGAAGAGGTTGATGGTCTCCGCAAGCTCCGCCCGGCGCGCCCACAGGATCGTGTCGACCTGACCCTTCGCAGCTACGACCGAAGCCATGCTGGTGCCCCACGATCCGGCACCTATGAAAGCGACCTTCGTCATGCCACCTCTTTCTCACGGAGCACCCGGCGGTCGGGCACGACGGGACGAAGACTGGCGACGAGGGCGCCGATCCTTGCCATCACCTCTTCACCGCAGCGGGCCCAGTCATCCGGTGACTCCGGGTCGCCGGTCAACTCCATCGGCTCCCCCACTCGTACACAGATGTCCTGCCCCCGCTTCCAGTTCGGCTTGTAGCCCCTGCTCCAGACGTTCGCCGTCCCCCACAGGGCGGCAGGGATCACGGGCAGCCCCGCCCCGAGGGCGAGCCGAGCGACGCCGCTCTTGGCTTCCATGGGGCTGAGGTCCGGGTTCCGAGTGATCGTGCCCTCCGGAAAGATCACCACGATCTCCCCCTCATGCAGCGCGTCGAGGGCCGCGTCCAGGGCGGCAGGGGCGTCCTTGGAACCTCGTTCGACGGGTATCTGCCCGGCCCCCTCGAGGACCCAACTGATCCGCCAGTCCTCCCACAGCTCGGCCTTGGCGAGGAACCGGGGCCGACGTCCCGCCTTGTCCACCGCGTATGCCGCGGCGAGAGGATCGAAGAAGGCGACGTGATTGAAGGCGAGGATCGCCGGACCGCTGGCCGGGATGTTGTGCAGACCCTCGATGCTCCACCGGAACCACCCCGCGAGAGACGGGCGCAGAAGAGCGCGGGCAACAGCGTAAGCAGGTTCCACATCTCCCCCATATCTCGGCCTCTTAGAAGCGGCAGACTTATCATACGGAGCGTCCGATCCCGGAGCCGATGGACGGGAGTTGTCTTTGAAGCGACGCCACCTCACGATCGCCCAGATCTCGGACATCCATTGCGGCCATCCGATGTTCGACGCCGACCTGATGGACCACGCGATCAAGGAGATCATCGACCTCGCCCCCGACCTCGTCGTTGTCGCAGGAGACCTCACCGCCGAGGGCTACGCTCCCCAGTTCCGTCAGGCGAAGCGCTACCTCGACCGGCTGGAAGGGCTCGAGATGATGGTCATCCCCGGGAACCACGACCTCATGAACGTCGGCTTCCTTCATTTCCGCGACGCGTTCGGCAAGTCCGACCGGGTGGTTCGGCTCCCTTTTCGGCCGGACGGGGGTGGAACCCCGGACCGCTACCTGACTGTCGTCGCGGTCAACTCCTCGAAGCCGGACCTCGCCGACGGAGAAGTGGGGCACACCAGATACGACTGGATCCGACAGTCGTACGAATGGCCGGACGACTACAGGATCTTCGTCCTCCACCACCACCTCGTGTCGGTCCCCGGAACGGGCCGCGAGCGCAACATCGTGTGGGATGCGGGAGACCTTCTCGCCCTGCTCACCGAGCTCGAGGTGAGCCTCGTCCTCTGTGGGCACAAGCACGTCCCGAACGTGTGGCAGTTCGGGGAGATGCTGCTCGTCAACTCCGGCACCGCGTCGAGCCACCGGGTGCGGGGCTACACACGGCCCTCCTACAACGTCATCGAGATCCACGACGACAAGGTGCTGGTCATCCAGAAGTACCCCGGGGTGGGCGAGCTCATCGCAGCGACCTACTCCGGCACCGAAAGGAAACTCGACCTTCACCCGCAGCTGACCGGGATGTTCAATAGGGGGGCGTGGCAGGTATGAAGAGAGGGGCGGGGCGATGATCTTGAGGATGTTCGACACTGCGGTCGACCCCGACGACGTCGACTTGGCGAAGCGGCTCTTCAGGGAGCAGGTACAGCCGGCCTTCGCAGGGTTCGAGGGCTGCCAGGGCATCGAGATGTACCTCGGCCTCGAGGTCCACGGGGGCGGTCTCGCGGACGTCGCCGCTATCTCGCGCTGGGACTCCTATGCTTCCATCGAGGCCGCGATCGTGACCGAGGAGTACGCCGAGGCGATGGGCGAGCTGAAGAAGCTGTTCCAACAGTCGCCTCTGGTGCGCCACTTCGAAGCCATCGATTGAGGGGTCCCCGCACGGACTGGCTCTGCTGCGAGGCTAGGGGCCCTGAGGCTTAGAAGTCGCCGCTCGCGGTGGCGTCGGCCCGGGCGGCCTCTACGGCTTGGACCGTCGGCCAGCGCGTCTGCCAGTGCGGGTCCCAGGGCTTGATCCGCTGACGCTGCTTGCCGGCGAGCCGGTACATGACGTCGAGCGCCTTGGGCTCCTCCTCTGCAGGCCTCAGCTCGAGGATCCCCGCGGCTACGGCACGCTCCAGGTAGGCACGGCCGCGCTCGGAGCGGACGAGGATCATCGTCCAGCCCTCCATCCCGAGACCACCACAGGAGAGGTCGGCGTGCTCGGCCGCGAAGTCCGGGCAGTGATGGCACCACTCGTTCGCGAACGGTCGGCACTCTTTCAGCGGGATGTTGACGTCCCGGCCGTCCTTCAGGGTGACGATGACCTTGCCCTTCACGTTGACCTTCGCTATCTCGTCGAGGGGGATGCCCAGCTCGTGCTGGACCTTGCCGATCATGAAGGCCTCGTAGTCGAAAGTCTCGGTGCACATGAGCCCGATCAGGAGCTTCACCGAGCGGGTCCAGCGCTTGATCCCCGCCGCCGCGATCTGCCGCACCCCGGTTGAGGCGCAGGAAACCCCGACGACGCCGACGCTCTTGCACTTGG
>JAUJNU010000075.1 GCA_030448085.1 Actinomycetota bacterium | reverse complement strand
GTTCCCTTACGTCGACGTCGGCTTCGTAAGAGATCTCCGTAAGGTTCTCCAGACCCCGCTCCACCGCCTCCCGCTCGGTGCCCTGCTCCGCGGTGACAGGAGCTTCACCCCCCAGAGCCCGTTCGGGGTCCCTCACCCCCCACCGCTCCCGGTAGCTCTCGACCGCCTTCACCGCTTCGTGCCATGCGCCCCGCTCAGAGGGCTTCATGGGTCGCTCCCCCACGGCGTTCGTAAGGTACTGGGGCATTGCCACCTCAGCAGCGAGAGCCTGTTGCTGTTCCCGCCACCACAGTTCGCGTCCGAGGGCGTCCAGTCTTCGCACCTGCGGGGCGTTCTCGAGGAGCCACTCGTCGCGCAGCGCATCAGCCTTCGACGCCTCCCGTCGCTTCCGCCCCACTTCCTCTAGACCGGCCTCCAGGGAGGACATCCCCTCGGTTGCCTCGTTGAGCCGTTCGTGGATGCCTCCTACAGTCTTACGGTTCGTTCGCCGAGCCAGAGGCCCCATATCTCTTAACTGCCGCTGGAGCGCCTCGGTCACAGCTCGCTGCCGCCCCAGCATGGCTTCCAGACGTTTCCACTCCGCCTCAAGCTGAGCCGCCTGACCCGCGGGGCGGGGCATCCCTTGCACGACCGTCCTGGTCTGTTCCCACTGCTCGCGCAACTCGGGCATCGTCATGTTGCGGATCTCCTCCTGTTCGTAGGAGTCGAGGGCGAGGTCCTTGGCCCGGCTCCGACCCACCGCCGCGATCAGTTCCTTCAGTGGGTCCTCGATCCCAGCCACTTGGCCTCCGACGTCCTCCCTGTCGGGATCTATGCCGCCGACGACGTAGAGCCGGTTGTCGTTGCGACCCCGGGACATGGCGACATAGGTCCACTCTTTGTAGAGCGTCTGGTCCCCGAGGACGTAAGCCTTGTCAGTAGTCATCCCCTGGGCCTTGTGCCCCGTCATGGCGTAGGCGTGGGTGAGATGACCGGCCTCGAGGTAGCTGCGGGGGAGAGTCACCTCCGTGCCGTCGTCTCGCCTCATCGTCACCTCCCGCCGTGCCTCGTCGACGCTCTCGACGGTTCCTCTGGTGCCGTTCTTCACACCGAGGTGGCGGGTGTTCTTGAGCGTCATGACCCGGTCTCCTGCTGCGAAGGACTGCCCCTCGAAGTCGATGTGCTCGGACCCCAGCTTGCCCGTGGCGGCCATGAGGGCCCGTGCCCGTCCGTTGAGGTCGGCAACGTCGCTGCGGCGGGCCGCCAGCATCACGGCGGGCTCCTTGTCGGCTACCGTCGCCCACCCGTCGCCGATGAGACGGCGGCGGGTTTCCTCGGATGACCTCGTCAGTACAACCCGGTCGTGAGCCATGTAGGCGTCTATGGCCGCCTTTGAGCGCCCCTCTCTGATGAGGTCGAGGGCGGCGCGCTCCCACCCGAAGGGCTGGCGACGCACCTCCGATAACTCCACCGCAGGCAGACGGTTTTTTATCCCCCGGAAGGCTCCCCCGGACTCGATCTCCGGGAGCTGGCGGTCGTCCCCGACCAGCACCACCTTGGCTTTCGCCTGCTGGGCATGTTTTAGGAGGCGGTCAAGATGCCTCGTCCCCACCATCCCCGCCTCGTCGACGACCACTACGCTGTCGCGCTGCAGGCCGCCTAGCATCGGGTGGTCGAGGTCCTGCAGGAGGCCCGCCAGGGTGTAGCTCTGGATGCCTGCTCCGAGCTGGAGCTCTTCGGCCGCCCTCGCCGACAAGGAACAGCCGATCACCCGGCGGCCGGATGACTCCCATGCCTCACGGGCGGCATCGAGAGCGTAGGTCTTGCCCGCGCCCGCCTTCCCGACGACGACCTCCACGCCCTGCCCAGATGTGGTGAGGCGCCGGACCATCGCCTGCTGGTCTGAGAACAAGCTCGGGCGCCTCGCCAGAGCCGCTTCGACCTCGGCCCCGGCAGCCACAGCGCAGCCGTCCGATCGCCGCTCCATGGCTCGCTCGATCACCGATTGCTCCACCGAGAGCATGTCCCGTGTCGAGTAACGGCGATCCTCCACCCCCGCCGGGACTACACGCCCGTCGGCCACCATGATGCTGTCCTTGGCCGTGAGCCCCTCCGAGCGAGCCGACAGCGGGATGACCTGCTCCGAGGCGAGGAACCGGTCCGCCATCCGCTCGATCTCATCGACCCTCGCCCCCGAGTCAAGCTGAGCGCAGAACCCCTGGAGGGCTTCCCGGCGGCTGAAGCTGCTCGCCTGCGCGGTCAGCCCCTCAGGACCGGCAAGCTCGGCTTCGATCAGGTACCGCTCCCCGGCCGTGGGAGCCCGGTAGGGCGTCCGCTCGAGAAGACCGGAGAGCGCGTTGTCGTCAAGCCCTAAACGGGCGGCTCGCTCCCTCCACTCAGGCAGCAGATCATTGGGGCTGACCCTGTAGTCATTGGCGTTGCGGCTCATGATCGCAGCGACCTGCGTGGCCTTTCCGTTGCCTTCGTTCGCCTTGCTGACGAGGGCTTCGATCTCCGCCCGCCTCTTGGAGAAGGCTCTGATTACCTTCCGAGGAACACCCTCGATGTCAGCCGACCCGTTGCGCACCGGTGCCCACTCGACCCCCAGGCGTCTCGTCAGCTCCGCCCGGAGGTGTGCCTGGTAGAGATAGCCGGCGGTCTTCGCCTGCAGGTAGAGCTGCCGTGCGTCGAGGGCGCCCCAGCGGCCGTCATCTCCCTCAATGATGTTGGCGACCAGGACGTGGGTGTGTAGGAGGGGGTCCCCGGCGCGGGAGGTGCGGTGCCTGAAGGCAGCCCCGATGAACCCCTCGGAGCCGATCCGGCTCTTGCCACCCTTGCCGCGGCGGGCGTCGGAGGCCTGTCTTTCGAGGTAAGAGAGGGCCGCCTCGACCGCGGCATCGTGGGCCGACACGACCTGGTTCGACGCCTCCTTGCCGCCCAGAGCGTGGAGCAGCGCCACCGACTTGGGGGCCCTGAAGGTGAGATCGAAACCCGGGACGCGCTCGCGCTTGGTGGGCTTGCCGTTCAGCAGGCGTTTCCCCGTCGATGGGTGGTAGCCGTTCAGAACCGCCCGCAGCTGGTCTTCCCCCACCTCGCCCCGGAGCTCGAGGTTCCTTGAACCGCCCGCCAGCCAGTAACCGGGGGCCTCGCCGGAGCCCGTGTAGTAATCCTCGACACCGCGCGCCACCGAGTTCAGGTAGTAGAGCTCGCCGCCCTTGCGGAGCTTGCCGATGTTGAGGATCTCGCCACCGCCCTTCGGCCGTCGTTTCGAGGGTCGAAGAAACCGCACTCGGAAGCGAAATTGAATTACGCCAACCCTACTTTTTCCTTACTTCGCACCGAAGGGTGCAAGTCTGTGCTCGTCGATCAGCAGGCTTTGGCGGCGAGTCCTTGGAGCTCTGTGGTCTGGATCATTCGAAGGGGATGAGGATTCTTCGTAACTTGGATCCGGGATGGGACAGCTAGGAAGGAGGCTCGGGTGACTCAAGCTGAGATCGGTGGATACGCTCTGCTGGGCGGCTACGGCGTCATGCTGCTCCTCGCCATCAAGGTCTTCGGGCCGAAGCGGGTGTTCAGAGTGGTCTTCGGACTCGTGTTCCTAGCTGTGTGGGTGGCCTTGGGTACCCTCGGTGGTATCAGCGGGCACCGCTCGTAGCTGGCGGGCTCGAGACCTAGGGAGTGTTCACCGGTGGCGCCGGGGGCGGAGCTTCGTGGCTCGCGCTTGCGCCCTACGGCGTAGCAAAGCCTCGGGCGTCGTCCACGCTTCGTCTCGCAGCCGACCGATCGCAAGCTGCAGCGCCTCTCCGCCCTCACAGCTGGGAAACACGTTCGCCAGGCCACCGCTATCGCTTCGGACGACCCAGTAACGCCGCTCCCCCACCCAGACCTCGGCGAACCTGCCACCGATCTGGGTCGCCTGGCTGATCGCCTTCTCGCGATTCTCGAGGCGCTCGCGCGCTTTCCTAGCGGCCGGCGTCAAAGCCGAGCGGTTCAGGATCAAGGTCTTGGCCGCTTTCTTTCCCAACATGACCCACGGAATCGGCATGGGACGAGC
>JAUJNU010000074.1 GCA_030448085.1 Actinomycetota bacterium | reverse complement strand
GAGTGTCTCTTGAGCTTCGAGGTGAGTGTGGGTGTTGTGTCGTGGTCGCGACTTGGTTGATGAGCCTGGTTCGTATCACGGTGCGCTCCTTGAAGCTGACCTGGTTTTCCTGCATTAGTGGAGCCCACTTGTCTCGGCCGGTTTTCGGGGCCGACCCCCTCCCGATCATGTTGTTCGGGATCCCGATCGCCAGCAGCACGAGCGCGAAGAGAGCGCCCCGGATCACGTTGCTGCGCCGCTCGGCCCGGCTTATCTCGATCCCTCTCAACCGCCTGTACTCCCGTTGAGCGGGAAGGGCTCCCGGCAGGATCCCAACAAGTAGGAGGGCTATGAGGAACACGATCACCGACCCGCGCGCGACGGCGTCGGGCGTGTCCGGAGCCACTTCCTCGAACAGGATCGGTGGCGTCGAGATCGATCCGGCCAACATCGACCCGACCACGAGTAGCGGCACCCCCATCCCAAGGATGATGGTCAATCGCTGGAGCCTGTGCACCTTGTCCACGCTGTCCTCGTCCGATCCGGCGATCCTTTCCACCCGCCTGCGCGCGACGGCGCCGAGGAGGACGAGCAGAGCCACGACCGCGGCGAGAGGCCCGAGCAGCACCGCGGGCTGGAACCGGTAACTGACCGCGCCCGGGCCGGTGGGCTCGAGGACTTTCCTGAACGGGTCCTGGGACAAGAGGTGGCCCGGCGACTCAACGGCCGTCGAGATAGGCAGTCGCACCAGAAGACGCCCCTCCTGCCCGAGGGCCGCGAGGAGATCCGCCGGAATCTCCCTCCGCAGGGTGCCCACCCTCGAGCCGACGGTCGTCTGCACCCTGACCCTCAACGTGCCGGCGTCATCGTCTTCGGTCGAGCTGACCTCTTCGGCGACGAGACCGGCCGCCTCGATCCGTTCGGCCGCCTCCGCTTCCGCTGCTGGCCGGTCCGCGTCGATCGGAACGTAGAAGGAGACGCTGTCATCGTCGGTGCCCGAGTCGGAGACGGTCACGTCACCCGGTCGGGGGTCGGAGTTGGGTGAGATGGAGCAGGCGCCGAGCAGCAAGAGCAGCCCTGCGAGCATGATCGTCCTGTGTCGCACCCGAACCCTCCGCTCCGGTCCCGGCCACCCGCCGGCGATCCGAGTTTGCCACAGTGTCCGCCCCGGATGGCTCGCTCAGCATGGCCGTGCGCGGGAGCCGTTAAGATGTCCTCTCCGCGGCAAGACAAGGGGTGTTAGCTCAGCGGGAGAGCGCCTGCTCGACACGCAGGAGGTCACTGGTTCAATCCCAGTACGCCCCACCACGGGAGTTCCTACGGCCTCCGGCACCGGACTCCCATCCGAAGTTCTCCAAAGAATCGTGGAGGCCACATCTCCTGGCGCGGAACTAAGCGGGTCTCCACCCACATGGTGGCCTAGTCCAAAGATGGTCGTAACGGACCATTGCCCACCTCGAGGCCGACCCCTAGTGTTCACGGAAGACGATCCCTGATCAGAAGGAACGAGGCGCCGAGAGTTGCGAGTCTTACTGGTAGACGATGAGCCGGACGTTCGGGCTCTATTGAAGATGGCCATCTCCGCCTATTGCGAGGGTGTCGACGTTGTCGAGGAGGCATCCGACGGCGTCGAAGCGGTCCGGAAGACCGAGGCCACTCACCCGGATGTCGTGGTGATGGATCTAAGGATGCCCCGCATGAATGGGGTCGAGGCAACGAAGCGGATCAAGACCGCCTCTCCTGAGGTCGACGTCGTGGTCTACAGCGTCGCCTACGAAGCGGAGGCCGAGGCGAAAGCAGCCGGTGCCACCCGCCAGTTCCTGAAGGGGGACATGTCGGGGCTCTTCCGCTACCTCTGCCCCGCCAACTAAAAAGCTTCGGGCCCGAGCGGCCCCCAGACGAGGAATGACTAGGGCGGCGCTAAGGGGCGGGCACCGCCCTTTTTGGTGCGCCCCTCGGGGGGGCGGGGGACGTGGGGGGGGGTACACCCCCGGGGGTTTTTTTGTGCTCCACCCAGTGCCTGCCGCCGCTCTACAGCGTACCCCCGCCCTGGTCGGCTACGTGCCCGTGGTTGTTGGGTGGGTGCGTCTACGACTTCTTGAGAGCCCGCCAGCGCCCGCGACAGTTGCCTCCCTTTCCGACGTTGTCGCCGAACCGGGTGTAGCCCGTGACCCAGGTGTGAAGGGTGGAGAGGTGGGTGAGGAGGCCCCCGGCGGCGATCCGCTTGGCCGCTTCGCGGGCTGCGTATCCCAGCTGTCGGTCCGCCTGCAGGGCTCGCTTCCCATGCTTCCTGCGGAAGTCGTTCGCTTTCCTCATGAAGCATTTCTCGCTGCGCTTGAAGGAGAAGCTGCTGGCGCCGGTGGAGCGGGCGTCTTCGAGGGTGCGGGGGCCGGAGCCGGTGAGAGCGAGTGTGAGGAGTGCTGTCAGGAAAAAGATCAGGGCGGTCTTGAGGGACCTGTCCAGGGCGGAGGTGAGAGGCTTTGCGCCGGTCACGTGTAGATCGGTCCTTTCGAAGGCGGTTGCGGCTTCTAAGGACTATCTACGTATCGGCTGGATGGCACCATACGTAAAACTACGTATCTCCCCTCAAACCCGGGCAACCCCGAGCGAAAGGGTTCAGCCGGAGGCGCCCCAGCGCTGGATCCCCCCGGAAGAAAAGACCGTTAGTCGGCAGTGCTCGCATTGCCAGCGGGGCCCGAAATCCGGCATGTCGACTTCCCACATGGGCTGGCGGCACTCGGGGCAGAGGCGCTCGGACATGACCTTCTTCTCGTGCCGGTCCCTGCGTTCGATCTTCGTGATCGGCCGATGCCAACGGTGCAGGCCCCCGCTCTCGGTGTGCAGGCCGATCTGGCAGTGCTCGCAGTGCCACACGGTCCCATAACCGGGCAATTCTGTGGAGGCCATCGCGACCTTGCAGGTGGGGCAGTTCTGGACGGCGTGATCAGCCACGCTGAGCCGGCTCCTCGTCCTCGAGCGAGACGGCCGGTTGCGCCAGGGTCTCCTGCTCGAGCGGCTCGACCGGCCCCGAGTCCTCGGCGGGGGGGTCGACCTGGCGGAAGCTCGAGGCCGAGTCACCATCAACCTCGGAGGCTGTGTCGGGAGCGTAAGTGTCGACGTTGCGGTCCAGCAGGTTCCGCTCCGGCATCTGACGCGGCCCCCCCTCCCTCACCTCGAGATCACGCAGGTGGTCGACGAGGGCCTCCAAGCGCAGCCTCAGCCCCTGCACCTCCGCACGTGCTTCGTTCTGCATCCTCTCCAGCTGTTCTACGGTCTCGGCTGCATCGGTCACGCGACGGTCGGCTTCGGTCTCGGCCGCGGAGATGACCTCTGCGGCCTGCACCTCGGCGTCCGCCCGCAGACGGGCGGCCTCTTCCTGGGCAGCCGCAAGGCGTGCTGTCGCCTCTTTCTGAGCGAGTGCCCTGGTCTGGTCCGCGGAGTCCTTGGCGTGCTGGAGGAGGTCGCCCATCTCCTCGCCGAGCGAGCGGTAGGGCTTCTCCTCCCCGGACCTCGCCGCCTGGCTCTCGGACAAAGCCGCCTCGTACGCAGCGGCGACCTCCTGCAAGAAGATGTCGACCGAGTCCCTGTCGTAGCCCCGCAGGCTCGTCGGGAACGTCGTCGTTTCTATGTCTTCTGGGTTGAGGGGCTCTGCCATGGGTTCCCGCCTCTTGGTCGCCGGAGTGCGACCCATATTAAGGGAGGGTGGTTTCGGGCCCTGTCTTTCGGCCGTAGGCGGCGCTGAGGTCTTCCCGCCACAGGGCGAACGCGGCAGCGGAGGCCGCCAGCCAGGCCCCCCCGAGCACATAGCCGCCGAGGACGTCGCTCAGGTAGTGCACCCCGAGGGCCAGCCTCGAGAATCCGATCAGGAGGACGAGGATCCCCGAGGCGAGGGCGAGAAGGCTCCACCGGCGCCGGGTGAGGACGGGTAGGCGCACCAGAAGGAGGACTCCATACGCGATCAGTGAATTCATCGCGTGGCCGGACGGGAAGCTCTGTCCGTGGGCGCTGGCCACCGGGGCGATCAGCGAGGGGCGCGGCCGATCCACTAGCTCCTTGACGAGCGC
>JAUJNU010000073.1 GCA_030448085.1 Actinomycetota bacterium | reverse complement strand
GAGGTGAGCGAGTAGGCGAAGTCCTCTCCCCGCCCGATGAGGATGTACCCCGGGAAGGGCGCGGACGTTGCGCCCCGGGCCTGCCATCCCGGCCCCTGCAGGTCCATCTCGAGAGTGAGCCCTGGGTAGAAGTAACCGATCTGGGGGCCGCCCACCATGAGCGGCTGACCGTTGACCGACCGCTTGCCTGAGACCATGAGGATGTTGCTGGCCGGCACGCGCGGTGATCCGAGGGTGGCGGACGTGCTGGCGCCTGAAGCCGCCCGGAACGAGCCGTTGTCGATGATCACGTTGCCCCGGCGCCGCGCGGGCAGCTTGGCGTACGGGAACTTCCCGTCCACGGAGACCGGCGTCTCCGGATCCTGCCGCTGGCGGAGGTCGTTCCAGACCGACTCGCCGCGCCGCCGTCCGAGCTTTCGCTGGAGGCCGTGGAGGAACCTCGCGCTGCGGAGGCTCCACCACTCGCCCCTGGCGATCGCCGGCGCGAAGGCGGCCAGGCGATCCTAGACGGGGTCGAGGCCCGGGGTCGTTAGGCCGGAGATGCTCTGGGCGAGCCACAAGAGTACGGAGATCCCGATGATGCCCATGACGACCGGCGAGCTCGCCTGCAGGGCGCTCTTGACCTTCGGGGCCGACTTGGCGGCCTCGGCCACGCACCAGACGCAGTGCTGGCCCACCGAGGCGGGGACGGCGCAGCGCCCGCAGATCGGCTTATCGCAGCGCGTGCAATGAAGCCGCGTAGGGGTCTTGGGGTGCCCGTAGCAGTAGGTGGCCTCGGGGTCTTCGACGCTCACTGAAGAGGTGTTGGTCTCGTCACTCATCGCCGTCCATGGTCGCATGGCCTACCGGCTATCGGAGCGGTCTGCCCCTAGTCTCACGACATGCCCTCGATCACCGTCGCAACTTTCAACATCCGCCGATGCGAAGGTCTCGACGGTCGTGTGGACGTCGCCCGGACCGGGGCGGTGCTGCGGAGCACGGGGGCCGAGGTGGTGGCGCTTCAGGAAGTCGACCGGGGGGTCGCTCGTTCCGGCCGCACCGACCAGCCGTCGCTCCTCGGGGGAGTGACCGGGCTGGCCTTCGCCTTCTGTCCTGCGCTATCCATAGGAGAAGGGGAGTACGGCATCGCCCTCGGCGGGGCCTCCCTCCCGCAGGCGAGATGCGTCCGGCTGCCACGGGCCCGTGAGGAGGAGCCGCGGGTGGCGCTCGTGTCGAGGCTGCGCGGCATCAGCTTCGTGGTCACCCACCTCGCGCTGGAGGCGGATGCGAGGTCTCTTCAACTAGCAGAGCTCGCCCGCCTGGTCGCCGGGGTCGAGGGCCCCGTCGTGTTGATGGGGGACCTGAACTCGACCCGCCGGGGTCTCGCCCCGGTCGCCGCCGCCGGGTTGAGGCCTCCCCGCCGGCGTCTTCGCACCCACTCCGCCGCTTTCCCCCACAAGCAGATCGATTGGGTGCTGGCCGGGCGGGGGGCACGGGTGAGGACCTCATGGACGCTGCGCTCGAGAGCGTCGGATCATTTGCCTCTGGTGGCGGTTATCGAATACGGCTGAGGCTCTTGTTACTATTGTTAGTTCTTGAGCATTTCTGTTGTTCAATGCTCACGGTCATATTGCCGAAGCCGCCGGGGAGGCTCGTGTGACGATTCGAGCTATGTACCGCCCCCTTGCCCTGCTCGTGGCGGGGTTGCTCCTCGGCGCGTGCGGGGTCGGCTCCCTCGGGACCGACGGCGCCTCCGCCCCCCTCGCCGACCCCCGGGTCGACGAAGCCCTGTCCTCGGTGGCACTGCTCGAGGAACGGATCGTGGAGCTCGAGGAGGAGTTGGATCGCAGGGCGGCCGGGCAGACGAAGCTGAGGAGGCGGCTCGACAAGGTCTCGAAGCGTCTGTGGGGATCGCTCAAAGGCCTGCGCGAACAGTTGCAAGGAGCGCGAGCTGAGTCCTCCGATGCCTCTTCGGAGGCTGCTGCGGCATCCGGAGCCGCGGGTGAGGCACTGACCCGGGCCGAGGCCGCGGCTCGGGACCTGACGGTCCTGCGCGACCGGTTCGACTACCACCTCCGGCAGGAAGGGGGCGGCTGATGAAGGTCCTGCGCGATCTAGTCGGGATGACCCTTTCGAACCGCTACCGGCTCATAAGCCGGATCGCCGGCGGGGGCATGGGTGATGTCTATCGGGGTCACGACCTTCTCCTCGACCGCAAGGTGGCGATCAAGGTCCTGCAGCCGTCCCTCGCGCGCGACCCGGAGCTGGTTCAGCGCTTCAAGCAGGAAGCCCGCTCCGCCGCCCGCCTCAACCACCCGAACGTGGTCCAGGTCCACGACTGGGGCAGCGAGAGCGATGACACCTATTACATGGTGATGGAGTACGTCTCGGGGAAGGACCTGCGGGACGTCCTCGTCGGCCGCGGCCCCCTGGCCCCCGCTCGCGCTGCCGAGATCGTTGCTTGTATCTGTGATGCCCTCCACGCCTCGCACCAGATGGGGCTCGTGCACCGGGACGTGAAGCCGGAGAACGTCCTGATCGCCCGCGACGGGGTCGTGAAGGTGACGGACTTCGGGATAGCCGCACTTGCCGACGCCGAGCGCTCTCAGCCCGGCGGAACGATCCTCGGGACGCTCAGATACCTCTCGCCCGAACAGGCCGCCGGTGAGGAAGCCACCGCTGCGTCCGACCTGTGGGCCGCGGGGGCCGTCCTCTTCGAGTTACTCGTCGGGTCGGCGCTGCAGGGGGGGTCCGGGGCGGACCTGCTGCGCCGCCGGGCGCTCGAAGCGCCCGAGGCGCCCTCCAGGTACTCGCCTTCCGTACCTGCCGAGATGGACGCGATCGTCTTGAAGGCCTGCTCGCTCGATCCTCGGATGCGCTTCGCGAACGCGGCAGAGATGGCTCGGGCGCTCCGAACGCTGGCTCCGCAGGAAGAGCCGGACGAGGACCTGCTGGTGGACCTCACCGGCGAGGTGAGGCTCCCGGACATGCAACCGACGAGCTTCGTCGCCCGCGGCGACCTGAAGCGTCAGAAGAAGGGGCGCGTCCGCTCCCGGTTCCGCAAGCTCGCCCTCCTAGTGGTGCTCCTGGTCGCGCTGGCGGCGGGAGGGGTGCAAGCTGGGCAAGCGATCTTCGGCCCCAAGGAGGTCCGGGTCCCGCCGGTAACGGGGCTGACGTTGGCCGACGCGACGGCGAGGGCCGAGTCGGTGGGATTCAAGCTGGAGGTGACGGGCGAGGAGCGCGACCCGCAGGTCCCCGCCGGTTCCGTCCTCGACCAGACGCCCGCCGACGGCCTTCTTCTCGAGGGGAGGCCCATCTCGGTGGTGGTCTCCGCCGGACTCCCCTTGTCCAAGGTGCCGTCCCTGAAGGGGATGGGCCTCGATGAGGCTTTAGCGGAGCTGAGGGCAAAGAACCTGACGAAAGGTTCGGTCAACGAGCAGTTCTCGCGCACTGTCAAGGTGGGCACCGTGATCGGGCAGGACCCCCGGAAAGGGAGGGTGGAGTGGGGCACCAAGGTGTACATCGTCATCAGCAAGGGCCCCCGTTCTGTCGGCGTCCCTGAGGTCTCCGGGCTATCGGCCGACAAGGCAGAAGCGGTCCTGCGGCAGGCAGGCTTCGTCGCGGCGAGGGTCGACTCGTTCTCCGACGAGGTGCCCCTCGGCAAGGTCATCTACACGACTCCGGGTGAAGGCGCTGTGGCTCCCGAGGGGAGCGAGATCCAGCTGTTCGTCTCTACGGGGCCGGAGTTCAAGGAACTGACGCTTCCCGACGTGCGGGGCATGGCAGTGGACGAGGCTAAGAGCCTTATGAGGGGCAAGGGCCTCGCGGTGTCGGTACAGCAGTCCTGCCCGGGATCGACGGTCGTCGACACGGTCCCGTCGGCCGGGTCCACCGTGAAAGAGAGCTCAGAGGTGGCTCTCTTCATCTGCTAGCGATTCAACCTAGGGGTGTCATCACACATAGGCTGGATCCATGGGAACGGCCGGAGCCACACGAGCCCTCGGCCTCGGTGACCGTCCCTCCTGGGTGCCCTGGGCTCTTCTGGCCCTGGGCGTGACGGCCGCATCGGTGTCGGCGATCTTGATCAGGTACGCGAGCAGCGATGCTTTCGCGACCGGAGGAGACCTAAGGGGTGAGTCGCACCCTCTCGCCATCTCCTTCTGGCGCTGCGCGGTCGGTGCCGCGGTGCTGGCTCCCTTCGCCTCCCCGAGGCTTCGCACCCTGAGCCGGAAAGACCTGAAGCTGCCTGCCGTTGCCGGCGCTTTCCTCGCGGTCCACTTCGCTACCTGGATCAGCTCACTTGGCCTCACGACCGTTGCCTCGTCGGTGCTCCTGGTCTCCACCACCCCGATCTTCGTCGCCCTCGCGGCGCGCGTGATGTTCAACGAGAGGATGCCCAGGTCCGGGTGGGGGGGCCTGGGTC
>JAUJNU010000072.1 GCA_030448085.1 Actinomycetota bacterium | reverse complement strand
CATGGGGGAGCTCCGCAGGATGGTGCAGTTCAAGGAGAAGTCCAAAGGCGAGACCGAGTCGGTCGGAGTCGGGCTCTTCACCTACCCGGTCCTCCAGGCGGCAGATGTCCTTCTCTACCGGGCGCATGGCGTCCCGGTGGGAGAGGACCAGCGTCAGCACATCGAGCTGATGAGGGACATCGGTCAGCGCTTCAACAGCCTGCTGGGGGAGACCTTCGTCCTGCCGGAGGCGTGGATACCCGCGGCCGGGGCTCGGATCATGTCTCTGGACGACCCGGGCCAGAAGATGAGCAAGTCCGCTGATCGCCGCGCTTCTTCGGTTCTGCTGGTCGATGCGCCCGAGGTCATCACAAAGAAGGTCAAGTCGGCGGTCACGGATTCCGGCCGTGAGGTGACGGCGGCCGAGGACAAGCCGGCCCTCAGCAACCTCCTGACCATCTTCTCTCTGGTGGAGGAGACCGGCGTGTCCGACATCGAGGCCCGGTTCGAGGGCAAGGGCTACGGGGACTTCAAAGCGGCGCTGGCGGATGCGCTCATCGAGCGGTTCCGGCCGATCAGAGAGAGGTACGCCGAGCTCATGTCCGACCCCGCCGAGACGCAGCGCCTGCTCTCGACCGGAGCGGAATCGGCAGCCGCCGTGGCCGAGGTCACCATGGTGGACGTTCGAGCCAAGACGGGTTTGCCGCCCCGCCTCGTCTGAAAGCCGCCTCGTCGAACGGGACCCCGATTAGGCTGAGCTATCTCGTGCGGCCAGCCGTGCGTAGACATGTCGACAAGTTGACTAGATCGCCGGGGTGACGTGGTCCACGAGGTCAAGACCGAGGTGTTCGAGGGGCCGATAGACCTCCTCCTACAGCTCATAACCCGCCAGAGGGTGGATATCTATGAGGTGTCGCTCTCGGCGATCACCGACGAAAACCTGAAGGTCCTCGAGCGACTCGAGGGCCCAGACCTCGAACAGGCCACTGGCTTCCTCGTCGTGGCGGCCACCCTCCTGGAGCTCAAGTCGGCCCGGTTGCTTCCTCACACCGTGGCGGACGACGCCGACCCCCGCCTTCTAGAGGAGCGTGACCTTCTGTTGGCCAAGCTGGTCGAGCTGTCGACCTTCCGCGAGGCCGGCGCGTGGCTCTCTTCCCAGTTGACGGCAGGGGAGGGGTTCATCGGTCGCTCGGTAGGTCTAGAGCCTCACCTGGCCGAGCTCGTTCCGGATCCGTTGCAAGGCCTGGCCCCGGGTCATCTCGGTCGTGCTGCGGCCCGGGCGCTGGCGCCCCGGCCCGTGGAGGTGCTCGACACCTCTCATGTGCATCCCGTTAGAGAGTCGGTTCGCGATGCGATCGCTGAGCTCGGATCGGTGCTGGCTACCTCTTCAAGAGCCACATTCAGGGAGCTCTGTGGAGCAGGCCGGACACGGATCGAGGTCGTCGTTCGCTTCCTCGCCCTGCTCGAGCTGTTCAAGGCCGGCGCCGTCGACCTGAACCAGGGGGACCGTTTCGGGGACATCACCGCTTCGTGGACCGGTGACGTCGATCCCGGGAGGGTCTTGGAAGAAACCGACGAGTACACACTCGAGCCCGGAGGTGAGCGTTGAACCCCCCCAACCGCAAGATCATCGAATCCATCCTTCTGTTGGCCGACGAGCCGGTGCCTACGGGTCAGATCGCCGAGGTCCTCGAGATCTCGGCCGCGCAGGTGCAGGGCGTGCTCGAGTTGCTGCGGGATGAGTACATCGAGCAGGACAAGGGTTTCGTCCTTCGGGAGAGCGCCTCTGGATGGCGGCTCTACAGCAGCGCCGACTGCTCGGCCTGGTTGGAGCGGTTCGTGCTGGGCCATCGCCAGGGCCGTCTTTCGGGAGCCGCGCTAGAGGTGCTGGCTGTGATCGCCTACAAGCAGCCGGTCTCGCGTGCCGAGGTGGCCGAGATCCGCGGCGTCGACTCGGACCGGGTGATCAAAACGCTGCTGCAGCGGGAGCTCATCATCGAGGTAGGTCGTGACCTGGGCCCGGGGTCACCGGCGCTTTTCACTGTCAGTGACAGCTTCCTGGAGCGGATGGGCCTGAGGTCGGTCGAGGACCTTCCTCCTCTCGTTGGCTTCATGCCCGACACCGACGCGGTCGAGGACATGGAGGCCAAGCTGTCCCCAGGGAGCGTGACCCAGCACGAGGGTGAGCGGCTCCAGAAGGTGATGGCGCGCGCGGGGTGGGCTCTCGGCGCGGTGGAGGACATGATGGGGCCGGGCGCATCGAGGTCAACGGCCGCCGCGCCGAGCTCGGGGTGCGGGTCGATTCATCTAAAGATGAGGTAAAGCTTGACGGTTCTCTCGTTCCCCTTGCTGAGAATCTTATCCACTTCCTGCTGAACAAACCGACCGGAGTGGTGTCGACCGCAGATGATCCGGAGGGGCGACCTACCGTCGTCGAGATCATCGAGACCGACACCAGGGTGTCGCCGGTGGGCCGTCTCGACATCGAAACCGAAGGCGCGATCTTGCTCACGAACGATGGGGATCTGGCGCTGCATCTCACCCATCCCCGCTTCGGGGTGCCCAAGACCTACGTTGCCGAGGTGCAGGGGAGCGTGCCCCCCAGGGTGGCCCGTACCCTCGCCCGTGGGGTCGAGCTCGAGGACGGGCTCACGGCGCCGGCAGAGGTCCGAGTGATGGAGCGCAGCCCCGAGGGCAGTGTCGTGGAGCTGGTGTTGAAAGAGGGGCGCAACCGGCAGGCCCGACGCATGTTCGAGGCGGTCGGCCACCCGGTCAGGCGCCTCGTTCGGACGGGCATCGGTCCCCTTAAGCTGGGCAGGCTCAAGCCGGGTACCTACCGGCGTCTGAGTCCAGTGGAGGTCCGAGAGCTGTACCGGTCCTCCGGGCTTTAGTGGACATAGCGACAAGGAAACAGCCAGGCCGGGTCGCTCTGTAGACAAGTTGACATGCTCCACCGGGCAGAACCGATGTGCACCAGCGGATCTGGGCTGAGGCAACAAGTAGACAAGTTTCTTTGACGAGGAGTCGCCATGGATACCTGTATACGGGCGATCAGGGGCGCGACCACGGTGTCCGAGGACGCCCGCGACGAGCTGCTGGAGGCCACCCGCGAGCTCCTGGAGGAGATGATGAGCCGCAACGGCGTGTCACGTGACGATCTGGTCAGCCTCGTCTTCACGTCGACCCCCGACCTCACCTCAGAGTTCCCGGCGCTTGCGGCACGCCGGATGGACATCTCGGACGTGCCACTTCTGTGCGCGGCCGAGATAGCGGTCGAGGGGGCCCTCCCGCGCTGCATACGGATCCTCATGCACCTGAACACGTCCCGTGGCCGCGGGGAGCTACGTCACGTCTATCTCCGAGACGCCCGGTCGCTCAGATCAGACCTGGCAGACAGTTGACCTCAGGTAAAGCTGTAGGCTTTGGACGGGTCGCCATTATCGGCACCGGTCTCATCGGTGGGTCCGTTGCCCTGGGCTTGACCGAGGCTGGGGCCGCCGAGACCGTCGTCGGCTACGACCTCGATCGGGAAGCTTTGGCCGCCGGGGCGGCGCGGGGGGCGATCGCTTCGGTGGCCGGCTCGGTGGGGGAAGCGGTGACCGGCGCCGACCTCATCGTCCTGGCCGCTCCCGTCTCGGAGATGGCTTCTCTGTGTGAGGGGGTGGCACAACGCGCCGATCCAGAGGCCATCGTTACCGACGTAGGGAGTGCCAAGGCTCGTGCGGTCTACGAAGGCGAGCGGACCCTCGGGCGACGCTTCGTCGGCGGGCACCCGATGGCCGGCTCGGAGCGCCATGGGATCGGAGCGGCGGATCCCGCTCTGTTCCACGACGCCTGGTGGATCCTCACGCCCACGCCCATGACCTCGTCGGCGGCCTACCGGCGGGCGAGCGCTCTCGCCTCCACCTTGGGGGCCCGGCCCGTGGCTCTGGCGCCCGAGGATCACGACCGTCTCCTGGCGCGGCTGAGCCATCTCCCTCAGGTGATCTCGAGCACGTTGGTGGCCTCGACGGTTCAAGAAGAGGACAACCCGACCCTGTTGGGCCTCGCCGCGGGGGGCTTTCGTGACGTCACCCGCATCGCCGCGAGCGAGCCCGAGCTGTGGGTCTCGATCCTGCGAGCGAACCGTGAAGCCGTACTCGAGGCTTTGGAGGGCTTCACCGGCGAGCTCGCCGGGGTCGCCGAGTGGCTTCGAGCAGAGGATTGGGCCTCACTAGCGACGTTCTTAGGTGCGGCCCGCTCGGCTCGCGTCGAACTGTTCACCAAGTCCACCCTTCAAGGGGTCCCCGTGTTGCTGACGATGCCGGTCCTCGATCGTCCGGGCGTGCTGGCGGAGGTGACCACCGCGGCGGGCTCGCTGGGGGCGAACATCGAGGATCTCCGGATCGTTCACTCAACAGAGGGGGGCCGGGGGATGCTCGAGCTCGTCGTGGTGGGGGAGGATGCCGCGGAGCAACTGGCCCGGGTGCTGCGAGATTCGGGGTACCACGTGGAGTTCGGCCGCCCCACCGGCTGAGTC
>JAUJNU010000071.1 GCA_030448085.1 Actinomycetota bacterium | reverse complement strand
GGGCTATCGCCCCGCCGTTGACGTTCACCCTGTCTCTCTCCAAACTGAGCTCGGAGATGCAGGCGAGAGACTGGGCGGCGAAGGCCTCGTTCAACTCCACGAGGTCCATCTCCTCGATCGTGAGGCCGGCTCTGGCGAGGGCCTTCCGCGTCGCGAAGACCGGCCCGATCCCCATCCTTTGCGGCTCTACCCCGGCAACGGCCGAGGTCACGATCCGCGCCAGCGGCCTCCAACCGTTCTCCTCCACCGCCTCCGCGGAGGCGAGCAGCACCGCCGACGCTCCATCGTTGATAGGAGAGGAGTTACCTGCCGTGACCGTCCCGCCCTCCTCGAAAGCCGGCTTCAGCCGCGCCAGCTTCTCGATCGTGGAGTCCGGGCGAGGGGGCTCGTCGGCGTCGATGATCAGGGGGTCGCCCTTGCGCTGGGGGACCTCGACGGCGACGATCTCGTCCTTGAATCGGCCCTCGTCTCGAGCAGCCACGGCCCTCCGGTGGCTCTCGAGTGCGAACTCATCCTGTGCCTCACGACTTATGGAGTAGTCGCGTCCGTTGATCTCTGCAGTGGCTCCCATCTGGTGAGCCCCGTAGCGCTCTCGCATCTTCGGGTTGATGAACCTCCAGCCGATCGAGGTGTCGTAGATCTCGCTCGAGCGCTGCCACGCGGTGGACGACTTCCCCATCACGAACGGCGCCCTCGTCATGGACTCCGAGCCGCCGGCAACGATCACGGCGGCCTCCTCGGCCCTGATCTGGCGGTAGCCGGAGTTGACGGCCTCGAGCCCGGACCCGCAGAGGCGATTGACGGTGGCGCCCGGAACCTCCACCGGGAGCCCTGCCAGCAGGAGCGCCATCCTTGCGACATTGCGGTTGTCCTCGCCGGCCTGGTTCGCGGCCCCCCACACGACGTCTCCGATGGTGGCCGGGTCGACCTCGTTGCGTGACACGAGCGAGGCGATCACGTGCGCCGCGAGGTCATCGGGACGAACCGACGCGAGCGCTCCCCCGAAGCGGCCCATGGGGGTGCGGACGGCATCGACTACGAAGGCTTCTCTCACGCCGGGAATCCTCCCACAGGGACCACCGTGTGGGCGGGCCAGACCAAGGGATGAGGCAGCACTGGAATCTCCGATGTCACCGGTTCCAGCCCTCGATGAGCGGCAGCAGCTCGGTAAGTGAGCCGATCGTCGCGTCCGGCTCGACCTCGTGGCTCGGGACCATCGGGTTCGGGCGGAGAACGGTTCGCATGCCGGCCTTGTTGGCGCCGTAGATGTCGTCCCAGGGGCGATCGCCGACGAAGACGGCCTCGCCCGGGTCGCTCTCGCCGAGAGCGGTGAGGACCGAGAGGAACGCCTCGGGGTGGGGCTTCGTAACCGGCATCTCGCTCGTGTAGAAGCGGGCGTCGAGAAGGGCCTTCAACCCGTCGCGCTCGAGCAGGTCCTCGTGGAAGCCCTCGGGCCAGATGGTGTTCGAGAGGAGGCCCAGCTTCAGCCCCCGTTCGCGCAACTCGGTCAGCACACCGGCAGCCTCGGGATCGTGAGTGACCCCTTCGGCAACGCTCCCGAGGTGCATCAGGACCGCCTCTTCGAGGGCGGTCTCCTCGAGCTCGAGCTTCAGCTCTTCCGAGGCGGACAGGAACAGGTCGGCCAAGCGGCCGCTCTTGTGTTGGCTCCGGGACAGCTCCCACACCTCTTCCTCGAGCCCCTGCAGGTGCCTGCCTATCTCGGCGGCTCGCTCGATGCTCATGTGCCCGGCCGCCGCATCCCACGCGTCCGCCCGGTAGAGAACGGGCTCGAGAGGGAGCGTGAGGGTGCCTCCCCAGTCGAAGATGACCGCACGTATCACGGTTAGAGCTCCACCGACGAGTAGGCGACGATCCCTCGGTTGATGCCGTCGCTCGCTTCGCGGATGCGGGTGCGTACGCCCTCGGTCGGGGCCACCTCCTCCAGCTGGCGCAAGAGGTCGACGAGCTGCTTCACGACACGGACGAAATCCCCGGGGGCGTCGTCCTCGCCGAGCACCTTCTCGAGCGAGCGCCCTTCAGCCCACCGGTGCGCCCGCACGGCGAACCCGGGGTCAGGCTCCCGCGTGAGGTCCAGTCCTCGCGCGTCCTCCTCGGTGCGGATGCTCCGCCACAAACGCATCAGACGACGCCATGCCGCGTCGGAAGCCTTCGTGGGCATCCCCTCGCCGGCGGGTCCCTCCGGTCCCCTCGTTTCGTAGACGAGGGATGAGCAAAGGGCGGCTATCTCCGGCGCGTCAAGGCCCGCGAGAAGGTCCCGGTCGAGCGCCTCCACCACGAGGAGGTCGGACTCGTTGTAGACCCGGGTCAGGATCTCCCCCTTGGGGGTGAGTGACCAGCCCTCGACGTATCGCAGTTGCTCGAGCACCGCCGACACCTGCTCGAACCTTCGGGCTAGGGTCCCGGCTGCTCTTCCGATCTCCCTGTTCTTGGTGACGAGGTCGCGCTCCAAGCGCCGAGCACGGGCTGCGAAGTGCTGATGACGGCCTAGCTCCGGACAGCCCTTGACGGGATGGGACTCGATGCTCCTCCGAAGCGCCTTCACCTCCTTCGGATCGGCCCCGTCCATCTCCGCAGGCGTCTCCTCTGGGCGCCAGGGTGCCTCGAAAGAGGCAACCGCGGCGGCCATCTCCTCGCGTGCCCCCGGCTCCCTCACGCGCCGCCGCCAGAAAGTGTCGAGCCGGCCGAGGCGACGCGGGGGCAGAGGAAGGTCGGCGGGAACCAGTCGGACGAGCGTTCCCTTCTTCGACAGGGCGAGAACCCGGGGCCTTCGTTCCGACCGGCTCTGGGAGATCTCGATCACTCCGTAGCGCCCCCGGCGTTTCCCGGCCGGGACCTCGATCACGTCCCCCACGGTCAAGCCGCTGAGAGCGTCCCCCACGCTCGGGCCCTTCGATCGCCCCTTCCCTTTGCCCTCCAGCTTCTGGAGCCGGGAGACCAGGTTGGCGTACTCGAGGAAGTCGCCGCGCTCGCACTCCATCCTCTGGCGGTAGGAGGCGAGGTAAGCCTCGAGCTTCTCCTTCGCCTGCTCGAGCCTCACAACTCCCCGGTTCGACTGGAACTGCGCGAAGGAGGAATTGACGAGGTGTTCGGCCTCCTCGAGGTCGTAGTTACGGACGAGGTTCACCGCCATGTTGTAGGAAGGTTGGAACGAGGACCTGAGGGGATAGGTGCGCGTGGAGGCGAGGTGTGTGATCTCTGCGATCTCGGTGTCCCGCTGACGCAGAACGACTGCATGGCCGAGCACGTCTATCCCCCGCCGTCCCGCCCTGCCGGAGAGCTGGGTGAACTGCCCCGCCGTCATCAGCTCGTGCTTCTCGCCCGTGAATTTCATGAGGCTCTCGATGACGACCGAACGTGCCGGCATGTTGATCCCGAGGGCCAAGGTCTCGGTTGCAAACACGACCTTTACAACCCCTCGAGCGAACAGCTCCTCCACGATCTCCTTGAACGGAGGGATCATCCCCGCGTGGTGTGCCGCGAGCCCCCTCTCGAGGCCCTGGAGGAACTCGTCGTACCGCAGGATGTCGAGGTCGGATGGCGACAGCTCGGTCACCCGGGATCCGGCCAGGGCCATGATCTCGGCCCTCTCCTGCGGTGTCGTGAGGCGGATCCCCTCGCGCAGGCATTGCCTCACGGCCTCGTCGCAGCCCTTGCGGGAGAAGATGAAGTAGATCGCGGGGAGCATCTCCTCGGAGCCCAGCCGCTCCACAACCTCGCTCCGCCACGGGATCCGAGCCCGCTTTCCGTGGGTGCGTTGGCCACCGCGCTGCGGTCTCTTGTGATTCGACTTCCGGTTCCGATTGTCGAGGTCGAGCGCGCGGGGGTTCGGGGTGACCGTCCCATCTGGCCTGCGCACGAACATCGGCAAGAGCTGGTCGGAGGCGAAGTACCAATGGCGCAGCTCGACCGGGCGGTGCTCTTCGATGATGACCTCGGTGCGACCTCGCAGGGTCTGGAGCCAGTCGGCGAACTCCTCTGCGTTCGACACCGTCGCCGAGAGCGAGATGATCTGCACCTCTACGGGGAGGTGGATGAGGATCTCCTCCCACACGCCCCCGCGGTAGCGGTCCTGCAGGTAATGCACCTCGTCGAGCACCACGTACCGAAGGCCCTGTAGCGCAGGAGAGTCCTCGTAGATCATGTTGCGGAGGACTTCCGTGGTCATGACCACGACGGAGGCATCCCCGTTCACCGAATTGTCGCCCGTCAGCAGCCCCACGTTGGCCGCGCCGTGCGCGGCGCTGAAGTCGCCGAACTTCTGGTTCGACAAAGCCTTGATCGGAGTCGTGTAGAAGGTCTTGCCGCCGCCCTCACGAGCGAGCCAGGCCGCGAACTCCCCGACCACGGTCTAGCCGGCCCCCCGGGCGGCCGCGGCCAGGCGCGCCCGCCCCGCGGGCCGGGCCGCCGCGGGCGGG
>JAUJNU010000070.1 GCA_030448085.1 Actinomycetota bacterium | reverse complement strand
GCAGGAAGCGTACGGACGAATGCCTCGACCACCTCAGCGTCGAACTGGATGTTCTTGGGCGCCCTCAACCACTCGAGCGCCGTGCGACGGTCACATCCGGCCTTGTATGGCCGGGCCGACGTCAGGGCGTCATACGCGTCCACGACGCAGATGATCCGGGAGTAAAGGGGGATCTCTTCGCCCTGCAGACGGTCCGGGTAGCCAGTGCCGTCCCAGTGCTCGT
Source organism: Actinomycetota bacterium (assembly GCA_030448085.1). The sequence continues at coordinate 4,622 of JAUJNU010000070.1, read as the reverse complement.
GATGATGACGAACTGCCGACACAACGGGTGCGGGGGCCGCGCCCTTGACCATCTGGGCGCCGAGCGTTGCGTGCTCTTCGATGATGGACCGCTCGTCGGCGTCGAGCTTGCCGGGCTTACGAAGCACGCGGTCGGGGATACGGATCTTGCCGACATCGTGGAGCGTAGCGGCGCGGCGAAGTTGCTCTATCTCAGTGCCGCTGAGACCAAGCGCTATGGCCGTTCTATAAGCGTGACGAGCGACGCGACGTGAGTGACCGAGCGTGTACGGGTCTTTCGCTTCGAGGGCGCCCGTCAGGTTCTCCAGGAGCTCGAGGCGGCGCTTCGGCTCGAGGGCGGCAGCGTCCTCCCCCTTGACGAGTCCGAGTACCCCGGCTCCCTGCACGATCGTCGCCTCCGCCTTCTTGCGACGGAACCAACGCCACACCATGAGCTCGCCGAAGTTGACGTCGACAGACTCCGGGCGCCTCAGCCACAGGGCCGAGCCGAACGTCGCTAACCCACAGGCGAGGGAAGCGCCCAAGGCGGCGGCAAGCAGCGGAGTGATATTCGGCTGACCCACGCGCGCGGCGAAGAAGCCAACCGCGATGGGAAGAACAACCACTACTAACGTGGCCAAGAGAGAGTAAGGAAGAACTCGACCGATATTGCTGCTGACTAAGTCTTGGCGCCGCATACCAACCCTTCATCGCTGGACCGCTGATGCCCCCTGCCACTACGTAGTGTAGTGCACCCGCCACGGTGAGGTGACCCACCTTTTCCCTTCGGCAAGAGGGCGCAAACTCTTGAGGAAGCCGCGAAAATCCGCCTACGAGAGGCTCCGGCGCCCCTGGAGGGCCAGCCCTAGGGTCACCTCGTCGGCGTATTCCAGGTCCCCCCCTACCGGGAGGCCGCTCGCGAGACGCGTGACTCTGATCCCGGCCGGTGAGATCAGCCGGGCGAGGTGCAGGGCGGTCTGCTGTCCTTCTGTCGTCGGGTTGGTGGCGATGATGACCTCTTCGACGCTCACCGCCCTCTCCAGCTGAGGGGTCTTCAGCCGGCGGAGCAGCTCCGAGATCTTCAGATCCTCGGGGCCGACCCCGGCCAGCGGATTGAGAGCGCCCCCGAGCACGTGGTACAGCCCCCTGTACTCCCTTGTCCGCTCGATGGCGGCGATATCGAAGGGCTCCTGGACGACGCAGATCACCGAGGCCTCTCTGCGCCCGTCACGGCATATGTCGCATAGCTCCTGATCCGTGAGGTTGAAGCAGATCTCGCAGAAGGTGATCTTCTCCTTCATCTGAACCACCGCCTCGGCCAGGCGCTTGGCCTCGCCGGCGGGGGCTTTCAGCAGGTGGAAGACCATCCGCTGGGCGCTCTTCGCCCCGATCCCGGGCAACTTGGTGAACTCGTCGATGAGCTCCTGGATAGGAGAGGTGAACAAACGTGCCTCTACATGCCCGGGAGGCCGAGCCCCCCGAGGCCACCGGCGATCGGCCCCAGCGCCTGCTCCTGCGTCTCCTTGGCCTTAGTGAGCGCGTCGTTCACCGCCGCCGTCACCGTGTCGCCGAGCATCTCGATGTCGTCCGCATCGGGAGCGCCGTCCCAGATCTCTGGGTCGATCGTGATCGCGAGCACCCTGCCGTCACCGGAGGCCCTGACCTTTACGGCACCCCCGCCGGCGGACCCCTCGACCTCCATCTCGGCGATCTCTTCCTGAGCCCGCTGCATGTCGGCAGCCATCTTCTGGGCCTGCTTCATCATCTTCTGCATGTCTTTCATTTGGTCCTCTCTTCTACGATCTCGGCGCCCAATCCCCGCTTGACCAGCTCGATCGCATCCAGCTCGTGGTGCTCGATGGTCACGGCCTCATCGAAGCTCGAGATGCCTTCGGGCTCGGGATGGGGATCCTTCTTCTCGGCTGCCATCGGGGCGGCGTCGGCCCCCCTGGCTACGAAGGAGAGGATCGGACGGATCCCGAGGGCCGCGTGCAGGGCCTCGGTCAGGGCGGCGCGGTTCGGCTCGTCCCCCATCACTCCCTCGTGGAAGCTCGATTGGACCTCGACTACGAGCTCGTTCCCATTGAAACTGAGGGGCCGCGAGGGGTTCAGGAATGCCTGGATCCTTCTGCTCCGCTTGCCGACCTCGCCGAGTGCCGCGGACCACGCGTCCCTCACGTGGTTGAAGCCGACCACGCCCTCCTGATCTGCCGCAGGGACGGGGGCTTGAGTGGGCGTGGACGCGGGGCCCTGGGTGGGCGCGGGCGCGGGGGCCTGGGTGGGCGCGGGGGCGGGCGCTTGAGCCGGGGTCGGCGCGGCAGCCGACCTCGGCGGAGCGGCCTGCTGCTTGCGCGGTGTCGAGGCCGGCCGGCGTGCTGGGCGCTCAGCGGAGGCGGGTGTCGCGACCGGAGCAGGTGAGGTGGAGGCAGGCTCGTCGATCCCCATCCGTCTCTCCAGCCGCTCGAGTCGCCCGAGGAGTCCGAGCGAAGAAGGATCGGTGGCGGGGTCGGCCGCCCTCACCAACGCAACCTCGAGGAGCAGCCTGTGATCGGGAGCCGTCCTCATCTCGGTTATCGCCTTGCCCAGCAGATCGATGATCGCCAACAACGATGCGGGCGTGAACCGCTGGGCCTGCGTCTGCAGCCGGGCCACCTCTTCGGCACCGAGGTCCAGCAAACCTTCAGAGTCGGGGGCGGTGAGAAGCAGCAGGAGCGAGCGCCCGTGCGACAGCGCGTGCAGAGCGATCTGACGCGCATCACCGCCCTGCGACACGAGCGAGTGGACCGTGACGAAGAGTGCACCTACATCTCCGGCCGCCACGGCGTCGAAGACCTCGTAGAGACTGTCCTCCTCCCGGCTGCCCAACATCGCTTCGACATCGGACTCGGAGATATGGCCTTGCAGGCTGCGTGCCTGATCCAGGAGTGACAGGGCATCGCGAGCCCCCCCGTCGGCGTGGCGGGAGATGGTCGCGAGAGCCTCGGGCTCGATATCTATGCCCTCGAGCTCCGCGATCTTGTGCAGGTGTGTCTGCAGGATCTCGGACGGGATCCTGCGGAAGTCGAACCTCTGGGTGCGGGAGATGATCGTCGGAAGGACCTTGTGCGCCTCGGTGGTCGCGAGGATGAAGACGACATGCGGCGGCGGCTCCTCCAATGTCTTGAGGAGGGCGTTGAAGGCCTGGGTCGAGAGCATGTGGACCTCGTCGATCACGTATACCTTCTTGCGACCACCGGCGGATGCGAGCGGTACCCCGGCGAGGATCTCCCGGGTCTCGTCCACTTTGGAGTGTGATGCGGCGTCCATCTCGATGACGTCGAGGGAAGAGCCATCGGTGATCGAGCGACACGATTGACACTTGCCGCAAGGGGACGGCGTCGGCCCCTCGGCGCAGTTGAGAGCCTTCGCAAGGATGCGCGCGGTGCTGGTCTTTCCGGTCCCGCGCGGGCCTGTGAAGAGGTAGGCGTGCGCGACACGGTCCTCGAGGATCGCGTTCGAAAGGGTCTCGGACACGTGACTCTGACCGAGGATCTCGTCGAAGGTCTGCGATCGGTATTTGCGATAGAGGGAGAGATATGCCATCGAGGCTCATCCTAGTCGGAGGGTCCGTCAAAACCCGAACGCGAAAAAGGCCGCGCACCTTGTCTTGGACCTTCGCACCGCTGACGCTATCCCCGGTAGCCGGCTCCGGCCGGGCACTCCCACGGCACTCCCGGTACACCGCTTACGGCTGCTCCCTTCCGGGCCTGACCGGGTTCACGGCTCCGGGTCGCGTGGGACCCAACCATCGACGCTGCTTGCCGGGGGCTGCTCAGTCGTACGAAGGCCGCGGGCAAGTAATCAGCCCGGCATATCGAGGGTTTCCGGTACAGGGGACCCCGAACCCCCCGCCTAGCGCGGCCAGGCTCAGGATAACCGTCTAGCCCTCTAACTGACCTCGGGCCGCCCCATCCGGAAGATCGTCCGTGTGGACGTTCAGGTAGTGCCGTCCCGGCTCCTCTGAGATCTCCTCCAGGACGCCCTCCTCGATGCCGTCGACGCACCCCTCGCCCCCGGCGTCATCACCCTCGTAGGCCAGGTCCACGACCACGTCGCCGGGCTCACCTGCAGGGGCAGCATGGATATGGGCGGCCGTGACGCCCTCCACCCCGGAGAGCTCGATCTTGTAGCAGATCTCGTTGCGGTCGGAGTTGATGTCTACCGTGGCGGTCCCGGACCCCTCGCCTCCGCAGCTGCCGTCCTCGTCGCAGACCTCGTTGGCACCGCTGAGCGTGGGCGTGAAATCGCCGCCTTCGTCGTCTCCCTCGTTGCAGGCAGCAAGGAGCAGGGCCGGCACCAGGAGGAGGATCATCAACCCGCGTAGCTTCGTCATGTCGTTCTCCTTTCGACGGGACATCTAGAGTATTCGCCACGGATGCCTCGTTTGGATGGGTGCGGTGGCGGAGGCGGAGGGATTTGAACCCTCGGACCCTTTCGGGTCACACGATTTCCAGTCGTGCCGATTCGGCCGCTCTCGCACGCCTCCGCCGGCGAGTCTAGCCGTCATAAACGGCTCGCTTCGCTCGCGGTGGGGGTGGGATTTGAACCCACGGTGGGCGTGAACCCACAATCGCTTTCGAGGCGATCCCGTTATGGCCGCTTCGG
>JAUJNU010000069.1 GCA_030448085.1 Actinomycetota bacterium | reverse complement strand
GCAGCCTCTCACCCCCTGAGCGAGACTTGTGCCTCCGCTCGATCCGATCGCTCCCTGGGCTGGGGCTGTCCAGCTCTCGACGCGCGTGGCCGTCTCTCTGAGTCGCCGCCCAGCCGATCGCCTAGTGTTTGGCGATTAGAGGATCGATGAGGTCGATGGAGTCGACCGCGTCCGTCTGCTGGTAGCCGTTCCGGTCGAAGACGAGGGTGAGGTTGTCGAGGCCGTGGTTGCCGGCGAACATGATGGCCTCCCACACCTGGCCCTCCTGGCTCTCGCCGTCGCCGACGATCACGTAGACGCGGAAGTCCGAGCCATCTATCCGTGCGGCGAGAGCGTGCCCAACCCCGATCGAGAGGCCCTGGCCCAGCGAGCCCGTGGATGCCTCGACCCCTGGAAGCCTGCACATGTTCGGGTGCCCTTCCAGTGGGGAACCGAGCTTGCGGAGGGTCGGGAGGTCCTCGGTGGGGAAGTAACCGGCCTCGGCGAGGATCGCGTAGAGGCCGGGAGCGCCGTGCCCCTTGGAGAGGATGAACCTGTCGCGGGCGGGGTCCTTGGGTGTCTGCGGGTCGTACCGGAGAACGCCTCCGAAGAACAGGACGGTCAGTATCTCGACCATCGACAGCGATGACGAGGGGTGTCCCGAAGCCGCGGCCGTCGTCGCGGTCACGATGTCGCGCCTCACCCGCCGGGTGATCGCCTGAAGGTCGGCTCCTTCCGCAGTCCTTGCCTCGACCATGCTCCTCGATCCTCCCGATCTTTAGGGGTGGCTTCTCGGTCGCCTATCCAACCACCTCTTAGGATGCCTCTATGTCTAGCGAGCCCACCTCGTTCAGCGCGCCCAAGGGCACTTACGACCTCCTGCCTCCTGACTCGGTCAGGTGGCAAGGGGCGGTGCGCCTCGCCATGGACCTTTTCGCGGCTGCAGGCTATGCCCCCGTCGACACCCCCATCTTCGAGTCGACCGGCGTGTTCGAGCGGGGCGTGGGCGAAACATCCGAGGTAGTGGGCAAGCAGATGTACACGTTCACGGACCAGGGGGGCCGCTCGATGACACTGCGCCCCGAGGGGACGGCACCGGTGATGCGGGCGGTGCTCGAGCACAACGTCCATCGCGGCCCCCTTCCCGTGAAGCTCGGGTACGCGGGGCCGATGTTCCGCCAGGAGCGGCCGCAGAAGGGGCGCTACAGGCAGTTCTTCCAGGTGGGGGCGGAGGTCATCGGGGCGGCGGCCCCGGTCGCGGACGCTGAGATCATCGAGCTGGCGGTCCGGTACATCGCTGCGCTCGGGGTGGAGGCGTCTCTGCTCCTCAACTCGATCGGCCATCCCGGTGGGAATTGCCGCGGCGCCTATCAGGAGGGCCTTGCAACTTTCCTTCGCGACAATGCCGACCGGCTGGCGCCGGCAGACAGGGGCCGCGCCGACACGAACCCGATGAGGGCCTTCGACTCCAAGGAAGACGCCACGGTGCTCGTCATGAAGGAGGCGCCGACCATCGACGCCTGGCTCTGTGCTGAGTGCGCGGCCCACTTCGCGGAGGTGAGGGCTCTCCTGGACGCCGCCGGGGTGGCTTATGAGATCGAGCCGAGGCTCGTCCGGGGTCTCGACTACTACACCCGCACCGCCTTTGAGTTCGTCGCCGGCGGCCTCGGCTCCCAGAACGCGGTCGGGGGCGGCGGCAGGTACGACGGCCTCGCGGAGTCGCTCGGGGGGCCGAGCCTGCCGGGCATAGGGTTCGCGCTCGGGATGGAGCGCCTGATGCTCGCCGCCTCGGCGGGCCTTCCGGCGAGCGTCGGAATCGATGCTTACGTGGTGGGCGTGGGAGCCGGGAGCGGCGCCGGGGCGTTCGCTCTCACGCTGCGGCTGCGCCGAGCGGGGATCGGAGCGGAGCTGGACCTCGCCGGGCGGGGGATCAAAGGGCAGATGAAGGACGCATCCCGTTCCGGCGCCCGGTGGGCCATCATCCTTGGCGACGAGGAGGTCCATGGGGGCTATGTGACGTTGAAGGACCTGGCCAGCGGGACGCAGGAGAGGGTCCCCGCCGATGAGATCGAGAGGAGGCTCGCCTAGATGATGAGGACGCATCGCTGCGGCGATCTGCGCCTGGAGCACGTCGGCGAGCGGGTCGAGATGTGCGGCTGGGTGCACACCCGCAGGGACCACGGCGGGGTGACTTTCGCCGACCTCCGGGACACCTCCGGACTGCTGCAGGTCGTGTTCAACCCCGGGGTCTCGAAGGAGGCTCACGCGGGGGCCCAGGAGCTCCGCTCCGAGTACTGCATCAAGGTGGTCGGTGAGGTGAAGGCGAGGCGAGAGGGGACCGCGAACCCGCGCCTCGCGACAGGGGAGGTTGAGCTCGCCGCCGAGGAGCTCGTCGTCTTCAGCGCTGCAGAGACCCCGCCCTTCCAGATCGAGGGGCATACGGAGGTCGACGAGGGTCTGAGGCTTAAGTACCGCTACCTGGATCTCCGGCGCGAGCGGATGCAGGCGAACCTGAAGCTCCGTCACGCCATCATCTCGGCCATCAGGAGGTTCTTCGACGCCGAGGGTTTCGTGGAGATAGAGACCCCGATGCTCACCCGCTCGACGCCCGAGGGCGCCCGGGACTACCTCGTTCCCTCCCGCATCCACGCGGGCGGCTTTTACGCTCTGCCCCAGTCGCCGCAGCTCTTCAAACAGCTCTTCATGGTCTCCGGCCTCGACCGCTACTACCAGATCGCCCGCTGCTTCCGTGACGAGGACCTGAGGGCCGACCGTCAGCCGGAGTTCACCCAACTGGACCTGGAGATGTCTTTCGTCGAGGTCGAGGACATCCTCGATGTGACCGAGCGGATGTTCAAGCAGGTGTGGCGCGAGGCGATGGGGGTGGAGCTCCCCGACTTCGTGAGGCTCACCTACGCCGAGTCGATGGCGCGGTTCGGCGTCGACAAGCCGGATCTGAGGTTCGGGATGGAGCTCGTGGACCTGGCCGGGGTCTTCGCCTCGACCGAAGTGAAGGTGTTCCGCTCCGTCCTCGACGCCGGTGGCTCGATCAAGGCCATCGCCGTCCCCGGTCAAGGCGGGCTCGGGCGAAAGGATCTCGACGCGATCGTCGACGAGGCCAAGTCCCTCGGCGCCGGTGGCCTCGTGTGGGCCGCCGTCACGGCCGAGGGCCTGAAGTCCCCGATCGACAAGTTCTTCAGCGACGACGAGCGGGCGGGATTGCGTGCGGCGACCGGGGCCGAAGAGGGCGACCTGATCCTCGTTGTCGCTGACGCGAGGAGCTCGATCGTCCACAAGGTCCTGGGCGCCCTCCGCGGCAGGCTCGGAGATCGCTTCGGGATGATCCCGCAGCTCGACCGCTCCGACCCGCAGGCGTGGAAGTTCGCTTGGATCGTCGACTTCCCCTGGTTCGAGTGGAACGACACCGAGGAGAGATGGGACTTCATCCACCATCCCTTCACGGGGGTCGTCGAGGACACGCTCCAGTACCTCGAGTCCGACCCCGGCAAGGTGGTCTCGAAGTCGTACGACATCACCCTCAATGGCTGGGAGCTCGCCTCCGGCAGCATCAGGATCCACGACCGGGAGCTTCAAGAGCGGGTGTTCGGGGCGCTCGGGATCTCCAAGGAGGAGGCTCAGGAGAAGTTCAGCTTCCTCCTGAACGCGTTCCGGTACGGCGCGCCTCCTCACGGGGGCATCGCACCGGGAATCGACCGGATCGTCGCCCTCGCCGCAGGCGAGACGAACATCCGCGAGGTCATCGCGTTCCCGAAGACCCAGACGGCCTTCGACCCCTTGACGGGAGCGCCCACGCCGGTGGACGCAGCTCAGCTGAAGGCCCTCTACCTCGAGTCCAAACCGCCCCCGCCGGCGGCACCAGCGGGCTCCTAGACCGAGGCGATGGACCTGTTCGGCAATGCACTCGAGGAGCGGTTCGGGGACTACGCTCCGCTCGCCGCGCGGATGCGGCCACGCTCGATCGACGAGGTCGTCGGTCAGGAGCATCTGCTGGGGCCCGACAAGGCGCTGCGGGCCCTCATCACCTCGGGGCACCTCTCCTCGGTCGTCCTGTGGGGGCCGGCCGGCACGGGCAAGACATCGCTGGCCCAACTTGTCGCGGGCGGGACCGAGGCCCACTTCGAGCCGATGTCGGCCGTCACTTCCGGTGTGGCCGACGTTCGTAAGGCGATCCAGGCGGCCCGGGACCGCCTCGCTCAGCACGGGCAGCGAACGGTCCTCTTCCTCGATGAGATCCACCGCTTCAACAAGGCGCAGCAGGATGCCCTGCTCCCGGCGGTCGAGAACGGCTGGATCGTTCTGGTCGGTGCGACCACCGAGAACCCCTCGTTCGAGGTCAACTCTCCGCTCATGTCGCGCAGCCTCCTCTTCCGGCTGGAGGCTCTGACCGAGGCGGACCTCCTCGCCCTCCTCGGCCGTGCGCTGGAGGACGAGGCGCGCGGTCTGGGACGGCTGAAGGTGGAGGCGCTTCCGGAGGCCCTGCAGCACATCGCCGCGACCTCCGGCGGCGATGCCCGGTCCGCCCTCAATGCTCTCGAGGTGTCCGCAACCATGGCGGCCGAGCGCGAGGTGGTCCTCGACGTCCCGATCGCCGCGGAGGCGCTACAGAGACGGGCGATCCCCTACGACAAGGGCGGGGACTGGCACTACGACGTGATCTCCGCCTTCATCAAATCGATGAGAGGCTCGGACCCCGACGCGGCCGTCTATTGGATGGCACGCATGCTGGATGCAGGCGAGGACCCCCGGTTCATCGCTCGCCGGATGGTGATCTTCGCCTCGGAGGACGTGGGGAACGCCGACCCGCTCGCTCTTCAGGTTGCGGTGGCGGCTCACCACGCGCTCGAGTTCGTGGGGCTGCCCGAGGCCAAGCTGAACCTCGCCCAGTCCGTCACCTATCTTGCTCTGG
>JAUJNU010000004.1 GCA_030448085.1 Actinomycetota bacterium | reverse complement strand
AATCCGCTGTGAATCTCCCAAAGATCGGCCTCTCAGACGAGGCAGAGCGCTGGCTAGAAGCCGTCGTTCCAAAGGGTGCGTTGGGGTAGCCCCCGCAACCCCTGCACCAATGTGACCCAGGCCAGTTCGATAGTAGGACGCAACCTGTAACGCCTCATTCAGCCCGGTTCCAACGATGTCAATTAGCGAGGATAGGTATCTGAGGCGTGAAAGCTCCGCGCTAGGCACACTTGGTACGAAGGTAGTTAATGAAGGCGGAGCACGTCACAAGCATGAACTGGGCATCTTCACTTCCTAGGGTGCTCTCGTCCAGCATTGAGTGTCGAATGCCGTCTGCGTCGCTCGTGTATCCATAAAGCTTCTGAAAGGCCTGCTGGAGGGCGGGATGAATCGTCATTGTCGTGTCTAGTTGTTTCAAGGCTGCGCCCAAAGAGGTTGATTTTCCCACAAGGATTGAGCAGGCAGCCTCGACTGCGCTGATTGATTCCTTTATCGAGTTTCGGTAGTCCGGTTCTTTTCTATCGGCAAATAATTCTGTGGCACGCCTCAAGTGTGTGGATACTGGCTTCCACTTTCCCTGGATTGACTGTGCTTCATTAATTGAAGCGAGTTCCTCTTCTGAAGTGATCGGTGTTACGAGCCCCGAAACAAAACGGTAACCGGCCAGCTCGCGTTCGAGAATCTCATTGCAGAGAGATTGGAAATTTTCAGCGATGCTGCCCCGATCATCGGGGTAGTATGTCGGTACGAATTCAATGAAATCGTAAACTTCTTCCCAAGGGCAAGAGAGGAAGTAGGTCCGCAGCTCTTTGTAAGTAGCAGGCCAATAATCATCCAGGCTATCGATTGGCCACTTGAAGTAGGAGTGCCAGATGCGCTGGCAGAGAGTCTGCATTGCCGTGTCGTGAGAAAGGTAGGGAGTGCCCTTCATCCGATCCCAATAGACAACGGTCAGAGCGTTCCACAATCCGTGTCGCAATTCATCATCGACGGATTCCGTTTGGATGAGAGACTTAGCCTCTCGGAAGCCATGACGTTGTGAGAAGAGGGCCACCCCCCAAATATTATCCGAGTTCGCAATCTCTAGACAGACGATCATGAACCCGATGGCGATGCCGCCCACCGCACTCTCGGCTCCGCAGCGAGCGCGCTAAGAACCGTTGCCTTTGCAATTCAGCGAGCTCGGCCTCAAAAAAGGACTCCGGAAGGGACTCACCGAACGCTGCGTACAGAGGGGCTACCGCGGCAGTGACAAGATCGGCCAACCTGGAAGGCATAAGATCCGCTTTTTCTCGAACCTTACTCGTGACGGAGCCGGCGGTTGAGGCAGGGGTCGAGAATCGCGTCTTCTGAGGAGAGGCCAAGCAGTTAGCCTCTGCCCTAATAGGCCTGTCCAGCTGAATCTGAATAGGAGGCTCGACTCGCTGGTCTCAGTTCGTTTGGCCAATCGGCTCCCGTGGAGCAAGCATTCGCCTACCCGCCAAACTGGGAGGCTGAGATCGAACTCGGTCCCAGGAGCTATTCGGTCAGGAGCGCTGTCGTCTTGATAGCCGCGTACAAGGAACATCTTTGTGCGAGCGAAATGCGGAGAAGTGCATTTGCCTACCGGATGATGTTGGCGGCATCAACGGAGTCGTTGATGTCTACCTCTCGATGGCTCGCTGGATTTTTTTAAACGTCGCCATCGCCCCATCGAAGAGGTGGGAGATATTCTGCGCTCCGGCTCCGGAAGGTTCCCTCTCTCAGGGGTCCGTGCTGGGATCGAATCCACTGCTTCCATTCAATTCTGAAAGCGAACTCAGTACTTTCAGAGAGCAGCTCCAGCAAACGTGTTCACAACTTACAAGGTGGCCGCCCCCAGCGCTGTATCACTCCTTCCCATCTCTTTGCCACTCGGTTGCGAGGCCTCCCAGTGATCCTGAAGCGGATCTCGTGGCAAGGTTGTCATCCCAAATACATCCCAGCCGACGAGGAACACGTTCAGGGCAGTCAAGGTTGTGATTGTCCACGTTAGTCGGTTGATCGTTGAGGTCATTTGGAGCATCGCCGCCGTCTGTTTGGCCGCGTCGCGACGAGCTAATTCCTAGAGGTAGTAATCCGTTCCCACGATTGTGTGCTCTGACAAACGATCGTGCTCCTCTATTAGTTCCTCGTACGACTTGGCACGTAGCTCACTGATCTTGTGAGACATTCAACCTCCCGAGCTTTGCATCCATCTCAACGCCGGCTCCGACGACGTTGTTGTCAGAGTCCCCACTGACGCAAGCTAAGCGTCCCCTTTCAGGCTGTCGACCGCTTCTAGCAAGCGATCGGCATACGTTTCAGCGGGCATGCGAACCCATTCGGGCTTCACGACCTTCCACCAGAAGAGGAACGACACTAGGGAAACAAGGCCGGGGCCACCCCAAGTGACGAGACCGGACGTGATGCTCTCTGATACGAGCGCGCAGAGCACCCCGGTGGTGATGGTTCCGGCTGCTCCAAGCGAGAGGCCGTACGGACGAAGACCTAAGCAATTGCGGCGGAAACCGTACTCCGCATTTTCAGCGAACAGCTTGAAGAACCGCTTGTGGTCATCGGTGCGGTTCCTCAGTATCGCGATCGCTGCGTCGTACTGACGGTCGGCTCCAGCTGGGTCTGCCGCTTCCTTAGCTGCAGTTGGCAAGGGATGGTTTGTCACCACCTCGATATCGTCATGCAGTCGCTGAAGCATTTGCGGGTCAGACGTGTTCCTCCACCGTAATCGTCGAGTCGTAGGGCTCCCCTCCCAGGAAGCCCATAGCCGATCCTGCAACTTGTAACCGGTGTCGCGGGCTAACCCGCAAGCGATAACGCCCAACGCGCCGACGAGCAATGACGCGATACCCGTCTTTGCATCGATAGAGAATCCAGCCGCAATCAAGAAAGCAAGGAGGGGGCTTCCGGTGATGACTGCTGGTGTCAGTCGCGCGCGGCGCGCGTAAGCATCAAACAAGCGTTAGTCCTCGACGGTCTCGTCCAGAGGGCCGAGAGGAGTCCATGTGACCCATCCCGGCCTCCGCGGCATATCCGGGCTGGGGAAGCAAACGCTCTTTCCCGCGGTCGTGCCGACGTTGTAACCGCGCCTTCCATATGCGTTGACGATCCGTGGGTACGGATGGCGCGGCGCCTTTGCGGACACGCTCACGATCGCATCGCGAGTCTGAGGTTGCCCCGTTGGTCCCAGCAATCGGTTCAAGAGTGCAGAAGAACCGTTCTTTCTGCTGCCGTGGTGAGGTATCTGGACCAGGTGGGGTGCGCTCGTGTCCCGACCTTGCTTCTCGAGCCGGTCCCAAGCCCTGTTCAAAGCAACCACTCCAGCATCGGCGGTGAAGAGAGCTCGGAACCCGTCGAGTTCCAGAAGAGCGATTACTGAGCTGTTGTTCCTGGGCCCTTCCCCCTCGCCGTCATCGAAAGGGATCTCTAGCGGGAAGTAGGACAGAGCGCGATGAGCGAGGCGAGTTAGCGGTCCCGGCCCGCGTAGATTCGCAGCGACAGCCTTTGCAAGAGCTTGTTCTACCTGCTGGGGGACCAGCTCTGCGTAGTACTCCAGATCGGGTCCAAGAATGGTGAGCGCTCCGCCGAAGGCGTTCATGCCACTGAAGGGTTCGTAGATCTTGGTTCCTTGCTCCTGAGCGGTTGCTATTAAATCGTCAACAGCATCTGCTGCCGGCAGGGTCGACCCTCCTCGTTCGCCTAAGCGGTGAACAAGCAGCGCACCGACGTTTAGCTCCCGGACAACCACGCCCATACCGCCTATGTGATCCCCGTCGGGATGGCTCAAGATGGCTAAGTCGATGTCGTCGGTGTCGTAGTAGTTCTTGACGTGGTTGACGAGGGCTGCTCCGTCGGGCTGAAACCCCGCGTCGATGATCACGTGGGCGAGAGAGCCTGTGTCAGGCCTGGTGAATCTCATCGCTATGGCGTCCCCTGAGCGTTCCCCATCCCCGACTGGGAGGAAGTCGACCTCGTGCATGGAAGACTCCTTTCGTAGGTTCACCAGGCCAGCACCTACGGCTAGGCCTATCGAACTAGTGTTCGATAGCGCCTCCTGGGTTCCTCCTTTTTCTGGGGGGAGATCTGCTGTCAGGGAACATTCCCCAACACTTGGGCAGACAACATCAGCCTCATCTCACACAGTTGTAACCCTCGTGACGAGGTCGCCAGACCGCGACCCACATGGCACGACGGGGTGACGGCAACATGTTCCACAGCTCGTAAGGAGCTTCGAGATTTGGTGACGAACATGTCGTCCGATTTGTCTTTTACCGGGATGGTGCGTTGTGAATCGGTTCAGCCACGTAAGGAAACCGCTAAGGGCGCGGCATTTCCTGCGAATGAGAGACCTAACGCGTTGAAGAGGCCGGGGGAGAGAGCAGAGCGGGAGCGCGTTCGCGAGCCCCATCAATCGCCCGGCTCCTAGGCAGGTCAGATTGGGCTGTGGACCAAGCTGCCCCTCACTTAAACTCTGAAGCGTCGGGGAACTTACTCATCCTCGGGGCACGAGTCACATTTCCCGAGGGCGAGGTCAAACGCAGCCCAGCGGTGCATGGCCTCCGACACTGTTGTGGTGTCGCCAAAGTCGATTGACTTGTAGATCTGGCCGACAAAGTCGGTTGGCACGTCGGGAGTAGTGACCGAGTCGCGTAGGAAGGCGCAGCGTCGCCCGGTCATCGTCATGGCCCCCAGCTCTATAACCACGTTGTAGTTAAGGCCACGCCCAGCTCTATCCTCGAGAAGCGCAACGCCGTATTGGCACGCCCACATGTGCGCAGCGACGTTGCTGAAAAGGTCATCATCCAGCTGTCTTTTGTTAGCCAAATGAAGGTGTAGGCCGTGGCGTGAAAGAGCATCGCGGACAACAGCAACTACTTCCTTGACTGGATCGAGAAATGTCTCGTCGTCCTTGGACTCTGGAAAGCGTGTCATGAGAAACACATTCTGCTCAAAGGGAAACTCGTCCAAGAGCCGACCGATCGCATCTCCCCAACGCTGTGGAGCAAACACTGGACTGATAACACTGTGGCGCACCTTCCCCAGTTCTGCGCCAGGAACCTCCGCTAATTCCGCTTCGACCCGCGCTATATCGAGTTCACCGATCATGTCCAAGGCTTTCGAACGCCCCTCAGGGTAAGGGCCCAGGTATCATCGGCATTCTTCACGACCAATTTCTGCCGCCGAAGGTCGCCGAGCCGCGCGCGCTTGTATTCGAGGGCGTTGGAACGTGTAAACCGTCGAAGAGAGTATCGATCTGGGCCTTCTTGAAGCGGCGGGTCCCATTCCGGACGCCTACAACTTCGCCGAGTACCAGAACACGGTCGGCGTCTGCCGCCAGACGTTGCACGGTTAGCGCGAAACCGTCAGTCCGTGGGGTCGCCATCACCTCGCCGTGGCGGCCGCGAACATTAGGAATCCTCAGACTCTGGGTAGAGGACCGACTTCAAGTGGGCCTCACCCCGGCGGCTCAGCTTGTACCGACAGGAACCCCTTCACCCTCGATCGCCCTGCCATAACGTGCTTGGATCCGCTGCCCGACAAGACCGTCGAAGCAGCGGGTTGACTGAGGGGAACACCCAACTCCTTGGTTATCCGGTGCACGTCTCCGGACGTGAGTTCCAGATCTTCGTTGAGATATGCCTTAACGGCGTACAGCGGCATTAGGACTCGAGGCAAACGATCGCGCTTGTCCAGGACGTTTTTCTCGATGGCATCCCAGTCGTCAGAATCCTTCATCGCGTTTACGACTCTTGCAGCATCAACGGACGAGGCTTTAGGGCTTGCTGCCGCTCCTGACGGTCTCTTGGTCGACGCCTTTCTCGAAGACGGCTTCTCGACTGGGCTCTTGGAGCCGCCCTCCGTGTAAATCTGGAGCAGCTCCTGGACTTCTTCCGTGGAGCCCTCGATAGAGATCTTTGCCCCGGAGGGCAGAGTCACATCAGCCTTCGGCATAACTCCTCCTAGTTATCTTCACCCGCAAGACGGCTAACCAGCCTGGCGAGTGCTTCGATGCCCGGCCGCTTTAGCCGTACTTCCCTTTCGACGACTTCCACGAATCTGGAAGTAGTCGGCCATCTCCTGGATGGTCGTCGCGAAATTGCTGTCGTCGTAGCGTCCGAAGTCGGTGGCGAGCGCTCGAATTCGGTCGAAGGAAGTCCACTCCTCTTGGCCCGACAACTGACGGGACCCAGCCCCCAAGAGCGCAAGCTCCTTTGTGCCACCGGCCTTGCGCGCATCAATTGCCGACGGCGCGACCCCAACCCCGATTTCACCTTGGTCGTCGGTGAAGAAGACATCCCCGACCAGCTCCGATGAGAGGCTGAGGCGAGCACAAATTCTTCCGATCGGGTCATCCGATGACATCGGTGCTGAGTCGGCGGCCACTTCTGCTTTCACGGGCAAAGAGGCTGCCGTGCCACCCGCATAAAGGTCGACCGCCTTCTGGAAGGCGCTCGCTCTGAGCTCGGCCCGGGATACCGGCTGCTTCCACGGCATCCGCCGCCTTCTTTAGAATCTCCTCAACGTCCACTACTGACGCATCCCTTTCCCTGGTTGGAATGACAGAGTTGTAGTTTGCCGCTACTTTTCAGTCCTGTCAAGGAGAACTCCGGGTTAACGGAGCGCCAGGAGACATCGATAAGGGTATGTCCATCGGCTCAACCGCCAATTTGCGGGTGATTTACGTATTGTTTCTGCTAATCCTCCCCTGGTGCCCTGAGAACTAGGGCGCTTGACCATTTTATAGGGGGGTGGGCCATCGGCGCAGGTTATCGGCGCCTTGGAGAGGCTCAATTCCCCTATAATTGAGGCAGGATACCCTGCTTTGGTTGAGAGCAGGGGAGCGGGCTGAGATCGCCTCCGGGCTATGGAGGTGGAGAGCGCGCGACTTTCCCTGGTCAGGGGTCCTCAGAGGGAGGGAGTGCCATTTACGTCGTTTTTAGGGGTAATCCTTCCCTGTCGCCTCGAGAGGCAGGGCGCCAGTGGATGTGAATATGGTTAGTCCCACGCAACGCCCCGAAATATAGCTCGGCCCGAGACCGTGTAAATCGTCGGCACTGTGCGCCGATAGCCCGCCGTTCCGCGGTTGCATTGCCGTCCAGTGTGCTTAGGGCTGGGTCCCCAACATTCGTGCTCGATCCGGCCCTGAGCGCGGCAGGCCAGGTGCACCTAAGGAGGGCACCCCGCAGCGCGCCTAGCTGTCCTCGAGTCTCAAGGAACATTCGACAAGCCTTGCGCAGACAACATCAGCCTCATCTCACACACTCGTAACTTCGTGTCACGGTCCCAAGCCGTGAAGTGCAGCGGGGGCGGGGGACGGCCACTCCTCACGCTCCTTAAGGAGCTTTCTTGGATGTCGAACAGCTCCCTATTCCCTACGTGGTGCCGGTAGGTCACCCCTGCTCGGTCGGCATGACCCACAGCTCGGCGATCGCCGCATGGCGGGGCCGGGTGACCATGTACTTGATGCCGTCAGCGATGTCCTCCGGGTCGAGCATGCGGACGTGGCCGTAGTTCGCTTCGATCTCTGCGACGACGTCGTCGGTGTTGTGTGAGTCGAGTTCGGTGTCGACCTTGCCGGGCTCGAGCACCCCGACGCGAACATAGCTGGTGGTCAGCTCCTGCCGCAGGGCCTCACTGAACCCGTTCAAACCGAACTTCGTCATGTTGTAGACGCTCATATTGGGGAAGGCGGTTCGCCCAGCGACGGAGGAGACATTCACGATGTCCGCCACCTGGCGGGGATCGTCGCCCGCGGCCTTCTGTAGATATGGCGGTGCAGCCCCCGCAGGACCGTAGCCCCTGTTCAGGTTCCTCCAACTTGGTTTTCCAGTTCCAGAGACGCCCGATGAAGGTCTTCTGCAGCCAGGGCGCGCAGTGGTGCGTCCGCCACGGAGCACTTAGGCCGACCGCCGTGACGACGGGACGGAAGGCCGCCCCAGCCTCCGCAGGTGGGGCCGGAGGGCGACGCCGCCCTCGGACATCGCGACCAGCTCGCCGCCCCATTCCTTGAGGAAGTCGTTTCTGACCCGGCCCGTAAGCCCATAAGTTGTGGCGATGGACCCTGCCGCCTCGCTCCAGATGATGACGATCTCTTTGGGTGTTCGCCCTATTCGGACTGCCCTCTTGGTGCACCTGCCGACCGACCTTCCTTGGCAAGGGGTGATGCGCGCGGCGGTTTCGTCCCAGACCGCCCAATGGGGTGGGAGCGGCAATATCGTCGTTCCCTTTGCGGACTCGATTGGCAAGGACGAGGCTTTTTGGGCCTTGCTCGACGTCTTCGATGCCGACCGCATCAAGTTCTTCACGCCCTCGTGGGGAGAGATAGAGGCGATCGACGAGGAGCGTTATGCCGAAGCGCGCGCAGCACTGGACACCCGGCTCGGCCACGCAGCGGCAGCCGACCTGGTGGAGCAGTGGCATGACCAAGAGTACGAAGTGCCTCAACTCCACGCCGGGCTCGAACGGTTGATTGTTGACAGGCTGGCGCCATTCCACGCTCCTGGGGGCGCAGTCCAGGCGATGAGCGGCTCGTCGCCGGGCCCATTCGCCGAGACGTCGATACGCGTCATCGGACTCCCAGGGAACACGCTGGTCGACCAAGCCGCGGGACCGGCTTCGCCAGAGAGCCTCATCGCGGCCACCTTCCTCGGGCGCTTTTCGCCCGAAGCCAGGACGGCCGTCGACGCGCTGGGTGGCGCTGTCGGTGAGTATCCCGTCGGGAGCGCGATCGATCTGCTGGATCTGTACGACAAGGGCCGCCCCCACCCGGATGCCGCGTATCCGTGGGATCTGGGTGACACGGACCTCGGCCATTACCGTCGTGTCGCGCCCCACCGACATCCGGTAGTGGTCGCCGGAGCCGAGGCCTGGGATTTCGCGTTGTTCTACGCCCTGCGGCGGATGGGCGAGACCGTGTGGTGGTGTCCAAATGAGTTCGTAGAAGACGCCCTCTTCCGGATGCGTCTTATGCCGATGCTGGATCGCGCCGCAGCGAGTGCTCGTATCGTGCACGTCGTCTCGGTGTCGTCGCATGGCCTCGCGGGGGATGTCGCGGACAAATTGCGCGGCGAGATATTTCAGTCAAAACGCCCAATCAAGATCTCGCATACCTCGTGGCGCGACGTATTGCCTGATGACCCACGGCGGTTGTACGAGCGCGATCGTTACGGTCTTCCACAGCCGATCCTGCTTCAGGGCGGCAAGACTCCGGAACTCCCCACGCCTATCCCTAACGTCGCAGCTGGTGCGGGACCAGCGGACCTGCATTGGATAACCGAGGTCCGTTGCGCGGAATGGGCCCCGATGCGCAACGGCGGACTCGCGAGCGAGTTGTTGGAGCAACACCTGTACGACAGCGAGTACCTGCGGACTACCCGGGAGGGCGTCGCTTACTACTGTCCCAACTATGCGTGGGCGGGAGCGCCCAGCCTAGAGTCCGTGGTAGCGCGGCCCAAGCTCCGGCCATGGCCCTTGTTGGAGCACCTGCGCGAGTTCGCGTCGGGGGACACGGTCAGAGTCGAGCTCTCCGACAAGGGGATGGACGCGGCGGCGTCAGCCCCAGTGTGTGGAGGCTTTCGCGAGCTAGACGAGGCTCTCCGCGCCGGGCCTACTCGCCGTATCGTCGACGGCTATCTCAAGGGCGAAGCGGGCCTCCTGTTGACAAGCGACCACCGGCGGTACATCGCTCTGGATGATTTGCGAGACCTGGCTGGGGGTGACCCCGATGTCGACTTCCTCGTCGCGTCGCTCGTGGACAAGAGGGTCCTCACACGCGGGTATCCGCTCAAGTGCGAACGCTGCCGGCAGGTTGCGTGGTACTCGCTGGACGATGTTGGCTCGACCTTCCGGTGTGGACGATGCCGCCTCGCCCAGGAAGCCGGAGAAGAACACTTCCTCACTGGTCTGGAACCCGTGCTGCACTACCAACTCGCCGAGGTTGTCCGTCAGCTGCTCGAACATGATGGAGATCTACCGCTTCGGGCCGCGGTGCAGTTGGTCGGAGGGTCACGAAGACCCATTGACTACTGCTTCGAGCTGGAATTCGTCTCGCAGGACGGCGCTAGGGCGGAGCACGACCTCGTCCTCTCCGATGGGTATCGGCTTTGGATCGGAGAAGCGACCACCACTGATCGTTTCGAACAGTCGGGTCCGGCCCAGTACAAGAGGTTGATGGAACTCAAAGCTCACGCCGAGATGCTTGGAGCGTACGGGGTGCTTCTCGCGACGACGTCTACGACGTTCTGGGCAAAGTTGAAAGCTCAGGCGCAATCGCCCGAGTTGTTTGGCGGAGCCTGGCCGCGGCTAATCCTCATGGAAGGCGTCGGGGCGTCACCCCCTGAAGGCTCGGTCCCGGGAGGTCCTTTCATCACGTAGACAACCTCCCGGGCATCCCAGTCGAAGGCCGGCTTCGTCGCACCGGCTGCTTCGGCCTCAAGTGCGCTCCGAAGTCTTCGGGCCCGAGAACCTCTCGGAGAGACTCTAGGAACATTTGCTAACTCTTGGGCAGCGTGGAGAAGTGTTATCTCACATGGCTGTCATTCGGTACTGGGCTCGCACTTTCGTACTGTCTAACGCAGGTTCTGGACCTAGCAGAGCTGATTCGGGGCTCTCCGCGGGCACGGCCATTTTGAGGAGGTTTCCCGCCGCAAAGCGCCGCTCTACGCCCGACCATGGGGGCTCGATCGGCGTCATTGGATGCTGTATCCGCTGACGCATCCATCAGGTGGGCAGGTACAAATTGAGTAGTTCGATGTTGGGGCCGAGACTTCCTCATGAATATCGCGAGGCCGCAATCCCAATGCAAATAACGTGCTCTAGGTCACCCTCCCTTGAGACTAGGAGCTCCTTCATTCCCCAACCCGAACCACATGATCAAACTAGAGCGGGGCGTTGGTCAGAATGCGCTTGTCCCAATCCAAGAATCGCCCTTCAGCAGGAGCTTCTCGTATTGCTTGCTTAATTGCGAGACGCAGGTATCGCTCGAGGTAGCCCGTGAAAGAAACGAGGTCGGTCTCGGATCCTTGGGGATCGCGGAGCTGGCTCGGCGCTCCGCCATGAGCGATGGAACTCCGGGCGTCGTAGGCGCGCTTCATGAATCTAAAGATGACTTCCCGCTGGGTTGGGTTTTTTCCCAGGAAAAAGGCAGCGCGCAAGCTGAGTCGGTATTTCAGCTCCCCTTTGTCTTGTGCTGCCCCAGCGTCGTACAGGAAGAGCGCTTCCGCTGCAATCATCATGTCCAGAATACGGTCCTCAGGCCGATGCCTGTCCATACCGAAGCTGAAGCGGCGAACGGCCTGCATGAGCCCTTCATGCCTGTTCACCCTGCGCCCGTGCACGTTCTGGTAGACACTCTCCACCTCGGCACACGCCTCCCCAGAGAAGGTGGCAGTCAGGAGGTAGTGGCGCGCCCCGGTTTGCAAGAAGTCGATCCGAGGTTCCTGGTCTTCATCGAGCCACGTAAGTGGGAGATGAATAGCGCCGGGGATGCTGAAAGCGCCGTGATGGACCAGCCGTAGAGCGCGCATCACATCGGACACCACGTCTTCAGTCATCTCGAAAATTCGCATGACCTCGGCGTGATCTTCTTGGCCGTCATCATCGTCCTCGTCCAAATGGTTAGGAGGCGTGACCCTCTTGGGGAGCGTGTATGCGTACATCACTGCGTCGCGATTTCGGAATACGTGCCTGTCTTGGTCGGGCCTCACCGTCCTGACGAAGAGCCCGGCGGACGCGGCAGCATTAAGCTCGCCTAATGACATCTCGTCGATTTTTCAAATTGTCGTCCAGCACTAGCGGCAACCGAGTGAATTTTGTCTGAAAAGTAGGGGCGATCATTTTGAAGCGGAGATGCTCCGCGTAGAGAGCTCCCTCGATATGAAGATATGCCCCTCGGAACGCCTCCTCGTCGAATCCGAGTTGTCCCGATCGCAGGACCGTCTCCTGAAGCAGCCCCTCGATCAGCTCATCCTCCGCCAACAGCGAGGACCCCAAGACAGTACCGACAAGATTTCCGAGCTGGGAAGCAATCACCGCGTTAGCTCTGAGGGCTGTTACCGCCGAGTGGTACTCGGTAAGACTCTGCAGCTCAGAGTCCATTTCCGAAATCAACGGCCATATCCAGGGCTTCCGTGTAGGACGACGAGTCCACACCGCGTCTTCGGAATCCCGATTACGGGGCTGCCACTCCTGAACAATCTCGTAAGTACCGCCATCACCAATGTCGCCCACGCGACCAGTCATCAACTCGAAAGCGGTTTGCGCATACTCCCGCCACACTGCGAATAGGGCTTGATCGCGGGGCGAGGAATGCATTAGCGGATTATCGCGTCCTATGCGAAATGGCTAGGTACAGCCATAGCGATTCCATCATCGCGATTCTATGCTCGCCGGCGTCCGAAGAAAATATTCTTTCCCTGCTACATACGGGCCATATCTTCTCCGATACCTCAAGGAACATTCATCAACGCTTGGGCGAATTGGTGCAGTGTCATCTCACACGAGTGTCATTTAGGCTAGGCATCGAGTTCGAATAAATTGTGACTGCACTACTGGGCACCTCCGCTCGTCGATGAACACAGAATCTGAGGGCGCTTTGTGGGGACGAATCTTGTCGCATGCTCTCTTTATCGTGAGGGCATGGAACGAGATGGTGGACCTGCGCTAACCCTAATGGTCGAGACGTCGGCTGGCGTGTTCTTACGCCCGATCGCTCATGCGCTGCCACTACCGGTGGGTTCGGATCAGGGCAGCGCAGCCGAGGAGGCGGTCGAATCGTGTGCTGCCGTTTTGGGGCCTACCGGACTTCGTCTATCGACTCACCACGGAACCGACGCGGCTCATTAACGGTCGCGGTCGTGAAATAGGGGTTGATACGAATCGTCTCGATTGGCTCATCGCTGTCGTCATTGATTACGACGATCCCCCGGAGGATCTCTTTGTTGAGAAGGCGGGGGATATCCCTCAAGTGGTCTTGCTGCGGCGAGACTGGGAGTTTCTCTTTGATCAGCTGCGTTCTACGTACGCGGTCGTCCAGTACCTAAAGCGCGCTGCGGAGAATGATCCGATAGAGCTCGGGCGAGAGCCGGTGCGCTACTACAAGCTTGCTGCAGCCGACGCTGCGACGCCTCCACCGCCCTTGGATCCCCGCATAATTGGGGAGGGGTCTCCAATTTCGGCACCGCTATTGCCTCAGTTTCCCGTCGCGACGGAGACCGACGGCTACCACCGTCTTCTCAGAAGCATCATGGAGGACATCGCCACATCTCCGGTTGTCCAGAAAATCGAGGAAGAAAGTCGCCTTTCGCTACTGAGTGAGATCGACCGGCTACCTGTCGCGCACCGATCTGAATTGGGGAAGTTTCTGCTGGACATGCTGAATGACGTGGCAAGTGTGGACGCGTCCGAAACGAAATGGGGATTCCGCCGATTTCGCTTCGCGCCTCCGGAACCTCAACTTGGGTTCGGCGCGTGCTCCCGTTTCACCGAGTGTCATATGGAGGCGTTTCGTCAGTGGGTGACCCTCCGCCACCATGAGTTCGGCAGCGATCTCGGTACCTACGAAGGCGTCGTAATTGTCGGCATCCTTCTGACGCCTCGTCACGATGGACTCCGTCCTTGGGATACGACGATGGTTCGCGCCGAAGGCGATTTCGAGCTCACCGATGAGGAACTCAGAGGACTCGAGGCACTCTGGAATGGACCGGAACAGTCAAGACCAAGCGCATAGCGGAAGTGCGAACTCGTCTAGCACTCACGGACTTAGTCAGACCTGGAAAGGCCGCTGCTGCCAAAGCGACATAAAGTCGATCGTGTCGTCGAAGAGACAGTTGATGGCGTGTGCGGTGCGTCGAAGGTCTCCGGTCAGTTCGAGTGGAGTGGTCAGGGTTTGGAAGAGGGGGTGTGAGGCGCTGTTTCTGAGGTCCTTGGCGGCTGTCCACCACAGAACTTGTTCCTCCGAGAAGTGACCCTCCGAATGCATCCACCGGATTCTTTCTGCGAATCTCTTATGACTTTTGGGAGCGCCTAACCGTCGGACCTTCTCGCTTAGAGCGGCTTCGCACACTCGCCAGAGTTGGTCTTGGCCGAGGGCATACAAGGGATAGAAGAAGTAGCCGTACAACAGCGTCCCCCGCGCAACCTGGAACATGGCAGCAATGTCATCTGGCACGTAGTCAATCAACTCGACCGCCAGGAAGGCGGATGCGAAGTCATCGGCGGTGATTGTGTGCACCTGGCCCGTGATCAGAGATAGGCGTCCGAAGGCTTGAAGAGTTTCGTCGGGCTCAAGCCAGTTCTCGGTGGTCAGTCCCTTGAAGTGAGCGGTCAACGGTTCTGACTCCTAGTCTGTCGCACGGCCAGTTCCTTTAGAGGCTAGTCGGAACGCGAGGTACCTAGCAGCCTGGAGGGTGATTGTCTCCGGCATGAGGCCCGGATCCCATCCGAAGTTCCTCATCCAAACGATGCGCAGGGCCGTGACGCCGTTGGGAGCTCGACGCTCACTCGAGCCCCGACCCGTTCAGCGGCCCGTTGGTCTCCAGTCCTCTTCCCGAGACCATCTGCGTCCAGCATGTCGCTCGGGTACGTCCCCTCTGGCTCCCGTAACGGGTGTGATCGCCACCTGCTTGCTGTTCATTGCTCTCCCTCAAACCAAATTCTCCCCACTACTCAGAGGTTAGCCCTCGCATGATTCGGTTTCGCTGCCGCCACAGGTTGAGAGTCTCGAAAATGACATCCCGAACGGTGGGAAGCAGGATTAGTCGTGCCTCAAGTGATGTTCCGAGCCGACTCATTACAGTCTCCGGAACACGGTCCCGGGTAAGGCCGGCCAAAATCAGGTCCAACACCAAGATTTTGCGCTCATTGATCAGCGGCTCAAGCCAGAGAATTCGAATGACATCGGCTGCAAGAGCCGTGACGTAATCCTCCCCGTAATCGCTACCAAAAACCGATTCGATGAACCGAGCGAGCTCAGCCGTAGAAACAAAGTTGAAGTCACGAAAGCTATTGACGACATCCTCGGGCGTAACTCGAAGGTACAAACACCGACTCGCTGCTAGCTTTGACAGAGCGTCTCGATATTGCTTTGGGTCAATAAGTCCTGCTTCGCCCAACAGAGCAAGGATTGGCTGAGTCCAGGTTCCTTTCACCGAATACTCATTACGGCTCAAGGCTCTCAATGCGAAGTCATCGGTATACAGGACTCCTCCTATTTCTTTAGCGAGAAGGACCGAACTAAGGGCTGCCCTTCCGATCGTGTCTTCCATCTTCGAAAGTAGATCGTTCTCAACATCCAGTAACGCGGGAGTCGGAAGAATCTCGATCTTGCCGTCTAGGACAGCGATAAGATCCTCGTAGAAGGCTCGCTGGCCCTGAAGTTGTTGCGCGGAGAAATCCTCCACAACGATGCCGGGGCCACCACCGGAAATCTGTCCCGACGCCTCGGGACCTTCAAGCACGTCGTTCGCTCGATGCCGGAGTTCGTCCGCTACTGCTTGGGCGATGACTATTCGTTTCTTGGTTGTCTGAAGAGCATGAAAGAATCCGAGGCTTTGAACAGTGAGAAAGCCAACTGAATCGAGGACGAGGACATCTGCCATGCGAGCGCTGTGAAGCTCTTGGTCAAAGTCAGCGAAGTTCCCAGTGGAGACCTTGACCGCTTGGGCTGAATCATTCAGTAGCCCGATCCACACCTCGGAGATGTGCTTACCAAGCATCTTGGAAAGTGTGCTGATAGGAATCAGGCGAGACCGGTAGAACTCCAGAGAGGTCTCTACCTGCTTCCGCTGCGCCTCGAGCATCCGAATGAGGGGAGTCAGATCGTCATCAGCTACTTCTAGTCGGTGTAGCCCCGAGTGGTCAGGAAAGCGAGTGCCGAACTCTAGAAGCGTTTCTTGAAAAGCAAAGACGTACTTGCTTTGGACGTCAGTCACCTCGTAGCTAAGCTCTTCTATTCCTTCCTTGATCTTGGCTTCATCGCCCTTACGAAGACCGATCAGCCGTTGAGCCAGGCCATCCTCTGGACGCACCTCGTCCGGGCGAGGAGGTAAGTCGTCGTCGACGATCAGGTAATGCCTCTTCTCCTCGCCCCTTTTGAAATGGACTGCAGAGTCCAGCCCGGCAGTCGCGACGTCGAGGAGCTTCTCATCCTCCGCCTCTCTATTGAGGAATGCACCCACGTAGGCAAGGTGCATCTCAGCGTCGTCGTACGCAAGACGTCGAGCTCGGTAGGCAAGAGGAAGCACCTCCCCCTCGCCGACAGCCATTCGGGCGTGTGCAAGCTGCATCAGCTCTCGAGGCTTGTCCTTGATGGTTGTAACATCGAGCTTCTTCAGGAGCCGGCGAGCTTCGGCTTTGTTGCCTGCCTCTAGGGCGAGCAACAGGGCCTGAATCTTGTGAGCAGGGTGCCCCGGTTCGAATTCAGCGAGGGCAAGGAAGAGTTCTCGCGCTCGATCCATCTCACCAATCCGAGCCAAGACCAGAGCCTCGATCTCCGTGACTACGGGAATCACTTGCCCTGTTGACTCTCGCATTGACCTCGCAAGATCCAGCGCCCTTTTCAATGAACCGGCGTTGTAGAGGGCGGTCACGTACCTCTTTCCGAGATCAGGTTCCGAGGTGGCGTCAACGACCTCTCCGTACAGCACGGCCGCCTCACCGAACTCCCCCTTTTCGTATAGCTCGTCAGCTAGATCCATGATCAGACGGTCGCGAAGATTGCCCGAAGCAAGACTTAGCGCGTGACGGAGTTGAGTTACATAGGCGTCTCTATCTCCAGTGCGCCGCAGATGGCGCGCGTACACCCAAACCGCTGACGGATTAGTCGAGGACCCACGCAACTGATCGACCAACTGCTCGATCTCATGTGCTGCTCCCGATTTCTCATATGCGTGTAGAAGCACATCCACCGTCAACGGGTCCCACTGAGAGATCCGGTCATCAAGCCAGGGCTTTAGAAGCTCCGGAATCTCCGTCGGTCGGCCAGCTTCTCCCAACGCCTGGGCCAATTTGAAGGCCTTCTCGTGAGAAGGATCGGCCTCATACGTTCGTCGAAGGAAGTCGATTGCCCGCTCAGCATCGCCACGTGCGAGCAGGAGAAGGCCCATGTTCGCAACAGCGATCGGGTGGGCTGAGTCACGCTCTAGAGCTCGCTCGACGTCTGAGACTGCTTCTTCATCTCGTCCCAACATCACGCGAACGGCGGCTCTGCTCGCTAGAGCATCTGCTAGTAGCGCCGCTCCCTCTTGTTTAGCGAGCTGGTCGACTGCTGATGTAAACGCAGCTTCTGCCTTGCTCAAACGGTGGAGATCGCTTGGCTTCATACGCCAATGCAGCGGGGGATCCTTTTGAAGGCGCTCCTGTACCTCCGCGAATACTGCTGTACCCAAGTACAGGTCAATTTGTGGGCTCGAACCGCCTCGCTCCAGCGAACGTCGCAGGAGATCCTCCGCCGCGGGATATCGACCCTGCTTGAAACGCACCACCCCAAGTGAGGCGAGAAGACTGGAGTCCTCAGTGTCCTCTATGCCAGCTGCGATCGTCTCGAGTTCATCGACATCACCCGAAGCGGCGAGGCAGGAAAGCAGAGTGCCCTTGGCATGAGTATGTTCCGCGTCTAGCTCAAGAGCTCTCCGAGCATGCTTTGAGGCAGTAGTGACGTCGTCGTTCAGGAGCTCGACCAAAGCGAGATTGGCAAGGGCGTCTGGAGATCTTGGCTGCCACTCGTAGGCAGAAAGCAGATGCTCGTAAGCCTTTTCAAGATTACCGAGTTCGAGGTAGGTGGACCCGAGGACCGTCGCAATCCGGAACCTCAAGAACGGATCTTCGATCGAGTCAGTCTCTACATCCCCAAGGATTTGGAGGGCAGCAGCGTGCGCGCCACTTGGCTTGCCGTCTGTTAACAAATCACGAGCGACATCGATCCGTGCATGAATCTTGTCGTTGGTTGATGTTGGTGGCTTCTCTTGGGCGGTGTTGATCTCATTAATAATTCGAGTCTCAATCCCGAGAAGTTGCCCTTCCAATCCATGGAGTTGCCCCTCCATGGATTCAACGGTGTCAAGCGTTCGCTCCAAGTACTTTTCTGTCTTGGCTTGATTTTGCTCGTCACGAGCACTTTTCACAGCGAGTCCGTAAGGACTCTTAAGCATTTCTTCGTGAAGAATCACTGCAAATGTTTGAAGGATGAGCGCAGCAGCCTCCAGGCTGCGCGTCTCATCCTCATAGAAGAAACCGGAAACGGCGACAAAGTCGGTAGCCATCCCTTCGAGGTTTACGTCGCGATGACCAGCCGCGATTCGTGCCATTAGGTTCTTGAAAGTTGGTGTAGTGCACCACCTCTTCAGCGACTGGTCGATCTCAATCCCGCTGAAGAGATGCTGCGTACGGTCAATTGCGGCCCCGATCGGAGTTTCGCTTAGAACTCTGTTCCCAGCCCATTTGGCGAGGAGGCCCAGAATGGGATTTGCTACTCTTGAGAGTTGGCTAGCAACGTCTACGGCCTTTCGGGGACCCTCGGTGTGCTTTTCAATCTGGCGGGAAAGAGCGCTACCTACGAGAGTCTCTAGGGATTCGTGTTCACCCTCGCCAAGTCTGGTCCGTTGTGTCCGCAGTTCTAACGCTGCGTTGATTGCCGCTAGCGAGGTCGCAGTGTCCAGCCCAGCTTCTACCTGCTGCCCCAGGCGCTCATCGAACCAGCGAGCGACATCACTCCATCGCCAAAGGCGAGACTTTGAGTCCACCAAAGTGACAGGCCGTGGAAAGTCGCCGGGGCCGCGTTTACCTTCAACGAGAAGCCGAACACCTTCTCTGCTCCGCTTCGTTCGCTCTCCAATTCCTGAAAGTGTCACGAGGTCATCGGGTTCGACGCGAATAACCGACGACTCCGAGAGTGTTTGCTCGATCCTGTGAATTGCGTCGGAGATGGCTCGAAGAGCTTCGTCCCCCTCGCGCGCAATGTCGGCAAAGATCAGGCCGTCACGTTCTATGATCGTGGCGTCGTCGAATCCCGCCTCGAACAAGGCATCAAGGTCGTCCCCTGTCAGCTCTCCTGGGCGAGAGACAACCAGAGTGAACTCCGACGAGGGGCTAGTCACGATGACTTATCAGGGTTGTGGGGGCAGCGATCAAGGGCACCCCGGATCTGCCTTGCATGGGCCTTTGCATCATGGGGGGTCGACCAGATACTCGTCCGGCATCCGTCTCTCGATGCTCGGGGGCAGAGAGCCTGACCCCACGAGTGACCCGCTCGAGAGCGCGAGGGGAAAATCCGCCACCGCCGCGACTCCGCATAGCGCAGGGCGTTCTCGATCTCCTTGTCATGGTGGGGTCGTCGCACAATCCGAGCCTACACTCGCCTTGTTGCATTTTGGCAACAGTTCGCACCATGTCAACATGCTACACCGAGAATGCCCTTGGATTTCGAAACCACGCAGGTCAGACGGCGTTTCTGAGAAAAAACTGCAGGTCACGGAATCGACGTTTGACCGACTCGCAAGCGTCGATCGCTGGGGGTTCGAAACCTGCAGCCTCGTCAGTCAAGGCTCCTACTCAAGGAACATTCGTTAACTCTTGGACATCACGGAACACTATTTTTGGACGAGATCGGCCTTACTCGGCCCACGTCCTCGACTCTCTCCGCACTCCCTTGGAGGAGGGCGTTATCCGCATCGCCCGCTCCGGCGGTGTCATCTCCTATCCCTGCCGCTTCTCGCTCGTCGGCGCTATGAACCCATGCCCCTGCGGCTACGAGGGCGATGCACTTCCGGGCCTGCCGTTGCTCGACCAGCAGCGCTCCAACTACCAGGCGAGGCTGTCGGGTCCGCTGCTCGACAGATTCGACCTGCAGGTCGGCGTCGCCAGGGCGCGGCGGAAGGAGCTGATGAGCGAGCCGGTGGGGAGTCATCGAGGCGGTCCGAGCACGGGTCGAGCGGGCCAGGACCATCCAACGCCGGCGCTACTGAGCTCGTTCCTGACGAACGGGTCTGTGCCGAGCCGCCTCCTGAAACAGAAGCTCGATCTGACGTCCGAGGCCAAGACCGAGGTGGGTGACGCCATCGACGCATTGGCTCTCTCGGGCCGCGGTCTTGACCGGGTGCTGCGGGTCGCTCGCACGATCGCCGACCTAGCGGGGGCCGAGCCCGTCGAGGCAGCGCACATCCACCTGGCCCTTCACTTCCGCAACGAAAGCTCCTCCCGGCCGGGCGGTCGCCTAGAAGCCGGAGCGGCGCCTGGTTGATCGCCCCGTGACGAGGTGTGCGGGTCGACCTCACTGGGAGGAAGGGCCACGGTCCAGATGCCTTGCGCTCCATCGAGGGCCTCGCCGGAAGCGGCTTCGATGACGAGCTGTGGGTGGTCTACGAGGAGCGCCCAGGGACGTGCTCCCTGGCGGATCCCGCTTTGGCGTCCGGACATGAGTCGACTTGGATCGGCTGTCTACGGGGGCATCTTGGAGCAGAGATCTGACGCCCCGAGGCCTGATTGAGTCATGTGCCCGACCCGCCTCCGACGCGGAGCCTCTACGTAGGCAGCAACGGCCGTCAGCGACGCTACCTTCTGCCGGGCTGGGGAGGGGCCCACGACCAGCGCTTCGTATATGAGCCTCCCTTGGCGACGGCGGGCCGCGGCCGTTGTCAGCCCTGGCGCCAGATGCGCCATCTGCATGTTGCCGACATAGACGTAACCGAGTAGGACCGCGGTCCTGAGCTTGCGGAGGGTCCCAGCCGAGCGCCTCTAGCTGCTTCGTGATGTAGTCGCGCCGGCGCTTCGCCACGCCGTACCGCTTGCAGGGCGGCAGGATGGTTCGGGTTGGCGAGTAATGCGACCTCGGCGCGGTGCGACGGGCCACGCTCGATGCCCGCCTCGAGCAGTGTCCGTAGCCGCACAGCAGGGTCGGGTTCGCGCTCGAGCTCTTCGATGACCGCATCCGTCCGGTGTTCCCACCGCCCCAAGGCAGCTTCGATAAGTGCGTCGCGGCTCTGGAAGTGCCAGTAGAAGCTGCCCTTAGTCGCGCCGAGCTCTGAAGCGATGTTGTCGAGGGCGATGGAATCGATACCGCCCTGGGCGATCGCCTCCAGGCCAGCCCGAGCCCAGTCATCTTGGGTCAGAGCTCGCTGCTTGGATCTCGGCATCACCGTACCATAGCGTATGGTACGGTTCCATACCGGGTAGTATGGACGAGACGAGTGGAGGTGGCACGGGGATATGGACTGGTTGCTAGGCACCGCCGGGATCATCTGCCTTGGTCTGGGGCTGGGGCACGCGACCATCGGCTTCCGTTGGGTGCTCCCGACCTCACCGGGGATCGTCTGGCAGCGACACCTATCGGCGGGGCCTCGATGACCGCTGGGATGTTGAGGTTCTCCTGGCACATCGTCACCGTCATGCTGTTCGGATTTGCCGCTCTATTGATGACCTTGTCGGTGGCAACCGGCGTCCAACCGACCACGATCGTGCTGCGATGGGTCAGCGCGCAGTGGGCAGTCGCCAGTCTCCTCGCCTTCTGGCAGATCCGTAGACGCCCCGGCTCCCTGCTCCGCCTCCCGGTACCGCTGTTCTTTCCGGTCCTCGCCGCGCTGTGTTGGGCCGCATCGCTATGAACTGGACGACGGGTCGATCGGCGCGACCAACATCGGCGGCGCGGCTCCGGGTCGTCAGGGAAGACGATGCCCTCGCTCGCCATCCTGGGGGGAGCATGCACCCCGATCCGGTCTCGAATGGCTCCTCGGCTGGGCCGGTCTGCCCAGGTGGGGAGACTTGCTTGTAGAGGTCACGCTCGAAGACGTGATGGAAGACCTCGAAGGCGGTGGCGGCGGATGACCCAGGGGCGCGGAGCATGGATCTTTCGCCCCACGGAGGCGGAGGAAGCCGGGGCCGCCCGCTCTGGTCCTCAAGCGGTGCGTTGGTCACTCCCGGTCGTGATGGCAGACGGCTTCAAGCATGAAGTCGAATGGATCGAGCCAAAACGTCGCGAAGTACGGTATCGGGTATTGGGGAAATTCCTGCGGCGCGTGGAGCACTTCACTGCGTAGGCTCACCACGCGTTCGTGCACCGATTTCACGGCAGATCGTGTGGGCACCATGAATGCGAGGTGTTGAAGGCCCGTCTGGTGTCGCGAGTACGTTCCTGGCTTCTGCGTCGGATAGAAGAAGAGATAGGTCCCTCGCCTACCGCCCGCCGGCATGTAGGCGAACTGATTCTCCGAGGCAAGCAAGCTTTCGAAGCCAACCAGCGGCATCAGTTGATCGTAGTAATCCTTGGCCGTTTGGAGGTCGGGAACATTGATGCCGAGGTGGCCGAGCATGCGAACAGTGTGCCACCGCGTCAGGCGAAACGAGGGTTCGTCCGTCCCGAAAGGCGAAACGTCGCCCGCGAGGTTCCTGAGCAGGATGAGGGTTGAGGCCAGCGCTATCGTGCGGTGGGAACCGAACCCTAGGACCTCGCGATGAGTTTCGCCTTCACGACGTCCTTCTTGCTCGGGTCCGAGGTCGAGGAGAGGCCGAACAGCACGGTCTTCTTGGCTCCGATCGAGACCCGTCGGGCGAGCTTCACGACCACCTTCAGTCGAACTTCGGCTCCGGGTCCAACCGTCAGCATCAACGTACCGTCCCTCACGAGAGCCGTCACGTCATTCCCTTCGTGGGACACCCCGTACCTCGAGCCACTCATCGGGACAGACCCTTCGACCGCGATGGTGTCCTCATCCTCGCCGTCGTTGCCCACGGCGAGGATGAATGTCTTGGTGTTACCTGGGGTGGTTCTGCCGGTTGCCTTCTGGTCGAGGGCCGTCGTGTTGTAGATGTCAGAGCCTCTGAAGCTCGTTGTCGAGCCCACCTTGATCGCACCGTCCGGGCGGACGACGCGGGGGATGAACAAGGCGGACACGGCGCGCGGTCTCGACATCTCGACGGTGCATGGGCCGAGGCCGCTGCAGGGTCCCGCCCACCCGGCAAAGATGCTTCCGGCCGAGGGGGTGGCAGTGAGGGCCACCGTGTCGCCGTGAACGTAGACCCCCGAACAAGCGTCTCCGCAGTCGATCGCCCCGTCCGTGGAGCTGACCGCTCCGGACCCTGTGCCGGATCGGGTCACGTCGAGGGCGTAGGTGTTGAGCTCGAACCGGGCGGAGACGCCCTGGGCCTGGTCCATCGCTACGACGCACGGGCCTGTGCCCTCACAAGCCCCTGCCCACCCCGAGAAGGTCGAATCGTCGGAAGCCGCGGCGACAAGGGTTACCGAGCTTCCGTGGGTGTGGGTTGAGGTGCAGGTGAGGCCGCAGTCGATACCAGCGGGCGTCGAGGTCACTTCCCCTGTTCCTGCGCCCGTCCTGGAGACCCTTAGGGGATAGGTCCGAACCTCGAAAAGAGCCGAGACGTCGCGGGGCTCCTCCATGGTTAGCTGGCAGTGGCCTTGGCCCGAGCAGGCGCCAGCCCAACCGGCGAAGGTTGAGCCTGCTGCCGGCGTAGCGTTCAGGATGACCGCGCTGCCGCTAGGAAGCTCCTCGGAGCAGTCGGAACCGCAGTCGATGCCGGCGGGAGTGGAAGTGACTGTGCCGGTCCCCGCGCCTTCCCTGGAAATGCTCAGCTTTTGCGCTCCACCCGAGAAGGTCGCCGTCACCCTTCGAGCCTCGGTCATCGTCACCTGACACGTGCTGACGCCGGAACATGCTCCCGTCCATCCTTCGAACACGGAGCCGCTCACCGGATCGGCAGTTAACGAGACCACGGTCCCGTGGTGGAACTCGCGGCTGCAGTCAACCCCGCATGAGATGCCGGCAGGGGAGGAGGTCACGTAACCGGTGCCCGACCTGTAGATCGTCAAAGTCGAGCCGGGTACCCTCGTCAGGACGAGATCGACCACGGCTTCACCGCCCTCCTCGACCTCGACGGTCGAGGACGAAGGCTCGAACCCGAAGGCGGTGGTCCGCAGCCCGTAAGAGCCGGGGGGGAGATGGAGGCTGTAGCGACCTTCCCCGTCCGTAGTGGTGGACCGGGTGAAGGGCCCGGACGTTTCCACCTGAGCTCCCGCCACGGGCGATCCTTCGGGGCTCGTGAGGGTCCCGCGCAGCAGGCCGTTCCGGGCGGTGAAGCGGACGCTTGAGCCGCCCGCGAGCGTCGCCTCATTCACTGAGTAGGAGAATCCGACGGTTCCGTCGTGACTCTCGGTCCCCACCGTCGCCCCGGCCCCGTATGCGCCTCCTCCACGGTCCCGGTAGCGAACATCGGCCTCTCCATTCTCGTGGAGCACGATCTCGAAGCTGAGGGGGGTGGTAGTGCCGAGGCGTCGTGCCTCTCTCCACTCGATCACGAAGGATCTGTCTGGAGCCGCCCCAACGGTCGTCGTCAGGAGACCACCGGAGGACACCTCTAAGTCATCCCAGAGGGCATATATCGCGCCGTTGGGCCCGGAGGTGCTGGGCAGCGACCCGTTGGAGTAGCTGGAAGAGCCGGCACCGAAAGAGACGAACCCGTTGGTCGAGACATAGGCGGTGCGATGGGACCGGCCGTAGAAAGAGAAGTCGAACGGGAGCTCCACCGCGATGTAGCTGTCGTCCCCGTAAAGAGGCAGGACGGTCGTGCCTTCGACGTAGGCGGAAGCGTCGGGCCGGCATGAATACCCGAAGCCGTCTGTGCGGCGAGCGAGATCGAAAGCCAGCACTTGATCGGGACCGATCGTGACCGGAGAGGTCCGGGCATCGGTGCAGCGGCCTGCTTCTGCCTTCACCCGGTAGGCGCCGTCGGGGACGTAAGGGAACGAGTAGTCGCCGCTGGGGCCGGTGACGGTTCGCAGAGGGGTGTCGAGGATAGTGACCTCGGCCCCCCGATCCCTGTCCCCGTGCTATCGCTGACGCTTCCCGAGAGGGAGTGAGAGGGCCTCCTCGTGAGGATGACATCGCTCGAGGCCTCCCCCCCCCTCCTCGACTCCGACCTCGGTCTCCGCCGGCTCGAAGCCGAAGACGGTTGTTCTGACGGTGTAGGTCGCGGGCGGCAGACGGAAGCTGTATCGACCGTCTGAGTCGGTCGTCGTGAAGCGGGTGAATGGTCCCGCCGCCTCGACTCGGGCCCCGACTACAGGAGCGCCATGCGAATCCGTCACGTTTCCGTTCAGGAGTCCGTTCCGACTCACGAACCTGATCGCCGAACCGGAGGTGAGGCTCGCTTCGTTCACCGAGTAGGCGACCCCCCATGGTGCCCTCGTGGTTCTCGATGCCGACGGTAGCCGAGGCGCCGGGCGAGGGGCCCATGTTGCCGTAGTGGATGTCGGCTTCCCCGTTCTCCGTGGAGCACGATCTCGAAGCTCACCGGGCTCGGACTACTCAGATAATGGACGTCGCGCCGTTCGATGACGAAGGAGTTGGGAGCGGTGCCTATGGTCGCGGTGCGAAGACCTCGGAGGGGACGGAAAGGTCATCCCAGAGGGCGTAGATGCCGGCGTTCGGTGTCCAGGAACTCGGAAGTGCTCCGTTGTCATAGCGGGAAGAGCCGGCGTCGAAGGTGATGAACCCGTTCGTGGCGACGTATGCGGTGCGGTGCGAGGCGTCCATAGAAGGGAAAGTCGAACAGGGGCTCGACCTCGGTGGATCCGTCGTCACCCGACAGGCAGGATGGTCGTTCCCTCGACGTAGGGAGCATCCGTGGGGCGGCACGAATAGCCGAAAGCATCTGTTCGTGCCGGAAGCGCTATATCCAGTTGCCGATCTGCATCGACGGTCACGGCGACGGTCTGATCGTCGGCGCACCTTCCCCCCGTGCCTTTACCTGGTATGTGCTCCTCGGGCACCGAGGGAAGAGGTAGGACCCGTCGTCTTGCGAGACCGTCTGCAGAGGGGTGTCCAGGGCTCTACCACTGATCCACCTCTGGCTTGCCCGCTCTCGTCGAGGATCGTGCCTGACAGGGCGTACGACGGCTTCCGGGCGAGCACCAGGTCGGCAGTCGCCCCGACCCCTGTCTCGACCCGCGCAAAGCTGGTTCCGGGCTCGTGGCCGAAAGCGACCCCGGCCAGGTCGTAGTCACCGGGGGAAGCCGGAAGGTGTAGCGACCGGTCGCGTCCGTTGTCGTCGTTCGGACGAGAAGGGGCCGGAAGCTTCCGCGCACACCCGCCAGAGGGGACCCCCGCATCGTCGCTGACGGTCCCGGATAATCCGCCGCTTCTGTCGAAGAACCGGACACCTTCGCCACTGGCGATCGAGGCCTCCCTGAACGAGTAAGGGAACCCCATCGACCCGGCATGGTCCTCTATCCCACCGTAGCGCTCGCCCCTGTGGGGGCCGAGCCCCATGTCTGCGTATCGAAGATCGATCTCCCCATTCTCGTGGAGGATGATCTCGAACTGCATCGGTACCTCTCCTCCCAGGTACCTCGTGTTCCGCCACTCGATGACGAAGGCCCTGTTCGGGGCTTCACCGATGATCCCGGTGAGGACACCTCCGGAGGGGACGTAAAGGTCGTCCCACAGGGCGTAGATGGCGCCGTTCGGGGTCGAGGGGGTTCGGCAGAGACGAGTTCCCAAAGCTGGCAGAGCCGGCGCCGAACGAGACGAACCCGTTGGTCGAGATGAAGGCGGTGCGATGAGACTGCCCGTAGAAGTGGAAGTCGAAGGCAATTCGACGCTCGTATAACTGTCGTCCCCCGAGAGCGGCAACACCGTGGTTCCCGGTTCGAAAGCTGAGCTGGTAGGGCGGCACGAGTAACCAAAACCGTCGGTGCGAGAGGCGAGAGCAACGTGGAGCTCCTGATCGGCGGCTACGGTCACGGCGGACGTCTGGACGTCCGTGCACTGACCTGCCCTCGCGCACCTGATACGTGCCTTCTGGGACGGACCCGAGCACGTAGGTTCCCGCGTCGTCGGTCAGCGTCTGCAGGGGAGTGTCGAGGATCTCTACGTTGGCCCCCGAGATCGGCGCGCCGGCCCGATGCGCGCACCGTTCCCGACAGAGCGTGTGAGGGAGCCCGGGACATCGAGACGTCGCGCCGGGTAGCGCTGTTGTCGTCGATCACCACGTCCTCCAAGTGCGCCTCGCGATAGCCGAAGGCTCGTACCGTCAAGTCGTAGGTGCCTGCTGCGAGGCGGGTGAGGTAGTGCCCATTCGGATCTGCGACCACCGTTCTTAGACGCGCGTCCTGGATCGCGATCCTCCGCGCCTGCAAGGGGGGCTCCATCTTCGCTGTCTGTGATCGTTCCCTCGAGCGTGCCGTAGGGCCCGATCGGTGCAGCCTCGAGGGCTGCGACCGCGTCCAGCTTTGCCTTCACCCCAGACGTTGTTGTCGCTGGCCGTTCCCCCGCATTGAAGATCATCGGTGTCTGAGGCGCTCTGGTCCAGGAGGCGCGTTGCGTCTATGTCTCCCACCAGCGCTGGAGCGGCGGACCAGACGAGGGCAACCGTTCCCGCCACGTGCGGAGAAGCCATGGATGTCCCGCTGAGGGCACTGTACCCGCCGTTCGGCACACTGCTCACTACGTCAACGCCCGGAGCGGAGATGTTCGGCTTCGTCTCCTCGCCGAAGGCTGAGCGTCCGCAGCTCGAGAAGCTTGCGATGCTCCCGGAGCTGTCGAAGGCTCCGGCCGAATAGCTCTCGATGTAGTCACCCGGCGAGCCCGAGGTCTGGCAACCCGATCCGGAGTTGCCAGTGGAGAAGGCCGGGAAGATGCCGGCTGCTACTCACGCCCTCACTCTGTCCTCGTACCAGGAGCTACCGCTGTTTCCACCCCAGGAGTTGTTGACGATGTTCGGGCGGAGGTCCGGGCGGGGGTTCTGCCCGGCTAGGTCGGTGGGCGCAAGTATCCATTCACCGGACGCCAGAAGTGCCGACGTAGAGCAGGAGCTCGACTCACAGCCTTTGGCGGCGATCCAGGTGGCCCCGGGAGCAACGCCGATCTGGTTCGCTCTCGACTCGTCCTCGCCCACCATCGTGCCCATCGTGTGGGTTCCATGTCGGTTGTTATCGCAGGGGGCGCCGGCAGGGCAGACAGCTGAAGGGTCGAACCAGTTGTAGTTGTGATCGAACACACCGCCTCCGCGGTTCCCCCGATACTGGCGCACCAGGGCCGGATGGTTGAAGTCGACACCGGTGTCGATGTTCGCGATCACCACGTCTTCCCCGCGGGCGCCGAAGGTGGACCAGGCATCGTCCGCTCGTATCTGACCCACCCCCCACGCGATGCTGTCAGGGCCGATCTCTCCCTCTGCCGGAACCGGCTCCGGGATCTCGAGTGCCTCGTCCGGTTCGATCCCGGCTACGTCATCGCGTGCGGCGATCTTTCGCACCAGGTCCTCGTCCCCGGTCACCTTGAGGGTGTTCGAGATGAAGAAGGGGACGAACTCACCGCCTTCGCCGGCGATCAGTTTCTTGACCTCCGACTGGCTGACCCTGGCCACGCCTTTCAGCGAGGAAAGAACGTCTTTACCGCGGGCTCGGGAGTCGGGAGCGCCCTCTAGGTTTTCGAGATTCGCCTTGCGCTTCATGTCCACCCAGAACGTGGCTTCGCCGTCTCGGTCTAGCGCGGCTAGGACGGCGTGGTCGACCTTCTCCATCGGGTCAGAGGGCCCGGCGGCTCGGGCCGAGGATGGCAGCAGGGTTAATAGAAGTATCGGCGCGATGCTGATCGCAAGAGGCCGCGCCGAAGCCCGGTGGCGAACGCGCAGCTTATGCAAGCGGTTCCATCCCCTCTGAGCCTCAAATGAGACCTCAGCATGGGGCCATATAAGGGCAAGGTCAACACGTCTTGAGGATGCCGTTCAGCATCTAGTTTCACGAATCATCTGAATGTTGGGCAGAAAGGACACCCATAACTCAGAACGGTTGAGGAGCCACTCCGGCCTCAGGGGCGACCTTGCGTTTCCGGCAAGGGCATCTGCCCTACCCAGTCGCTGAGTCCTCAGGCGCCCTCCGTCTGGCTGAAGGGGTCGAAGACCTGGTCCGCCGGCGGGAGCTTCACGTCGACAGGGGTGCCGAAGTCGTAGAAGAGGTAGCTCATCGACATCCGCCCGGCAGGTGTGCCCGCCGGGGCATCCGGTGGCGGGTTGTAGTCCATCACCATGTAGAGCTTCCGGGCTAGGCCCTTCTCATCCACCCATACCTCCACGGGCGCTTCCTCGATCCCCGTCAGCTCCTTCAGTCTGGAGATGGAGTCAGCCGCCTCGGGCGAAGCACTGGCGAGGAGGTCGAAGTCCGCCACCGCCTTGTAATGGGTGGTCTGCACCCCCCTGACCTTCTCTTTGCCTACCTCTTCGACGTCCTTCGTCCCGCGCATGTAATCGAGACCCGCGGTCGGCCCGCTCTGGCCGCTCTGCATTAGGGAATTCAGGTCGATCCCCATCCCCTCGCCTGCCTTCTGGAGATCCATCTTGATCCACTCCTTGGAGCCGGGGATCTGCTCGTTGAGGAATGGCATCTTCATGTAGATGATGAGGCTGTCCCGGGTGTCGTAAACGGCCTCCACCGGTGCCTTGCCCAGCAGCGAAGCCTGAGCGTTCGTCCCAGAGAAGGACATGGTGTCTTTACCGAGCCCCTGCTCGACATCCATGGCCCCGCGGCCGGAGACGACCAACTCACCCCCGCCCTGCTCCTCGGGTATCTCCATCACCATGGTCGACCGAGTCTTGAAGCTGCCGGCCTCCTCCACCTTGTTGGCGGCGATGCTTACTTCAGAGGCCTGCAGCTGGGGCTGTCCGGCCGGCGGGGAGGCCTCTGTCTGCGGAGTTGCCGGTGGCGCCTCCCCGCATGCCACCGCGGTGATCAAGACCGAAAACAGCAGACCGATGAGCCGACGTGGCATGACCCCCCCTTACCGAGCCCGATACCTCCTGAGACTGCAAGTTTAGGCGGTCTCTCCGGGGTGTGACGGCCACCATGGGCGACCCCAACTCCGCCTTGCATCGTGTAGCCGCGCATCGTGCCGACGCGAGGGAGCTGAGAGAGTGAGACAGATCAGGCCCGGGGACCCCGAGTGGCCACGGGTTCTCGGCGAGCTCGGCCCCCATGTCCCACCAACAAGGCTCTACGCCGAGGGCCTTCCTCTCGACACCGCCCAGAGGGGAGTTGCCATCGTCGGCACCCGCAACCCCACCCTCGCCGGGGTGGAGGCGGCGGGATCGATCTCCAAGGGCCTGGTGGAGGGGGGCTTCGTGGTGGTCTCTGGATTCGCCCGAGGCATCGACGCCGCGGCCCACCGGGCCGCTTTGGATGCCGGCGGGACAACCGTCGCGGTGTTGGGCTGCGGGCTCGACGTCGACTACCCGCGTCGGAACTCGAAGCTCAAGGAGAGAGTGCGGGCCGGAG
The DNA here is from genome assembly GCA_030448085.1 of Actinomycetota bacterium. The sequence continues at coordinate 45,308 of JAUJNU010000004.1, read as the reverse complement.
GAACGCTGCTGACGGAGTACCCACCGGGATCGGAGCCGGCGGCGTGGCATTTCCCCCTGCGCAACAGGATCGTCGTCGGCCTCTGCTCTGCGGTGGTGGTGGTCGAGGGCGGGCTCCAGAGCGGGGCCCTCATCACGGCCAGGATTGGCATCGATGCGAATCGCTCGGTCTACGCCGTCCCTGGGAGCCTCCGTAATCCGATGGCGGCCGGCCCGAACGAGCTGATCAAGAAGGGGCTCGCCACTCTCGTGACGACCTACCGGGACATCTGTGATGACCTCGCTCCGGCACTCCTTTTCGGGCCCGGCGAGGAGAGCGGGCGCACCGCCTCCGATGTCGAGCTGAGGGTGCTCGAGATACTCGATGACACCCCTGCCCAAGGAGACACCCTGGGCCGTGCGCTCGATATGCCGGCGGGCGAGCTCGCGATCACCCTGTCCAAGCTCGAGGTGCGGGGATGGGCATCGAAGAGCCGCGCCGGCTACTCGATCTCGAGCTCGGGCGCTCGGGTGCGGCTGTCTCAGGGTGAGGCGACCTAGGGCCTCGCTGCAGTTACCGAGAAACGGACACCCATGACTTATCCTGGGCCTCGGTGAGCCGGGAAGCCTGGTCGGCGTCCATAACCGCGCGACCAAGGAGGCTCCGTGGCCGAACCACCCCTTGCCGGCTCCTGGCTGGCAAGCGACCGTAAGATCCCTCGTTACTTCGCCCGCCCCGTCCGCAGGTTCTTGCACACCGAGGCGGCCGGGGGGCTGGTCCTCTTGGTGGCCGCGGCCGTGGCTCTCGTTCTTGCCAACTCACCTCTGGCCGACGGGTTCGAGCGGGTCTGGCGCACAGAGGCAGGCTTCGAGATAGGAAGCTTGAGCCTGCGCGAGGATCTTCGACACTGGACCAACGATGCGCTCATGACGATCTTCTTCTTCGTCGTCGGGCTCGAGATAAAACGCGAGCTGGTGGTTGGGGAGCTGAATGAGAGGCGGAAGGCCGCGCTTCCCGCGATCGCGGCTCTCGGTGGGATGGCGGTGCCCGCCCTTCTGTACCTCGCTTTCAACAGGAGTGGCGATGCTTCGAACGGCTGGGGCATCCCGATGGCGACCGACATCGCTTTCGCGGTGGGGGTTCTGGCGCTCCTTAGCAAGCGGGTGCCACCGGGGCTGAAGGTCTTCCTCCTCAGCCTCGCGATCGTCGATGACATCGGTGCGATCCCCGTCATCGCCCTCTTCTATTCCGACCAGCTCCACACAGGATGGTTGCTCGCTGCCGCCTCGCTCGTGGGAGTGATCGTGCTTCTTCGGGCTGCGTCGGTGAAATGGGTCCCCGTTTACGTTGCGGTGGGCTCATTCGTGTGGCTCGCGACCTTCGAATCGGGGGTGCACGCGACCATCGCCGGGGTCCTCCTGGGCCTGCTCACGCCCGCGCGCCCCGCAGATCCTGGAGGGTTCCAAGACGTGGCGTCGGGGGCCGCGGGGCTGGAGGAAGAGCCGGACGCCGAGTCCCTGAGGGCGATCCACATGGAGGCGCAGGAGACGGTCTCCGTTGCGGAACGGCTCGAGCACGTGCTCCACCCCTGGACGAGCTATGTGGTCATACCGTTGTTCGCCCTCGCCAACGCCGGTGTGGCGCTCAGTGCCGGCAGCCTGGGACAGGCTGTCGGTTCCACCGTCACCATCGGGATCATCGTGGGGCTGCCCCTCGGCACGATCGTGGGCATCTCGCTCTTCTCATGGCTCGCCGTGAAGCTCCGGGTCGGGGTCCTTCCGGAAGGGGTTACGAAGCGGCACCTGTTGCGGGGCCGCTGTCGCCGGGATCGGGTTCACCGTCTCGATCTTTATCAGCGGACTTGCATTCGATGATGCCGGGCTCGTCGAGGAGGCCAAGATCGGGATCCTCTTTGCCTCGGTCGTCGCCGGAGTCATCGGCGCAACGACCCTCATGCTGTCGCCGCCCGGTCCCAGGTCCGAGCTCGAGCGAGAACGAAGCTCTTAGCGCAGGCGGTCTGTTACGTCCGTGAACCTGAACAGGTGGTGCGCGTCCTGGTAAACCCATGACCGGTCGTCCTCCAGGGACAGGCCCGCGCCGAAGTACTCGTTGAAGATGACCCTGAAGGTGTTGACGGGCGAGATGGTGGGGTAGAGGGCGTCGTCGCCGGCCCCGGGTAGGTAGTAGGCATTCAGGATCAGCAGCTTCTCCCGCAGCTCCGCATCGGACGCGGTGACCCAGTTGAAGTCGTCTTCCTCGATCGTGAGCCGTCTGGGGTTGGGCCCCTCGTCAGACTGGATGACGATGATCGGATCCTCTTCATCCGGCCCCGCTTGCAGGTGAGTGACCATCTCCTGGATCAGAGTGTTGGTGTAGATCAGCTGCTCCACGTACCGCTCTTTCACCGTCCCTGTGGCTTCCTCCGTGGGCGTGAAGTTGCCGTACCTGTCGAAGATCAGAGGGGGGTGTGGGACGAGGAAGTGAGCGAAGGTGAAGGTGGGCGCGGGATCGCCCGTTATCCCCTTCAGCTCGTCCACCTGATAGGCCACACGTTTGGCCTGAGCCGCCCCGAAGGCGTCCGAGCGATCACCTCCGAAACGCTTCCACAAGCGCGCCAATAACGTCGACTTGAAAAAAACGTCCGAGAACCTCACCGACGACCTGAAGAGGTGCTCGACGTCGGCAGAGGGGTCTTCGTGGGTGGCGTTCCACCACGAGCCGATGTGGTGATAGCGGTAGCCGAGAGCCTTCAGATATCGAGCCACCTTGAAGTTCTGTAACAGCTGATAGACGGTCGCGTAGTCCGACTCGTCCTCGCCGTAGACCTCGGACAGGTAGTTGAGGTAGGTGAGGTTGAGTGACGAAGCCACCGAGTGTGGCGTCCGAGGGTGGTTCGCCGCGCTGTCGTGAGCGACGTAGAACTCCTGATCCTCGAGCCAGCCCAGGAACTCGCTGTTGTCGAACCCGTACTGTTTTCGGAGCGTCTTCTCGTTCGCGTACCTGTCGAAGATCAGGTAGTAGATGTCCCGTTTCTCCTCCGGAGCGGCGGTATCGGGGGAGGGGAGCGGCACATCCGCCGCAGGCTCCGGAGGGGGGGCCTTCTCCCCGAGAGCGTGGGTCGCTATCGGCGCGAGATTTAGCGCGACGAGCGTCGCAGCGATCACGTTCAGGCCTGACGTGACGCCCGGGAGCCGGCGCCCTGACCGCACGATCAAGAACGTCCCCCCGGCCAGGATCGATGCCCAGACGCCGAGCAGGAAGAGCTGCCCTCCGCCGCCCTCGACTCCGATCGCGTCCTCGATGGGGCCGAAGCTGAGGAAGAGGAAGGCGAGGAGCGAAGTCAGCAGCCCCGCCTTGCGGATGTTCCGGAAGATCAGCCACAGGATGCCGAGCGCCCCCCCTGTTCCGGCGAGAACGAACAGAAGCGGGGGAAGGAGGGTCGGGAGCGTGACCCCCTGATCGAGGTTCTGGGCGAACAGGAACAGGACCGGGTATGCGGCGACGAGGAATGGGTGCGCCACGACCCGCTTCAAACCGCCCCCCTTCTCATCTCTACTCAAACGCCGTCGCCTCCATGAAGGTTGCCCCACGCAGCTTAGGAAGGCTTCACCTTGAAAGCCCGGACCGGCCCCACTCCTTTCAAGCGGACCCTTCCGATGGGGCTGACCGGGCTCTCCTCCTCCGAGGCGTTCAGCAGCGCCTCGGAGCAAACCACGGTATCGGGGCGGGCGAAGGAGGTGAGTCTCGATGCGACGTTCACCGGCTGCCCGAAGTAGTCGCCCCCCAAAGCGACGGCGGCGCCGTAGTCCAAGCCGGCTCGTGCGTCGGGCAACAGAGGGTCCCGATGAGCGGCCTCGACGATCTGGAGAGCCGTGTGGACCCCGATGGATGCGTGCGGGGACACGAACATCACGGCGTCTCCGATCATCTTCACGACATGCGCCCCCGCCGCCACGCAGATCTCGAGGGTCATCACCTCGAACCTCGATACGAGGTTGCCCAGGTCATCTCCATGGAGGTCCTGCGCGAGGCCGGAGAAGCCGACTAGGTCGACGAAGCAGACCGCCAGGATCTCGGAGGATCCATCTACGTTCGAGGACGTGACCTGCTGGAGGGCGACGGCCAGGTGACGGCGGTGAACCTGGTCCAGCAGCTGGCCCAGGAGATCGAGCAGTGGCGGCACCACCGGCCCGACCCGCTGGATCAGCTCCTCGTTCTCGAGGCCCCGCTCGCGCAGTGGATCGATGAAGGACTTGTGGAAGAGCCTTACCTCTGCGTGAGCGGCGCGGAAAGCGCCTGCCCGTAGGTTCGGGCGACGTCGATGATGTCTTCCTCGCTGAAGCCCTGATCGATGATCAGCCTGAGCGCTGAGAAGACCGCTGCGTCCCGTTCGTCGTACTCGATGGCATCCGGGTCCACCTCCGGGAGGCCGAGAGCCCGCGAGATCCTCTGGGCATATTCCAGCGGGACCCCCGCTCGCCCCGCGACGTCGATCGCACTGAGAGTAGGTGGCTCGCGGAAGCGGTTGACATCCAGCGGCTCGCGTTCCGTCATGTCTTGCTTAGCTTGCGCTCCGACTCCGGCAGAGCCGGTTTGGGCTCGAGGTCCTTCAATCCGTTCCAAGCGAGGTTCACGAGATGAGCTGCGACGACGTCTCTCTTCGGCTCACCCGCGTCGAGCCACCACTGACCCACGAGGGCCACCATCCCCACGAGGGCCTGGGAGTAGAGCGGGGACAGCTTCGTGTCGAACCCACGCTGCTCGAACTCGGTGCGCAGGATGTACTCGACCTGGGTGGCGATGTCTCCGATCACGCTGGCGAGGGTCCCGGTCGAGCTCGCGACGGGGGAGTCCCTCACGAGGATGCGGAAGCCCTGTGGCTCCTCCTCGATGTAAGTGAGGAAGCCCCGGGCCGCCTGCTCGAGGAGCGTGCGCGGATGGCCACCCTCCAGAGCGTCGGTGATCCGCTGCAGCAGGGACTGAACCTCGCGGTCGACGATCACCGCGTAGAGACCTTCCTTGCCGCTGAAGTGTTCGTATACGACGGGCTTGGTGATCTTGGCCCGGGCCGCTATCTCTTCGACGGACGCGGCCTCGAAGCCCCGTTCCGCGAAGACCGCCCGGCCGACGTCCAATAGCTGTGCCCTTCGCTCCTGCCCTGTCATGCGGATCTTCTTGGAGTCGCGGGCCATGACCCTATTAGACCTGTTTCGTCTGGAGCTGCTTCGGAGTTGCGACCTTTACGTTGCGCACGAGGCGAAGCTTCTCTAGGAGCCTGATGAGGCCCCCGCTGGGGTCGATCTGGTGCTTTTCGAGCCCATGAACGGCCGAGGTGGGGAAGGCGTGGTGGTTGTTGTGCCACGACTCGCCGAACGAGATGATCGACAGGATCCAGTTGTTCGTGCTGTGGTCGTCCGAGCGGTACGGCCGGTTCCCGTAGAAGTGGCAGATCGAGTTGACGCTCCACGTCACGTGGTGGAGAAGGAAGATGCGCCCGAGCCCACCCCATAGGTAGGCCGTGACCGCTCCCCAGAGCGTTCCGGTGAAGACGAAACCCGCCACCGCGGGAAGGCCGAACGACAGGATGGTCCAGAGCGGGAACAGGGCGTCGATCCTGCGCAGCGCGGGCTCCTTCACGAGGTCCGGCGCCCACCTCTTGGCCGAGGTCTGCTCGTCGTCGAAGAACCAGCCGATGTGCGCGTGCCACAGGCCCTTCAAGACGCCCTTCACGCCGGGGCCTTCGTCGAGGTGGGGGGAGTGGGGGTCCCCCGGGCGGTCGGAGAAGGCGTGGTGTCGCCGGTGGTCCGCCACCCATCTGATGACCGGGCCTTGGACGGCCATCGAGCCGGCGATGGCGAGCGTGTTCCGCACCCACGGCTTCGCCTCGAAGCTCTGGTGGGTGAAGAGCCGGTGGAACCCGACGGTCACGCCGAGGCCGGTGAAGCAATAGAAGGCAAGGAAGATCCCCGCGTCGAGGGCGGTGAGCCCTGTGCCCCAAAGGGTCCACACAGCAGCGATGACGCCGATGAACGGCAGGATCGTGACGAGCAGGACCAGCCTTCGCTGCAGGCGTGCCGTCCTGGGAGCGAGCGGGTAGACGCCGGGGACGGGCGCTGCCGAGACCTCGGACGGCTCGAGAGTTGCAGTGGGGGGCATAGGTTCCTCCGCTATCAGGTTTACGGTTACGTAGCCGTAACTTACCGCAGCGTAGGTTCTCAGTCAAGGGACGCGCGCGGGACAGCCACCCGTGCCGCGGGGGTGGCTGTCCGGTAGAGCTCTGGTTAGTGGCTACTGCCGGCAGATCACTGCTGGCAGGGCGGCACCTGTGCACCGAACATGCAGGCGATGAAGCCTTCCGGCCCCGATGCGTAGTAGCTGCCGAGGAAGCTCTCCACCGCGGCTGGGTCCACGCCGTCGCACTTCTGGACGTAGCCCCAGGCCGACATCGCGAACGGCACGTCCATATCTGGGTTCTCGATCATGGTGACGGACGAGTACTTCGTCCCCGCGTTGAAGGCATCCTCGGCAACGAGATCAGCGAAGGTTTGTTCGGCCGCGGCGCGCCCGTCAGGCGGAAGAGCGTTCGTCCACAGGATGACGCCCCCGTGGTTCAAGTCATGGATGGCGTCGCCCATGGGCTGGGGCGTCGTGTAGATCGTGCCCGAGGAGAGGAGCCCGTTGCTGTGAACCCCTCCGGCCGGTGGGTTGGACGTGTAATCCGCCGTCGTGTACTCCCCTTCGGAGTGGTAGTTCTCGGCGGCAGGGATCTCCGGCTGCTCCACCGGGCTGCAGGAGCCCGTGGCGGTCGCGGTGCCGGTCCCCGTCCCGGTCCCCGTGCCCGTGCCCGTGTCGCCGCTTGCGGCCGCGAACGACTGGAAGGCGCCGTCCACTGCGGTCTTCCACTCCTGGTCGTTGAAGTGCGCCTCCGGAGTGCTATCCGCCGTCACGACGAGCCCCACGCCATTGGCGCGTAGGCCTATCCAGATACCCCCGGCGAGTGGGACCGACGATTGGGAATCGACGTACAGGGCTGCGAACGGCATCGATGCCAGGGACGCGATCGATCCGCCGACCTCCATGACGTTGATCTCCCCGGTCCTCAGTTGCGTGTAGAGCGTGGACGGTAAGAACCTATCGAGGCTCTGAGTGATCGCTTGGCTCGCGTCGGTCAAGCCGTCGATCGACCCGGCGGTCATCCACATGTAGTCGTCGTCGTCGCCGAAGGCCACGGCGGTTATGACGCCGGCCTCATCGGTCTGCTCGTCGAGCACGCTCCAGCCCGCGGGTAAGGGCACCTGCACCTCTCCGTTGAAGAAGGAGTAGGGGCTGGTCGTCTGGGCGAAGCTTTCCCCCGCCGCGAGGATCACCCGGTCCGAGCGCTTCGTGGCCGCCACGCTCTTGCTGGAGGCCCTGGTTGTCGAGGCGTGGAGCTTGGTGATGTTTCCCTGAGGCGGGACGCCGATGTCGAGCGGGTCGAGGGTGGCCTCCTCCGCGTCCCACACCGTTCCGGTCAACCAACCTGCGCCGCCGAGGGCGAGGATCGTGGCGAGGACGATGGCTATCGTCTTGGACCTGCTCGCCTTGTAGAAGGCGGGATGAAGCCGCTGCCGAGTGCTCACGCGTTGCCCCCTTTGCTTGACTTGCGCCGGGGTCATTGTGAGGCAGGGAAACCGGGTGTCAAGGTACTTTGCGCCCCATTCTCCCGCAGGGTTGCCCCTGCCACGCAACGACAGTCACAGACGTTGACAGGGCTCACAGCCTGCTCCATCCTCAAGAAGTGAGCGGCCCGGAAGACGACATCAGGGAAGTGGCGGCGGCCTTCCTCAGGTCCGCGAGGGCGGAGCGTGACCTCTCGCCCCACACCCTCACCGCCTACGGGACCGATCTCGAGCAGTTCGCGGCGTGGGCCGAAAGGGGCCGGGTCACCCGCCTCGCCGCGATGGACAGGTTGCTGATGAGGCGCTATCTGGCCTTCCTCGGTCAGAAGGGATATGCCCGTCGCACCGTTGCCCGCAAGGCGAGCGCGGTTCGCTCGATGCTGGGGTGGGCGGTCCGGCACTCGCTGCTCGACAAGAACCCGGCCGGTGACCTCGCCGCTCCCAAGCTCGACAAGCCGCTTCCGAAGGTCATGAAGGCCCAGGATGTGGCGAGCCTGTGCGAGCTACCGCCGGACGACGACCCCATCGGGGTCAGAGACCGCGCCGTCATCGAGCTGCTCTACAGCTCGGGCCTCCGGGTGGCCGAGCTCTGCGGGTTGGACCTCGATGACGTCGACCTGAGGCTCGGAAGCGTCCTCGTGATGGGCAAGGGCCGCAAGGAGCGCAGGCTTCCTCTTGGCGATCCCGCGCTCAAGGCGGTGGCTCGGTACGTGTCCGAGGCCCGGCCCCCACTCCTCGCCCGCTCGGGCGGAACCGGGTCGAGGCACGCCCTCTTTCTGAACTCGAGGGGGGACAGGCTCGGCCCCCGATCGGTCAGGGCCTTCCTCGAGAAGTACCTGAGGGCCGAGGGACGGCCCTCGCTGGGTCCTCACGCCCTGAGGCACTCTTTCGCCACCCATCTATTGGATGGCGGCGCCGACCTTCGTGCTGTGCAGGAACTGTTGGGGCATGAGAGTCTTTCCACAACCCAGATATATACGCACGTATCCACCGAACGTTTGAGGGCTGTATATGAAAGAAGCCACCCCCGAGCCTAAGGCGACCGAGCAGCTGAACGGTTCGCCGGGCCCGGCCACGGACAGCGTCTCGATCGCCTGGGATGACTACAAGTCCACAGGCTCCGGGAGCGCGCGGGACAGCCTGATCCTCAACTACTCGCCCCTGGTGAAGTACGTAGCCGGTCGTGTGGCGGTGGGGCTCCCGGCGAACATCGACCAGGCCGACCTCATCTCCTACGGGATCTTTGGCCTGATCGACGCGATCGACAAGTACGACCCGGGCCGCGGGATCAAGTTCGAGACCTACGCGATCAGCCGGATCCGCGGGGCGATCATCGACGAGCTGAGGGCGATCGACTGGGTCCCGCGCTCGGTTCGCTCGAAGGGCCGGCAGGTCGAGAAGGCGTACTCCGCCCTCGAGAACAAGCTGAAGCGGCCGCCCTCCGACTCGGAGATCGCAACCGAGATGGGTATCTCGCTCGAGGAGCTGAACAGCATCTACACCCAGCTCTCCACCGTCTCCCTCATCGCCCTCGACGAGCTGATGTCCGTCGACGGCGAGAGGGGGGACAAGCTTTCCTCGTCGACACCCTCGAGGACACGAAAACGGCGAGCCCCATGGACGCCTTCGAGTCCGAGGAGATGAAGGACATCCTTGCGGGGGCGATCAACAAGCTGCCCGAGAGGGAGAAGGTCGTCATCACCCTCTATTACTACGAGGGCCTGACCCTGGCCCAGATCGGGCAGGTGCTGGGTGTCACCGAGTCGCGCATCTGTCAGATGCACACGAAAGCCGTGCTGGGCCTGCGCGGCAAGATCACCGAAGCCACCAGCGCCGACTGAGCCCCGGGCACGGGTTATCCTTGCCCGGCAGCACAAATTCACACGCCCGTCATCCCGCTCGCCCGCGCGGCGGGGCTTCGGTCTCGATCTCAGTGGATCCGTCAGCCAGATAGTCGGGTCGGGGGTTGGGTCGACGGGCGGAGGGCCCGGCCTGGAGCCGGCATAACCGAGGGAGGTTTCATATGCCTGTCGTGACCACGCGACAGCTGTTGGAGGCTGGTGTGCATTTCGGGCACCAGACACGTCGTTGGAACCCGAAGATGAAGCGATTCATCTTCACGGAGCGCAACGGCATCTACATCCTCGACCTGAAGCAGACGGTCGATGGCTCGAGAAGGCCTATACGTTCACTCGTGACCTGGTCGCCGGAGGCGGGACGATCCTGTTCGTCGCGACCAAGAGGCAGGTTCAGGACGCGGTGCAGGAGCAGGCGGCTCGCTGCGACATGCCGTACGTCAACTTCCGTTGGCTGGGCGGCATGCTCACAAACTTCCGGACGATGCACGAGCGCATCAAGCGGATGAGGGAGCTCGAGGACATGGTCGCGACGGGGTCGATCGAGGCCCTTCCGAAGAAGGAGGCGCTCAAGCTGCGTCGCGAGCTCGAGAAGCTCGTGCGCAACCTCGGCGGCCTTCGCAATCTCAATCGGGCGCCGGAAGCGGTCTTCATCCTCGATACCAAGAAGGAAGAGATCGCCGTGCGCGAAGCCAAGAAGCTCGGCATCCCCGTCGTGGCGGTGCTGGATACGAACAGCGATCCGGACGATGCCGATTACGGGATCCCCGGCAACGACGACGCGATCCGCTCGGGCGCCCTCCTCACGAGGATCGTCGCGGACGCCGTGATCGAGGGCCGTTCGATGAGGCCGCCGGACCCGAACGCCCAGCCCGCGGCCGAGTCGGCAGCGGCCCCCGAGGACGTGCTTCCGGGAGCCGCGGCGGAGCCGAAGGCAGAGTGGGAGCTTCAGCTCGAGGCGGAGATGGCGGCGGAGGAGAAGGGCGGCGAGACCCGCACGCTCGATTCGACCACTCCCACGCCGGACCCGGCTGCAGGCGACCCCGGGACCTCGACGACGCCCGATCCGAAGCCCGAGCCGGTGAAGGACGAGCCCGGCGACTCTTCGCATCCTTCGCCAAAGCCTGAAGACAGCTAGAGAGACGAAAGGCGAGCACATGGCAGACATAAGCGCTAAAGATGTAAAGGTGCTGCGGGACGCGACCGGCGCCGGGATGATGGACTGCAAGAAGGCCCTCACGGAGTCCGGCGGGGACCTCGACGCGGCGATGAGGCTCCTTCGCGAGAAGGGGCTGGCCGACGCCGCGAAGAGATCGGCCCGCGCCGCCAGCGAGGGCATCGTCTACGCCTACATGCACAAGCCACAGCCCGACTACCCCTCGAAGCTGGGGGTGTTGCTCGAGCTGAACTGCGAGACCGACTTCGTCGCCAAGACAGAGCGGTTCGAGCGGCTGGCCAAGGACATCGCGATGCACATCTCCTTCTCCGACCCTTCCTGGAAGGACAGGGACGAGGTCCCGCAGAACGTTCTCGACGAGGAGTCTGCGATCTACGCGAAGCAGGCGAAGGACTCGGGGAAGCCGGAGCAGGTCATCGACAAGATCGTCGCCGGCAAGCTCGAGGCCTTCTACAAGGACAACGTGCTCCTCGACCAGGAGTGGATCCAGGACAAGTCCAAGACCATCAAGGTGCTGATCGACGAGGCTCGCACGAACATGGGCGAGAACGTCTCGATCGGCCGTTTCACCCGCATCAGGGTCGGCGAGGGCTCCTAGCGCTCGATGGCTGAAGCCAATGGAGTCTCGAGCGGAGCGAGGTACAAGCGCGTCCTTTTGAAGCTGTCCGGCGAGGCGTTCGCCGATAAGCAGCACGGCTTCGGGATCGACCCGCGCATCGTCGCGTCAATAGCGCGCCAGATAGCCGAGGCGAGGACCCTCGGTACCCAGCTTGCCCTCGTGATCGGGGGCGGGAACATCGTTCGTGGCCTCTCGGCTTCGGCTCGAGGCACCGACCGCACCACTGCGGATTACATGGGGATGCTCTCGACGGTCATCAACGCGCTCGCGATGCAGGACGCGCTGGAGAAGGAGGGCGTCCAGACGCGGGTGCAGACGGCCATCTGGATGCAGGAGCTGGCCGAGCCCTACATCCGCCGGCGGGCGATCCGCCACCTCGAGAAGGGGCGGGTCGTGATCTTCGCCGGAGGCACTGGCAACCCCTACTTCTCGACCGACACCACTGCCGCGCTGAGGGCGCTCGAGATAGGTGCGGAGGCGATCCTCAAGGGGACGCGTGTCGACGGCGTGTACGACTCGGACCCGCTGGTGAACCCGGAGGCGAAGATGTACTCGACCCTCCCATACATAGACGTGTTGAAGCAGGGGCTGAAGGTGATGGACTCGACGGCGATCAGCCTGTGCATGGACAACAGGCTGCCCATCGTGGTCTTCAACCTGAAGCAGGGCAACATCATGCGTATCCTCTCCGGCGAAGACGTGGGGACGCTGGTCCACGCGGGCGGAGACGAGTAGGAGGCGAGGACAAGTGGCCGAGGACAAGCAATCCGTTCTTCGTGATGCTGAAGAGAAGATGAAGAAGGCGGTCGCCGTGAACCGGGACGAGCTCGCCTCGATCCGGACCGGGCGGGCTACGCCGACCTCTCTCAATCGCATCACGGTCGACTACTACGGCACCCAGACGCCGCTCAACCAGGTGGCCAACATGTCCGTGCCGGAGCCTCGCCTCATAGTGATAGCGCCTTACGACCCGAACTCCATCTCGGGCATCGAGAAGGCGATCCTTGCCTCCGACCTGGGCATCACCCCCAACAACGACGGGTCCGTCGTCCGCCTCGTTTTCCCCGAGCTCACCCAGGATCGCCGCAAGGAGCTCACGAAGGTGGCCCACACCCGGGCGGAGGAGGGCCGCGTGGCGGTGCGGGCGGTTCGCCGGCACGCGAAGCAGGAGCTCGAGCGCATGAAGAAGGAGGGCATCCTTCCAGAGGACGAGGAGCGGGGCGCCGAGGGGACACTCCAGAAGCTCACCGACAAGTACGTCGGCGAGGTGGATGACAACCTGAAGCGCAAGGAATCAGAGCTCTCAGAGGTCTAGGGCTACTCCTGTGTCCGAGGTAGACGCCCCACCCCCGGCCGCCTCACCTTCCGGTTCCCCGCCCGCCCCGCCCCCTCCCACCTCCCCCCAGGCATCGGATCCCGGACCCGGCAGGTCACTCGCGCAAGCCGTGATCACGGCCCTCGTGCTCCTCGGCCTGATCGTCATCTTCAACATCCTCGGCCCCGGCGGCTTCTTCTATCTCGCTCTTGCTGTCGTGGGCACTGCGCTGTTCGAGCTGCTGGACGTCCTCAGCCACACCGGCCACCGGGTGAGCGTGCCGTTCGCCCTCGCCTGCGGGATCGGCATGATGTTCATCGCCTATCACTTCCCGGAGAGCCCCGAGCTCCTGGTCGGGATCATCGCGATCACCGCGTACGGCTCGTTCCTCTTGTCGATGAGGCCGGGCCGGGGACCCACCGCCGCAGGCGACGCCGGATGGATGCTGCTGGCCGTCGTGTGGATCGGCGGAGGAGGAGCGGGAGCGGTCTCGATCCTTACGCTGAGCGAGGACGGGGCCTTGCTCCTCACGGCTTACATCCTGATCACGGCCCTCGATGACATCGGGGCTTACTTCGTCGGCACGAGGTTCGGCAAGCACAAGATGGCTCCTTCGATCTCTCCGGCGAAGTCCTGGGAGGGCTTCGCCGGCGGCGCTCCTCGCCGCGCCCCTCGGGGCGTCCTGTTCGGGGTCCTTCTGCTCGATCTCTCGATAGCCGAGGGCCTCGGCCTCGCGGCCATCAGCAGCCTCTTCGCCCGGTGGGGGACCTGGCCGAGTCCCTTGTCAAGCGGGAGCCGGGGTGTGAAGGACTCCGGCCGCCTCTTGCCGGGCCACGGCGGGTTCCTCGATCGCCCGGACGCGATCGTCTTCTGCGCTCCGGCCGCGTTCTCTACCTCAAGCTGGTGGTCTTCTAGGGAGGTCCGGCCCACCTGGGTCCTCGAGCCCGGTCACGTTCTCTACCTCGATGCCCGTCTTCTGGCGCTGCCGATCTCGAGCCTCGTCGACAGCCGGGAGAGGAGGAGATTGACCGCGATGCGAACATCGCGCCCACCACGATGAAGACGTAATAGCGGGGCGTCGACCCCCCCCCCCGTGCCCGTGAAGGGGGCTTCCGCTCGTGTTCGTCACGATGCGGGCGTGCCGGAGGGCCTCCTGGATGGCGATGATGCTCACGAGGGTCGTGTCCTTGTTGAGGGTGATCAGCTGCGAGACCGTGGCAGGCACCATGCGGCGCAAACCCTGCGGCAGGATGATCAAGCGCATCGCTTTGCGGTAGGGGAGCCCCAGTGCCGCAGCCGCCTCACCCTGCCCCCGCTCCAGGGACTGGATGCCCGCCCTCATGATCTCGGCGATGACCGCGGAGTTGTAGAGCGTCAGGCCAAAGATCGCGGCGAGGATCGCACCGCTCTGGAAGGCCTCGGGGAAGAACGGGGGAACGTACTTCTCCCAGCTCTCCTTGATGCCCTGGGGTAGCACCAGGAACAGGTAAAGGATGATGAGGATCAGGGGGAGATTCCGCCACACGTCGATCCAGACCCCGGCCATCCCGACGAGCCGGTTCTTGGAGACCCTGAGGAGCGCAAGCACCAGACCGATGATCAAAGACAGCAGCATCGCGATGGCGGCGATCTCGAGGTTCACGAGGAAGCCCTCGAGGATGAACACCAGGTTTCGTCCGGCGCCGAGCCACTTCCAGTTGTCGGGGTCGAAGAGATAGGTCATTCGGCCTTCATCTCCTGATCGCCAAGCGGCGTTCGAGGGCGCGGAAACCAGCGTCGTGGTGGATCGTGAGGATGAGGTAGCCGACGGCGGCCCAGAAGAAGGCCTCGTTCGTCTTCAACGTCTCGGAGTTGATCACCCTTGCCTTCTTGAGGATGTCCTCGCCAGGCCCAAGCTCGCCGATCACCGCGGAGTTCTTGATCATGGCGATGATGAGACTCCCGAGCGGAGGGATGACCGTCCTCACTGCCTGAGGCAGCACGACCCTCCGGAGGGCCTGCGAGTAGGTGAACCCGAGCGAGAGGGCCGCGTCGATCTGCCCTGCCCCACGGCGAAGACGCCCGACCGCACCGATTCCGCGACGTAGGCCGCGGTGTAGAGCCCGAGGCTGGCTGTGCCGGCGACGAAGGGACCGATCTCGACCCCAGACCGGCGCAGCCCTGCGTAGGACATGATGATGAGCACCAGAAGTGGGACGTTCCGGAAGCTCGACGTAGATCGCCCCAAGGGTCCGGATCCAGCGGTTGGGGGCCACGCGCAGGCCGGCGATGAGGATCCCGACCCCACGGCGATGACGAACGAGATCGAGACCAGTTGCAGCGTTACGAGGAACCCCGTGCGGAACTCCGGGAAGTGCCGCGTAAGCACTCCCCAGAGCTCCGTCACAGATGTCTCCTAAGACTCGAGGCTGGTGTTGGCTAGCAGAACTCTTCGCAGGGACGGTCGCTGGAGAGCCTCTTCGAGCGTCTTGGTCGGGGGCTCTTCACCTTCTGTGTCGGTGTACTGCCCAACCCACTCGTCGTAGATCTCGGTCCAACGTCCGCTCTCGTAGATCTCGCCGAGCACGCCGTCCACGAACTCCTGCATGTCCTTGTCACCCTCGGGCAGGCCGAGGCCGTATGGCTCCTCGGTGATCTCCTCACCCACGAGCTTCAGCGAGTCGTCCTGGATGATCATCCCGGTGAGGATCACGTCGTCTGTGGAGACCGCGTCGACAGCTCCGTTCTGGATCAGCTCGAAACATTCGGAGTACGCGTCGACCAGCTTGATCTTGGCGTCGGGGGCCTGCTTGGGAACTTCCTCAGCGTAAGTCGAGCCCGTCGCCGTGCAAACGGTCTTGCCGCCGAGGTCCTCGATGCCGGTGACGTCGGAGTCGCCGGGGACGAGCACGCGTCCGTGCGCGATGAAGTAGGGCCTCGAGAAGTCGATCTCAGCATCTCTGTCCGTGGTGATCGTCATGGTCGAGGCGATCATGTCGACTGTCCCGTCCTTCAGGAAGGGGATGCGGTTGTCGGAGATCGCTTCCTTGAGCTCTAGCGGAACACCGAGCTTGTCGGCTACAGCCTGCGCGATGTCGACGTCGAAGCCCTTCACCTCGCCCGAGTCGGGGTCCTTGAAGCCGAACGGCGGAACGTCGTACTTGACCCCCACGACGAACTTCCCGGCGGCCTTGATCTCGGCCATGGTCGAGCCCTCTGGGAACTCGGTCTCGGCTTCGATGCCGCTGTCCCCGCCGGGCTCGGTCTCCCCGCCCCCGTCGTCGCCACACGCAGCGCCTAGGAGTGCGAAGACCGCCAGCAGCGCCAGCAGGGTCCTCCAACGCTTGCTTCTTTCCATGTTTCCCCCTTTCTGGACCGTTCGTGCGGCCCCTTGCTCCGTCGAGTCAGTGGTGCAGGATCTTGTCTACGAAGTCTTTCGCTCTCTGGCTCTGTGCGTTCTCGAAGAACTCCTTCGGCGGCCCTTCCTCGACGATCACGCCTTCGTCGATGAAGACGATGCGGTCGCATACCTCCCGGGCGAACCCCATCTCGTGCGTGACGACGACCATAGTCATCCCGTCGCGGGCGAGGTCCCTCATCACGTCGAGGACTTCCCGGATCATCTCGGGGTCGAGGGCCGAGGTTGGCTCGTCGAAGAGCATCAGCTTCGGGTCCATGGCGAGCGCTCTTGCTATGGCGACTCGCTGCTGCTGTCCACCAGAAAGGTCCGGAGGAGAGTGGTCTGCCTTCTCGGCGATCCCAACCCGCTCGAGGAGCTGCATCGCCCTTTCCTTCGACTCCTTGCGCCCCACGTTCTTCACTTCAACCGGGCCGAGCATCACGTTCTCGACAACGGTCTTATGGGGGAAGAGGTTGAACTGCTGGAAGACCATCCCGATGTTCGCTCGGTACCCGTAGATCTCCTTGCGAGCCTTCGTCATCGACTTGCCGTCGAAACGGACGTCGCCCGTGTCGGCCTTCTCGAGCCCGTTCATAAGACGGAGGAGGGTGGACTTGCCCGAACCAGAGGGGCCGGCGATAACTATGGCCTCGCCCCGAGCCACGTTCAGGTCGATCCCCTTCAGGACCTGGTTCGACCCGAAGCTCTTGTGGACGCCATCGATCTCGACAAGGGCTACACCGCCCGGTTTGTCCCCCATGAAGGCCGCAGTCTAGCGGAACGACCCAGGGCGTAGGGGGCAGGTCTTGGAGTGTGCTTGTTGGTGGTGGAGGGTGCGAAAAGGGGTGGGCCGAGCGGGGTCAGACCGAGGCGAGGTCCTCAGAGACCAGGTAGAGCTCCCGGGCTCGTTCCTCCACCAGGTCGTTCACCGCGAAGTTGGGGACACCGAACCTGTCTTCCAGCGATCCTTCGGGAGGGAGCGCCTGTCTCCACAACTCTTTGGGATCGACCTCGACGAGCTCGCCGGCCCTGGGGGGCCCGGGCTCGTAGCGCCGCCCGCTCGGTCGGAAGAAAACGGCCGCGTCATCCTCGAGGACGACGCTCCAGCGTGCTCGTGCACCAGCTTGTGGTGGAGGTGGCAGAGGGCCACCAGGTTCACGACGATGGTCTTGCCGCCCCAGACCCAGTGCGTGATGTGGTGGCACTGGAGGAAGGAGCGAGCCTCGCAGCCGGGGAAGGCACAGGCCCCCTTGCTGCGCTCCATCACGAGGTGCCTCACCCAGCGGGGGCGCTGCGGGTGACCCGGTCGGTCTCATAGATACCGCCGGGGTGCTCGGTCACGTGCTGGGTCCTGCAGTCGCAGGCGAGGGAGGGCGGTGTCGGGATGGAGCGGCGCCCCGCCCTCGAGCTCGGAGCCGAAGGTCCCCGAGATGAGGTCGGCGTAGCTCGAGTGCATGACGACGGTCGCTCTGTCGGGGTCCGAGTCGGCGGCGATCTGCGCAGAGGCCATCACGGCCAAGGCGTCCGCCCGCCTCTGCTCGAGCGTGGACTCCTCGCACGGCTCCGTCGGGCATCTTCGGGAGCTGGGACGCGAGGCGATCGATCGCACTCTTCACCTTGGCTCCCTCAACAGGAGGAAGCAAGCCTTCTATCGCGAGACATCCCGAGTCCTGAACCCAATAGCGGAGGTAGCGGTCGGCTTCTGCCTCGCGCGCCTCGTCTTTGGGCTTCTGCTCGGAGTCTGCCCTGCGCCTGATCGTGGCGGGGCTGACGGTAAGGGCCCAGCGAAGGAGCGTCTTCTCGGTTTCGGGGGCGGCGAAGCGGGTCAGCTCGACCGTCTTGTCGAGAGACAGGGTTCCCGAGGCGAGGGCCGCTCCGATCAGCGGCAGGCGCTCTATGGCGTAGGCAGCCTCTATGTGCTTGCGTGCCTGCCAGTTCGAGATCCCGAAGCGGGCCGATACCCACTGCGGCATGGAGCGGATCTCTTGTCCTTCCCAGACCCCGAGGCGGTCGACCTCGACGAGGCTCTGGAGCCACTCGCGGTCGGCCAGCGAACGGGCGCGGTGCCTGTCATCGAGCCTCCGAAGCGCCTCCGTCCGTCGTTCGCTTTCCATCTCCGAAATCCGCGAGCTCATGCCTCTCATGGTATACGAACATATGTTCGCCAGTCAAGAAAAAGAGTGGATGATAGCCGCCTCTATCCGAGCACCGACGGGTAGCGGCGGCCCGCTCATACACTGGCTCTGTGACTGAGAACAGGCTCCGCCGCGTCGTCATCCTGGGCTCGACCGGGTCCATCGGCCGCCAGGCCGTGGACGTGATCGAGGCTCATCCCGAGCTGTTCACGTGCGTCGGTCTCGTCGCCGGCACGGATGGAGAAGGCCTGGTCCGACAGGCGGCCGAGCTGGGCGTGGAGCGCATCGGGCTCGGGTCTGATGCCGCCGTGGAGCTGGCTGCGGCCCCCGATGCCGACATCGTCCTCAATGCAGTCGTGGGGGCCGCGGGACTCCGCGCGTCCCTGGCCGCGCTCGAGGCCGGCCACGATCTCGCCCTCGCCAACAAGGAGAGCCTCGTGGCGGGGGGAGACTTGTGCCTGGCCGCCGCCGCAAAGACCGGAGCCAAGATCCTTCCGGTCGACTCGGAGCATGCGGCCCTCGCCCAATGTCTCGAAGGCTGCGACAGGGACGAGATCCAACGCGTGATCATCACCGCCTCCGGCGGCCCCTTCCGCACCCGCAGGGACCTATCGAACGTGACTCCGGACGAGGCCCTCGCCCATCCGACATGGAGCATGGGCCGGAAGATCACCACGGACTCCGCCACCCTGATGAACAAGGGGCTCGAGGTCATCGAGGCCCACTACCTGTTCGGCTTCCCCTACGAGCAGATCGACGTGCTCGTGCACCCGCAGAGCTCGGTCCACGCGATCGTCGAGCTGCAGGATGGGTCGATGCTGATGCAGGCGGGCCCAGCCGACATGCGGCTAGCCATCGCGGCGGCCCTGGCCCACCCCGCCAGGCTCGGCCCCCCCAACGAGCGCCTCGACCTGGCGAAGCTCGGCACGCTCGAGTTCGAGGAGGTCGATCACGAGCGGTTCCCCGCGCTGGGCCTCGCCCGCAAGGCAGGGAGTCAAGGCCGCACGTACCCCGCCGTCCTGAACGCGGCCAACGAGATCGCGGTGGCGGCGTTCCTCGATGGAGGGCTCTCCTTCGAGGGGATCACACAGGTGGTGACGGCGGTGCTGGACGACCACCAACCCAGGAATGCCTCGAGCCTCGATATCGTTCTTGAGGTTGACTCCTGGGCGCGCCGGAAGGCCGAAGAGAAGATCGGTGCCCGGGTGACCAGAGAGGCGGAGAACGCGTGAACTCAGGGTTGATCATCTTCATCGTCGCGATCCTCGTGGTCGTGATGATCCACGAGGGCGGTCACTTCCTGGTTGCCAAGGCGTTCGGCTTCAAGGCGACCCAGTACTTCCTCGGCTTCGGGCCGACGATCTGGTCCTTCAAGAGGGGCGAGACGGAGTACGGGATCAAGGCCCTGCCCCTTGGGGGCTTCGTGAAGATCATCGGGATGAACCCCTACGAGGAGGTCGCTCCCGAGGACCGTCACCGCGCCTATTCGGCCAAGCCGAGGTGGCAGCGCGCGCTGGTGATCGTGGCCGGCTCGGGCACGCATTTCATCGTCGCGTTCTTGATCCTCTTCGGGAGCTTTCTCACCATAGGCCTCCCTGAGTTGTCGACCACGCTCGGAGGTGTTTCTCAGCAGATCGATGGCGTTACTACGGCTGCCGTCGAGGCCGGGATCATCGAGGGAGACAAGATCATCGGCTACGACGGCAAGAGGACGGATGATTGGCTGGAGATCCGTGAGTACCTCAGCGCGAATGGCGGAAAGACGGTGTCGCTGACGGTGGACCGAGCCGGGCAGGTGATCGAGATCGAACCGACGCTTGGCACCGTCATATTCAGCCCTGAAGGCGAGCCAGTGGTGTACGCGCCACCCGGCGAGGAGCTGTCGCGCGAGGCCGCGGAGGGCGAGGAGGTCGCTGGATTCTTGGGTGTCTCGCCCACCGAGGTGATGGTACGACCCAGCGTCGCGGGTGCCCTGGGAGAAGCGGCATATTTCACGTGGGACACCACGAAGAGATCGGTCGTCGGCATCGGCCAAACCTTCGAGATGATCTTCGGGGGGGAGCTGTGGACTGCGTTAACAGGAACGGGTGAGCGTCAGCTCGACGAGGGGCCTCTCGGAATCGTGGGGGCTGGGCGGATCGCGAGTGGCGCGGACAATCTGGGGCGGGTGGCTCTGATCGTCGGGTTCACCATCTTCGTCGGCATCATGAACCTCTTGCCGCTGCCCCCCTCGACGGTGGACACCTCGCGGTGATCGGTTGGGAAGCGATAACCCGGAAGCCGGTCGACGTCCGTAAGCTGATCCCCGTCGCTGCTGCGGTCATAGCTTTCTTCGTTGTCCTCTTCGTCGCCGTGCTTTATCTGGACCTGGCGCGCCCGGTCGTTGGCTTCTAGATGTACGAGAGACGTAAGACCCGGCAGGTGAAGGTCGGCCGGGTGGCGGTCGGGGGCGATGCGCCCATCTCGATCCAGTCCATGACCACCACGAAGACCGACGACGTGCAAGCGACCCTCATCCAGGTCCACGAGCTGGCGACCCAGGGCGCCGACATCGTGCGGGTGGCGGTCCCGCACGAGGGCGATGCGAAGGCTCTGCCGATCATCGCCAAGGAGGGCGGCGTGCCGATCATCGCCGACATCCATTTCTCGGTTCGCCTGGCGATGATGGCCATCGAGGCGGGCGTCCACAGGCTCCGGCTGAACCCCGGCAACATGCGGAACCCCAAGCACATCAAGGAGGTCGCCGACGCGGCCAAGCAGCGGGGCATCCCGATCCGCATCGGGGTCAACGCAGGCTCGCTCGACAAGAAGCTCGTGGAGAAATACGGCCGCCCGACCGCCGATGCCCTCGTCGAGAGCGCCCTTTACGAGATCGGGCTCTTAGAGGAGCACGGCTTCCGCGACATCAAGGTGTCGGTGAAGCATCAGAACGTCGCGGAGATGATCGACGCCTACCGCAAGCTGGCCGCTAAGACCGACGTGCCGCTCCATCTCGGGGTGACCGAGGCCGGCACCCCGAAGCAGGGCGTCGTCAAGTCCGCCATCGGGATAGGCACGCTTCTGGCGGAGGGCATCGGAGACACCCTCAGGGTCTCGCTGACTGCAGACCCGGTCGAAGAGGTCAAGGTCGGCAAGCAGATCCTCCAATCGTTGGGGATCCGCCAGGACTCCTTCGATTTCGTTGCTTGTCCCTCTTGTGGCCGGGCCGAGCTAGATGTCTTTGCTCTCGCGAACGAGGTCGAGGCGGCGATCGAGAAGATGGACCTGCCGCCGATGCAGATCGCGGTCATGGGGTGCGAGGTGAACGGCCCGGGCGAGGCCAAGGACGCCGACATCGGGATCGCTGCCGGGCCCGGCAGGGGACTTCTCTTCTCGAAGGGGAAGCAGATCGGCTGGGTCCCCCACGACAAGCTCGTGGAGGCGCTCCTTCAGGAGGCCGAGCGGGTCGCGGCGGAGATCCGTGCCTCGGGGGCCCTTGCAGACGGGGAGGTGAAGATCCTCAAAGGGGCAGCGCGTCGAGAGGCGCCGCTCATGTCTATAGGGATGTCGCCCCCCGGAGGGAACTAGCTAGGCGTTCGGGCGCTTGCCGTGGTTCGCCTTGTTCTTCTTGCGGGCCCTGCGCTTGCGGCCTCTCTTGGCCATGGTGGTTCTCCTTTTCGTAGCTGGGTCGTGACCCGCCAATCTACCCTCGTCCGAGGGCCGCTGGGTTTCGCCCTGTGGTACCCTTCCGGAGCAGCCTGAGCAGGCATTTCTGCGAGTTCGGGCAGGGAACTTTCGCGGACTAGAGAAACGCCGAGGCCCCTCCCGGAGGGGCTTCATTGTTGAGCGGCCTGTTACGGGGGCCACGGAGGAGGGGCATGAGCGCGGTCGAGGAGGTGAGGAACCTCGCCGAGGCGGTCGTGTCGCGCAGGTCTCTCCGCCTCTGGGACGTCGAGCTCGCCGGAGCACCCGGGCGGGCCATCGTGAGGGTTCTGGTGGACGCCGACGGCGGCATCAACCTCGACACGATCGCGGAGGTGTCCGAGGAGCTTTCTCGGGCGCTCGACCTGCACGACCTCTTGCAGGGCAGGTACACGCTCGAGGTGTCCTCCCCGGGCTTGGAGCGGAACCTCAAGTCCCCGGAGCATTTCAGGCTGTCGCTGGGCAAGAAGGTGATGGTCAAGACGAAGACCCCCCTCGTGGGCGAGAGCCATCGGGTCGATGGCCTTATCCGCGAAGCGAAGGATGACGAGGTAGCGATCGAGGCGGGTGGGGGCGAGGTGCTGGTGCCCTACGGCGCGATCAAGACGGCCCGGACGGTCTTCGAGTGGTAACCGAGGCAACGATGAGGAACTCGAGAGAAAGGAAGGAGACCAGATGAAGATCCCCATGGACTCGTTGCGCGAGCTCGAGCGGGAGCGTGGCATCTCCTTCGACACCGTTGTCGAGGCGCTGGAGCGGGCCTTGGCCTCCGCTTACCTCAAGGTGACGGGCGCAGACGAGACGAGGCAGGCGAGAGCGGTCGTCGATCACGAGTCCGGCGATGTCCAGGTTTTTGCCCAGGATGTCGAGATAGACCCCGAGACCGAAGAGGTCAGGATCCTGAAGGAGTGGGAGGACACCCCCGCCGACTTCGGACGGATCGCTGCCCAGACCGCGAAGCAGGTCATCCTCCAGCGCCTGCGCGAGGCCGAAAGAGACATCACGTTCGGCGAGTACGCCGGGCGCGAGGGCGACATCGTCACCGGGATCGTGCAGCAGCAGGATCACCGCTACACGATCCTCGACCTCGGCAAGACGGAGGCCCTGATGCCTCCCTCCGAGCAGATCCCTCACGAGCGGTACGAGCACGGCGCACGCCTGAAGGCGTACATCGTCGAGGTGCGTAAGTCCGCGAGGGGCCCGCAGATCATCGTGTCCAGGACCCATCCCGGATTGATCAAACGCCTGTTCGAGCTCGAGGTCCCCGAGATCATGGACCGCGTGGTCGACATCAGGGCGGTCGCCCGGGAGCCGGGGCACCGGTCGAAGATCGCCGTCATCTCGAACGACAGGAACGTCGACCCCGTGGGCGCCTGTGTCGGGTCCAAGGGAGCGCGCGTTCGCATGGTCATGAACGAGCTCCGCGGCGAGAAGATCGACATCATCAAGGCGTCCGATGACATGGCGGAGTTTGTGGCGAACGCTTTGTCACCGGCCAAGGTCAAAGAGGTCCGGATACAGGAGGACGGCGACACCGCTCTCGTGATCGTTCCCGATTACCAGCTCTCCCTGGCGATCGGCAAGGAAGGTCAGAACGCGAGGCTCGCCGCCCGGCTCACGGGGCTGCGGGTTGACATCAAGTCGGAGTCACAGATGAGGAAGGACGCAGAGCCGGCCCCCGAGGGCGCCGTTTCCGGGGCGGAAGGGGCCTGACGAGGACAAAGGCTATGCCGGCAACGTATGGAAAGATTGGGTCCGGCCCCATTCGCACGTGTGCCGGTTGCAGGACGAGGCGCCCGCAGTCTGAGTTGATGCGGGTGGCGCGAAGCTCCACCGGAGAGGTGTCCCTGGATGACGGCACCGGCAGCAGGTCTCCGGGCCGGGGCGCCTACCTCTGCAGGGACCGAGCGTGTGTCGCGAGGGCCTTGCGAGGAAGCCTCGGGAAGACCTTGAAGCTCGAGGGGCCTCTGCCGGAGGCCCTGAGGTCGGAGCTGGAGGTTTTCAGCGAACGGCAGGGACCGAGCGGCGGAGGCCGAGAGAAGGACTAGTGGCAGCAACGGAAGGGAACGATGGCGAAGCCTAGGGTTCACGAGATAGCCAAAGAGCTGGGCCTGACCTCCAAAGAGGTGCTGGGTCACCTCGAGAAGATCGGTCAGCCGGTGAAGAGTCACGCCTCGACCGTGGAGGAGGCGGTGGCCGACCGCGTCCGCTCCGAGCTCTCGAATGGATCCGCATCCCCAGCCAAGGCCGCTGCGTCGAAGGCCGCGAAGGCTCCGGCTGCCAAGGCGGCTCCCGCAGCTAAGTCCAAGCCCGCAGACGCGAAGAAGTCCCCGCCACCATCCAAGGGACGTTCGGAGGGCAAGGGGGCCGGCCCGGCGACGGCTAAGCCCGCGCCCGCCGCGAAAGCGGTGCCTGCGAAGAGCGCGCCTGCTGCCCCGAAGGCCGCACCGAAACCCGCCCCCAAACCCGCCCCCTCCAAGCCGGCCCCGGCACCGAAGGCGGCTCCGGCCCCCGAGGCTGCGCCCGCAGCCAAGGCCAAGGCCAAGGCCAACGCCGAGCCCGATGTAGCCGAGGAGGCTCCGGCCACCGAGGCTGCCGAGACGGTCAAGGTGCACAGGGGGATCACGGTCAAGGACTTCGCCGAGAAGGTCGACCGCTCTCCCGCAGAGATCGTGAAGGTCCTGATCGGGCTCGGCGAGATGGTGACCGTCACTCAGTCGATGAGCGACGAGGCGGTCCTGCTGGTGGCCGACGAGTTCGGCATCTCGGCTCAGGTGATCGACCCGACGGAGGAAGAGGTCGAGGACGACGGGGACGAGGCCGAGGAGGACGCGGAGTACATCCAGCGTCCGCCGGTCGTGACGGTCATGGGGCACGTCGACCACGGCAAGACCGCGATCCTCGATGCGATCCGTCGCACGGACGTCGCCGGCGGCGAAGCGGGGGTATCACCAGCACATCGGCGCCTACCAGATCAACGTCAACGACAGGGACATCACGTTCATCGACACGCCCGGTCACGAGGCCTTCACCGCCATGCGCGCCCGGGGGCCCAGGGCAACGGACATCGCCATCCTGGTCGTCGCCGCCGATGACGGCGTGATGCCTCAGACGCTCGAGGCGCTGGACCATGCCAAGGCCGCGAACGTCCCGATCATCGTCGCGGTGAACAAGATCGACAAACCGGAGTCGGACCCGATGCGGGTGCGTCAGCAGCTGTCCGATCGCGGGCTCGTGCCAGAGGAGTGGGGGGGCGACACGATCTTCGTCGACCTGTCCGCCAAGCAGCCAACGAACCTGGACGGTTTGCTCGAGATGATCGTCCTGAACGCCGACGTTCAGCTCGACCTCAAGGCGAATGCCAACGCTTTCGCCAGAGGAGTGGTGATCGAAGCGCACCTCGACAAGGGCCGCGGCCCGGTTGCCACGGTGCTCGTCAAGCGGGGCACCCTCTATCCCGGCGACGCACTCATCGCGGGGGCCGCCTGGGGACGGGTCCGGGCGATGCAGGACGACAACGGGAACAACGTCGAAGCGGCGATCCCAGGCCAGCCGGTCGAGGTGCAGGGATGGCAGGCGCTCCCGCAAGCGGGGGACGAGTTCCGTGCGCTGGACGACGAGCGCGAGGCCAAGGACGTCGCCACCGATCGCGCTCATCACCGACGCGAGGCGGAGCTAGTTGCGTCCCGCAACGTCTCGCTCATGTCTCTCCTCGCGGCCACACGCGAGGGTGAGATCCCGGAGCTGAACCTATTGATCAAGGCCGACACGCAAGGTTCCGTCGAGGCCATCGCCGACCAGCTGATGAAGCTCGATCAGTCGGTGGTCAGGACCAACATCCTGCGCCGCGGCGCCGGCGGGATCACGGAGAACGACGTCACCCTGGCTCAGGCCTCCGACGCGATCGTCATCGGGTTCAACGTCGTCCCGACACCTCAGGCGAGAGACATGGCCGAGGAAGCCGGCGTCGACATCCGCACCTACCGGATCATCTATCAGGTCGTCCAGGACATCGAGAACGCGGCCCGAGGCCTACTCGGTCCAGAGCTTCGGGAGTCCGCGCTCGGCCAAGCCGAGGTGCGTGCGACCTTCAGAGTGCCAAGGCTCGGCGTCATCGCAGGTTGCATGGTGCTCGAGGGCCTCATCCGAAGGAACTCGAGGGCGAGGCTCGTTCGCGACGGGACAGTCGTGTACGAGACAAACATCGGTTCGCTGAGGCGCTTCAAGGACGACGTGCGAGAGGTCGCCGCCGGGTTCGAGTGCGGCATCGGTCTCGAAGGCTTCCAGGACATCAAGGAAGGTGACGTGATCCAGGCGTTCGAGGTGAGAGAGGTAGCTAGATAGCGCCGGATGTTCATCGGCGTCGCTCGATACGAGCTATTCATCCCCGAGAGCGCGTCGCTGAAGGCGAAGCGACAGGTCCTGAGGTCGGTGATGCAGACGATCCGCAAGAAGTTCCCGGTGGCCATCGCGGAGGTGGACCATCAGGACCTGTGGCAGAGATGCGCGATCGGCGTTTCCTGTGTCTCGGAAAGTCCAGGCCACTGCCGCGACATCCTCGACGAGCTGGAGAGAACGATCGTCCGCCTGAGCGCGGTCGACGCCGAGGTGGTCGGGCGCGAGTCGCAGATAGTCGCTCTAGAGGACCTATGAGCCAGCGAACCCAGAAGGTGGCGAAGCTGGCCCGGGAGGTGCTGGGTGACCTCGTGCACGACCTCAAGGACCCTCGCGTCGGGTTCGTGACGATCGTCGCCGTGAGGGTGACGCCCGACCTCCGGAACATGCGGGCGATCGTGAGTGTCCTCGGCACCGACGAGGAGAAGGAGGAGACGATGAAGGGCCTCGCCAGCGCGACCCCCTTCCTTAGGACCGAGATCGGTCGTCAGGTACGGATGAAGTACCTCCCGCAGCTCACCTTCGAGCTCGACAGGGGGGCCGAGGAAGCGGCGCGGATCGAGAGCCTGTTCCGGCAGATCTCCGAGGAGCACGAATGAGGTTCGACGCCCCCCATTGGGATCAGATGATCGAAGCGCTGAAGGACGCCGACGAGATCGCCCTCGCGTGCCACGTGAACCCGGACGGGGACGCTCTGGGTGCTCTCTTCGGCGCGTCCCTGGGGCTGAGGCAGCTGGGCAAGAAGACATGGCACAGCTGGCCGGGGGCCGCGAAGGGCGTCCCTAACGGCTACACGTTCCTTCCCGGCAGCGACGACGTGACGTTGCCGCAGGACATCCCCGAGCCGAGCCTGTTCCTCGCGGTCGACTGCGGGGCCGGCCATCGCCTGGGCGACCTCGAGGACAAGGCCCGGGCTACGACGACCTTGGTGAACCTCGATCACCATCCCGGCAACGACGAGTTCGGGACCATCAACGTCGTCGTGCCGTCCGCCTCGTCTACGGCCGAACTCGTGGCCGGGGTCCTGGGGGACCTCGGTGTCAACCTGGACACCGACATCGCCACCTGCCTCTACACGGGGATATTCACCGACACCGGCAGCTTCCAGTACGGGAACTCGTCACCGACGACGATGCGCCTCGCCGCCGACCTGATCGAGATAGGGGTCGATCACACGAAGGTGGCCCAGCACGTCCTCGAGGCGTCGCCGTACGGCTTCCTGCAGCTTGTCGGCATCGTGCTCGGCCGGGCGCAGATGTTCCCCCAGGAGCGTTTCATCTATTCCGTGGTGCTGCGCAAGGACCTCGAGGCGACGGGCGTCGAGATGCAGGACACGGACAAGCTGATCGATCTGCTGAGGTCGACGAAGGACGCCGACATCGCGGGCATCTTCAAGGAGCAGCTCGACGGGACCTTCCGGGCGAGCTTTCGCTCCAAAGGCCCCGTCAGCGTGGGGGAGATCGCCCGCGCTAGGGGCGGCGGCGGCCACGAGCTCGCGGCCGGGTTCACGGTCCCCGACGTGGAAGCTGCGGTCGCCGACATCGTGAAGGAGCTCGGCTCCTGATGGACGGGGTCCTCGTCATCGACAAGCCGGCGGGGATGACCTCGCACGACGTGGTGGACGCGATCCGCAAGCGCCTGAAGACGCGCCGGGTAGGTCATGGGGGCACGCTCGACCCCGACGCCACCGGCGTCCTCCTGCTAGGGGTGGGGAAGGCGACCCGCTTCCTCTCGTTCGCCCAGGCCTCACCGAAGAGATACGAGGCGGAGGTACGCCTCGGCTTGTCGACCACGACCCAGGACGCCTCGGGCGAGCCGGTCGAGTCCCGTCCCGTCACCGCGACGCAAGCCGACATCGAGGCCGCGCTGCCGGCCTTCACCGGTGCGATCGAGCAGATCCCGCCGATGGTGTCCGCGGTCAGGGTCGGGGGAGAACGTCTCTACGAGAAGGCCCGCCGTGGTGAAGACGTGGTCCGGGAGCCGCGGGCGGTAACGGTGTACGAGCTCACCCTCGGCTCCTACTTACCCGAGACCGCAACCGCAGTCCTGGAAGTGAAGTGCTCCGGAGGCACCTACATCCGGACCCTGGCCCACGACCTGGGTGAGCGGCTCGGTTGCGGCGCTCATCTGGTCACTTTGCGCCGGACCGAGGCCGCGGGCTGGGGGCTCGAAGACGCGACCCCCCTGGACCAGGCCAGCGATGCATCGCTTCGTCCCCTGGCCGACGTCGTCCGGGATATGCCCCGGCTCGAGCTGGATGAGGAAGCGGCGAGGCTGGTCTCGTACGGGCGCTCGCTCGAGCTCGATACGGACCTCGAGCAGGACGCCCTGGCGGCTCTCGTGAGGGACGGCAAGCTCCTCGGCGTCTACCGGAGGCAGAGCGACAAGCTCGTTCCGGAGAGGGTGGTCGCGACTTGAAGAAACTGGTTGGGCTCGAGGCCCTGACACCCCTGGAGCCGGCTCGGTCATAACGATCGGGACCTTCGACGGCGGCGCACCTCGGGCACCGGGCTCTCATCTCGATGATCCATGGGGAGGCGCAGATGAAGGGGTGGGCCTCCGTCGTTGTCACCTGGGACCGGCACCCGGTGGTCACGCTGAGGCCGGACAAGGCCCCCTTCTTCTTACGTCCCCCCAACGCAAGCAAGTTGAGCTGCTGCAGGCAACCGGAGTGGACGTGCTGGCGGTCATCCCGTTCGACCACGCGCTCTCGCAGAAGTCGCCGGAGGAATTCGTGAACGAGGTGCTCGTGAAGGGCCTCGGCGCCCGCTCGATCTACGTCGGCCACGACTGGCGCTTCGGGCACAGGGCGCGCGGCGACGTGTCCCTCCTCACCGAGATGGGATCGGAGCTGGGGTTCGTGGTCCACGGGGTGGGGCTCGAGTCGGCGGGGGACGAGCCGATCTCGAGCAGCCGCATCCGCGCCCTGGTCCGGGACGGGGACATGGAGGCGGCCCGCGACCTCCTCGGGCGGCCTTTCGACCTCGAAGGTGAGGTCGTCGTCGGCGACAGGCGGGGGAGGTCCCTTGGCTATCCCACTGCCAACGTCGCCTTCGACAAGAGCCTGGCCCGGCCCCCGGTGGGTGTCTACGCGGGCGTTTGCCATGTGGCCGGCCGACCCGGGTGGCAGCGATCAACGTCGGTGTCAATCCCACGTTCGGAGGGACCAGCGAGCCGAGGATCGAGGCTTACCTCCTCGACTTCGACGCGGACCTCTACGGGCAAGTGCTGAGGGGTGGAGTTCTGGGCCGGTCTTCGAGACGAGATGAAGTTCGACTCTGCGGAGGCTCTCGTCGAGCAGATGGGGCGGGATGTGGAGCGGACCCGAACCCTCGTGGTTCTGTAGGCGCCTGTGCTAGTCTCCATCTCTTGGGACTGGCCCTTCGGGCCTGGCAACGCATGCACCCGCCAGCGTCGCCGAACTCAGAGGGTCGCCGAACGTTGCGACCCGCGGGACTGACATCTAGAAGGGGATCACGGCACGCGCGTATGGCTTTACTGAAAGACGAGAAGGTGCAGATCATCTCCGAGAACGCTCGGGGCGAGGGCGACACAGGCTCGCCCGAGGTTCAGGTCGCCCTGTTGACCCGGAGGATCGCCGAGCTCACGGAGCACGCACGGACCCACCCCAAGGATCACCACTCCCGCCGCGGTCTCCTACTTCTGGTGGGCCGCCGCCGCAGGTTGCTCGACTACCTGAAGCGCGAGGACATCGAGCGATACCGCAGCCTCATCGCGAAGCTCGGACTACGCCGATAGCACTCGGCAAGAAAGGAGCCGCCGCCGACACCCAGTAGCAACAGGGGAGAGCCCGGCTCGGTATCGCCGGTTATCAGTTGCAAGTCCGTCACTGAGCGGGCGGCCTTACCACTGACAATCGGCCCGACCTGGTTCTCCTCCACCGAAACATCCGATCGACGAGGCGCGGCCCGATGCCGCTCATCTCGCAACCGTAGGAGGAGAACGAATGAACAAGCCAGAACCCAAGATCGTCGACCGCAAGATCGGCGACGGTGTCATGAAGATGGAGGCGGGGCGCGTTGCGGCTCTCGCCAACGGGGCCGTGATGGCCTCCCTAGGAGACACGACGGTGCTCGCCACCGCAACCTCGGCCGCGCCCAGGGGCGCCGCCGACTTCTTCCCCTTGACGGTGGACGTCGAGGAGAGGATGTACGCCGCAGGCAAGATCCCCGGAGGCTTCTTCCGTCGTGAAGGCAAGTCCTCGGAGAAGGCGACGCTTCTCGCTCGCCTCATAGACCGCCCGATGCGCCCTTCGTTCCCGGATGGTTTCCGCAACGAGGTCCACGTCGTGGTGACCGTCCTGTCGGTGGACGAGGACAACCCGATGGACATCCTCGCCGTGAACGCAGCTTCCGCGGCCCTGTCGCTTTCGAACCTGCCCTTCGAGGGCCCGGTCGGGTGCGTCCGGATGGCCCACATCGCCGGATCGTGGGTGCCGAACCCGACCCACGACGACCTTCAGGGAGCAACGATCGAGTTGGTCGTAGCCGGCCGCAAGAACGAGGCCGGTGAGGTCGACATCATGATGATCGAGGCCGGTGGCTCCGAGCACCTGTTCGACCTCGTCGAAGACGGCGCTCAGAAACCGGACGAGGAGCTCCTCGCCGACGGCATCGAGGCGTCCAAGCCCTTGATCGCGGAGGCGATCTCGCTGCAGAGCGAGCTGGCATCGCTCGCCGGCAAGCCCAAGAGCGAGATCGGCCCGGGGACAGAGTTCCCGCTCATCGAGGACTACACCCCCGAGATCTTCGAACGTGTCCGTGCCGAGGCCGAGGGCGTCGTGGCCGAGGCCATCCGCATCACCACGAAGAGCGAGAGGCGCGGGCGCGAGGGCGAGATCGCACAGGAGATGGTCGCCCGCCTGGCTCCTGACTCACCCGAGGACGCCGCGCTCGTGAAGAACGCCCTCAGGGCGCTGACGAAGAAGCTCGTCCGCAAGCGCATCGTCGATGAGAACGTTCGTCTCGACGGCAGGCCCGTCGACCAGGTCCGCTCCATCTGGGTCGAGACCGGCGCAGTCCCCCGCGTCCACGGCTCCGCGATCTTCACCCGAGGCGAGACCCAGGCTCTTTCGATCGCCACGCTCGGCATGCAGCGCATGGAGCAGATGATCGACGACCTCTCGCAGACGGACCGCAAGCGTTACATGCACCACTACAACTTCCCGCCCTACTCCGTCGGAGAGGCGGGGTTCATGCGGGGGCCGAAGCGTCGTGACATCGGTCACGGTGCTCTCGCCGAGAAGGCCATCCTTCCGGTCGTCCCCGCAGCCGAGGACTTCCCCTACGCGCTGAGGGTCGTTTCCGAGATCATGGCGTCGAACGGCTCCACCTCGATGGCCAGTGTCTGCGGCTCCTCGCTCGCTCTCATGGACGCCGGTGTCCCGCTCCGCGGCGGCAAGCACGTCGGCGGCGTCGCCATGGGCCTCATCGCCGAAGAGGGCAAGTTCCTTCCTCTCACGGACATCCTCGGTGACGAGGACGCCTTCGGCGACATGGACTTCAAGGTCGCAGGCACCGAGGAGATGGTCACGGCCCTGCAGCTCGACACCAAGATCTCAGGCGTCCCGGCAGAGGTTCTTCGTGAGGCCCTCATGGCTGCGAAGAAGGCTCGTCTCCACATCATCGGAGAGATGAACAAGGAGCTCGCAACTCCTCGTGAGCAGCTTGCCGAGCTCGCGCCCCGGGTCATCGCTCTCAAGGTGCCGGTCGACAAGATCGGCGAGGTCATCGGGCCGAAGGGCAAGAACATCAACATGATCACCGCCACGACGGGCGTCGAGATCGACATCGACGACGACGGCACCATCCGGATCGGGTCTGCCGACCAGGAGTCCGGCGAGGCGGCGGCCAAGCTCGTGAACGAGATCGCCAACCCGCGTATCCCCGAGGTGGGCGAGCGGATCCTCGGCACCGTCGTGAAGCCGATGGCGTTCGGAGCGTTCGTCAACATCTCTCCCGGACGTGATGGGCTCGTGCACATCTCCAAGCTCGGTGAGTCCCGTATCGAGCGGGTCGAGGACGTGGTTAACGTCGGCGATCAGATCGAGGTCGAGATCACCGATCTCGACCGTCAGGGGCGCATCTCGCTAACGCCCGTCGCGTGGCTCGATCGTCAGGTCGCACAAGGCAAGACGATCGAAGAGGCACGCGAGGCGGCTAAGAGCTCCGGCGGCGGAGGCGACAGGCCTCGCCGTGACGGTGGAGACCGCGGTGGGCGTGGCGGAGACCGGGATCGTGGACGCGGTGGTGACCGCGGCCCCCGTGGCGGCGGCAACAGAGAGGGCGCACCCCGCAGGGAGCGCGCCCCTCGCCCGGACGACGGCGGCTTCTAACTTGAAGTTCGAGCGCACCACCCTCGACTCGGGGGTGACCGTGGTGACCGAGCGGATGCAGGAGGTCCGCTCGGTCTCCGCCGGCTTCTGGTTCGACGTCGGCTCGCGTGACGAGCCCGATGCTCTCGCCGGCACCTCTCATTTCCTCGAGCACCTTCTCTTCAAGGGCACTCCGAGGCGCTCCGCCAAGGACATAGCGAACGCTTTCGATGCGGTGGGTGGAGACGTCAACGCCTTCACCGGCAAGGAATTCACTTGCTATTACTCGCGTGTCCTCGATGAGGACCTCCCGATGGCGCTCGACGTGCTGTCGGACATGATCACCAACTCGACCATCGATCCCGAGGAGCTCGAGTCCGAGCGCAAGGTGATCCTCGAAGAGATCGCCATGCACGAGGACGCCCCCGACGAGCTGGTGCACGACCTGTTCTACAGGGCGATGTACGAAGGTCACGCTCTCGGCAGGCCGGTCCTCGGGTACAACGAGACGATCGCGGCCGTCACGCGCGACGAGGTCGCCGGCTACTGGCACGATCGCTACGCGGCCCCGAACCTCGTGGTCGCGGCGGCCGGCAACGTCGACCACGCGCAGCTCGTGGACAAGGTCGGCGAACTTTTCTCGGAGCGCTCGGGTCACAAGACCCTGCGGGCCGGCAACGCTCCCGCTCCCAAAGGTGGAGCGAGCGTTCACAAGCGGCCGACGGAGCAGGCGCACATCGTCCTCGGGGGACCGGGCATCCACCGGGCCCACGAAGACAGGCACGCGCTGGCGCTCCTCGACACGGTGCTCGGCGGGGGCATGTCGTCCCGTCTGTTCCAGGAGGTAAGGGAGAAGCGCGGGCTCGCCTACGCCGTCTACTCTTACCGCTCCCTCTTCGCCGACACGGGCTCGTTCGCCGTCTACGTGGGGACGACGCCTCAGAACGCCGAGACGGTCCTGGACATCGTGCAGGGCGAGTTCGGCTCCATACTCGCCGACGGCATCACCGACGCGGAGCTGGAGCGGGCCAAGGGACACCTCAAGGGCTCACTGGTCCTTTCTTCGGAAGACCCCGGCAGCAGGATGAACCGCCTCGGCAAGCAGCAGGTGACGAACGGCGAGATCCTCTCCGTCGACGAGCTCATCGGCAAGATCGACGGGCTCGAGATGACCGACATCAGGCGCGTCGCCGAGATGGTCTTCGGCTCGGGGAGCCCGCGCGTCACAGTCGTAGGGCCTTTCGAAGAGGGCGCCTTCGACCGCTACGCCGCGTAGCTCGATGAAGGTCGCAGTTCTCGGTGCCCGGGGCCGCATGGGGTCCGCGACGGTCGCGGCCGTCCGAGCCGATCCCGCGCTCGAGGTCGTTGCCGAGCTGACCCGCGACGATCTCCTCGACGAGGTCGCCGACTCGGGGGCCGAGGTCGCCGTGGAGTTCACCACCCCCCAGAGCGTCAAGGAGAACGTCCTCTTTTGCGTCCGCAACGGGATCCATTGCGTCGTGGGCGCGACCGGCCTGACGGACGAGGACCTGCAGGAGATCGGTTCGGTCGCAGAAAGCCGGGCCAACGTTTTCGTAGCTCCGAACTTCGCTCTCGGCGCGGTGCTCATGATGCGCTTCAGCGCTCTCGCCGCCGGTCTATACGACTCGGCCGAGATCATCGAGCGCCATCACGAGAACAAGCTCGACGCTCCCTCGGGCACCGCCCTTCGCACCGCGAGGATGATGCGGGAGGCGCGGGGCGACGAGGCCGAGGTGCCGATCCATTCGGTGCGCTTGGCCGGCTCGGTGGCTCACCAGGAGGTGATCTTCGGGGGGCAGGGCGAGACCCTCACGATCAGGCACGACTCACTCGATCGCTCCTCGTTCATGCCGGGGGTCGTGCTGGCCGTGAAGCGGGTTCCGGATCTCCCCGGAGTGACGGTAGGGCTCGAGAGGCTCCTGGGCCTGTGAGCCGGGTGTTGCCGTTGCTCCTGTGTGTCGTCCTCGTCTCATGCGCCGGGGGCGGCGAGAATCTCACCGAGACGGGCAAGGGATACCCCCGCCCCTCGATCGCCTTCCCCGCCGCGTCCGAGCCCGGCTCGGTCCAGGACGCGGTGCTGCGTATAGAGAACCCAGGCCCGGGGGACATCCCGAGCCTCCTCGTGACTTTCCTGCAGTCGAGCCCTGCGGCCCCCGGCGAACCACTCCCGACACGGATCGCGAGGGGCGGCCCCGAGGGCAAGGACAAAGCCCTCGTCTCGGTTACGCCCGAGCCGGCCGGGGTGGACGCCGCCGGTGTCGTATATCGCTTCGGCCCTCTCCCCGAGGGCGAGGACACGACGATCACTTTCAGGTTCAAGGTGCCCCAGGTGAGGGGCCCGGCCGGCAACTCGGTGCTGGTGTCGGACGGTCAGGACATAGAGCGCGCCCGGGGTGTGCGGATGCAAACCGAGGTGGGGGGGTAGCGTGAGGGCCTGCAGCCAACACAGGAGGACGTGGACATGAGCAACGCGAGGTTCGGCCAGGTCATAACCGCGATGGTCACGCCATTCGATGCTTCGGGTGAGCTCGATCTGAAGGGGGCGAGGTCGCTCGCGGCTCATCTCGTCGGGAACGGCTCGGACGGCCTCGTCGTCGCGGGCACCACCGGCGAGTCGCCGACGCTCGGGCACGAGGAGAAGCTGGCCCTGTTCGAGGCAGTGATCGCCGAGGTAGGGGACCGGGCAACCGTCATAGCCGGGACGGGGACGTTCGATACGAGGGAATCCATCGGCCTCACCCGTGAGGCGGTCGAGCTCGGCGCCGACGCATGTCTCGTCGTCACGCCCTATTACTCGAAGCCACCGCAGAACGGCCTTCTAGCGCACTTCAGCGCGATCGCCGATGCCTCGGACGTGCCCCTCATGATCTACGACATCCCCGGCCGCACCGGCCGCCGCGTGGAGAGGTCCACGATGGTCGAGCTGGCCGGGCACGAGCGGGTCGTCGCGGTCAAGGACGCAGTGGGAGACGCTACGGAGACGGCCAAGCTGCGGGCCGAGATGGACGCCGCCGGTCACACCGACTTCGAGATCTACTCGGGCGACGACGTCCTGCTGATGCCTCACATAGCTGCGGGGGCCGTGGGGATCGTCTCAGTTTGCTCGCACCTGGTGGGGACTCGCATCAAGGACATCTTCCGGGCGCGGGCGACCCCGACACCTCTCGCAAGATCTTCATAGAGCTGACCCCGCTGATGTCGACGATCATGACTCTCACCGCCAGCCCGATCCCCGTGAAGACCGCCTGCGTTTTCTGGGCCTCGAGGTCGGCGAGACGCAGCTCCCGTTGGTGCCGGCCACATCCTCCGAGCGTGAGTCGATCCGGGGGGCGCTCGAGGAGGCAGGCCTCCTGTGACGTCCTCGCTCACGATGCCGCCCGGGTGATCTTCCTCGGCGGTGTTGGAGAGGTGGGCCGCAACATGACGGCGATCGAGGCCGACGGCCGGATCCTCGTCATCGACACCGGGCTGTCCTTCCCCAACGAGGAGATGCTCGGGGTCGACCTCGTTCTTCCGGATTTCTCCTACCTGAAGGAGAGAGCGGACCAGTGCGTCGGAGTGGTGCTGACACATGGGCACGAGGATCACGTCGGCGCGCTCTCGTGGTTCCTGCGCGACATCGACGTCGCGGTCTATGGCACTCCGTTGACGCTCGGCATGGCGCGGAAGCGCCTCGACGAGTCGGGCATCAAAGCTGAGATGATCGAGATCAAGGCCCCCGGCACGCGCAGGATCGGTCCCTTCGACTGCCGCTTCCTTGCCGTTTCTCATTCGATCCCGGATTCGATCTCGGTCGTGGTGGACACCCCGCACGGCCGGATCCTGCACACGAGTGACTTCAAGATCGACCTCACCCCGATCGACGGCCGCACGACGGACCTGCAGGGGTTCGCCGAGGTCGGCCGCCAGGGCGTCGATCTCATGCTCGGCGACTCCACGAACGCCGAGAGGCCGGGCCGCACCCCCTCGGAGGCAGTGGTCGGGCGGGAGCTACGGGAGATCTTCTCGAAGGCCGAGCAGCGCATCCTCGTCGCCTGCTTCGCCTCGAACCTCCACCGGATACAGCAGGTGTGCGAGATAGCCGAAGAGACCGGCCGGCGGATGGCCTTCGTCGGGCGTTCGATGCTCGCGAACGTCGAGGTCGGCCGGGAGCTCGGTCACCTCAAGGTCTCCGACTCCACGCTCGCAACTATCGACGAGCTGAACCGGATGCGACCCGACGAGACGGTGATCGTCTGCACCGGCTCCCAGGGCGAGCCTCTATCGGCGTTGTCGCGGATCGCCGCCGGTGAGCACAAGCTCGTTCGGGTGGAGGCGGGGGACACCGTCATCCTTTCGGCAAGCCCCATCCCAGGGAACGAAGCCGCGGTGCACAGGGTCATCAACGGCCTTTATCGGGCCGGCGCCCTCGTTCATCATCACGAGACGAGCGCGGTGCACGTGTCGGGCCACGCGGCTTCGGAGGAGCTGGCCGAGATGCTCGACCTGGTGCGCCCGAGGAATTTCGTCCCGGTCCACGGCGAGTTCCGCCAGCTGGCGATCCACGCCCAGATCGCCCAGGACCAGGGGATGCCCGCATCCTCGATCCGGATCGTCGAGGACGGCGACGTGCTCGAGCTGGAAGACGGCCGGGTCAGAAGGGGGGACCGCGTCCGCTCCGGCATGATCCTCGTGGACGGCCTCGGCGTTGGGGACGTGGGCCCCACGGTCCTGCGGGATCGCAGGCTGCTGGCTCAGGACGGGGTGCTCATCTGCGTCGTGACGATCGATGGCAACAACGGCGAGGTCCTTGCCGGTCCCGACCTCATCAGCCGTGGTTTCGTCTTCGAGGAGAAGTCGCGCGAGTTCCTGGACGACGCCGCCGACCGGGTCTGGGACGCGCTCCAGGACTTGGAGGCCGAGAAGGTGACCGACTGGGGGGCCATCAAGAAAGCCTGCCGGAAAGCACTCGGCGAGCACGTGTGGGAAAAGACCCGCCGTCGCCCGATGATCCTGCCGATCGTCATGGAGATCTAGCCGGGCCCGCCTCGCCCGCTTCGCCGCCCGGAACTTTGCCCGGGAGCCACCGACACGGTTGTCGGTAGCGAGGAAAAGTTCCCCGCGCGCGCCTGAAATGCTGTTAAAGGTGAGGTCTATTGTTACAGTTGTGGTCCCCTGACCTAGGAGCCTCGACGGTGGCAACCGGAACGCGCAGCAAGAGCGGCACCAAGCGACCTCCCACGTCGGCCGGCCGCCCACGTTCACAGGCAGCGCGCAAGCCGGCCTCCAAGAAGCCGAAGGCCAAGAAGCAGAGGCAGCCTTCGAGGGTCCTGGCCGTCGCCAGCTGGAGCGCGGAGCACGTCCGGACCGCGCCGACCGAGGCTTGGGGGGCGATGCTGGCCCTGTGTGGAGTCGTGGCCGGCCTCGGGGTCTACCGGGACGGGGCCGGGCCTATAGGGGGGATCTTCCGGTACGTCGGGACCCTCCTGTTCGGGACGGTGGCTTCGTTCATCCCCGTGATCTTGCTCCTCGGCGGCCTCTTCATGATCGTGCCCCGCACCCGCGAGCACGTGCTGCGCCTCGTGGCCGGCGCCATGCTCGGCACCATCGCCATCGCGGGCATCTGGCATCTGTCGCATGGGAACAAGCTCGTATCGGCCCCCCTCGAGAAGCTCCAGAAGATCGGGGGCATCTTCGGCGCCGTCGTCGCGAAGCCGCTGTCCGGCGTGGTCGGCATCTGGGCCACGTGGTTCGTCCTCCTCCTGGTGGTGGGTGTTGCTCTCCTCGTCGTGACGAGAACCCCCTTCACCCGCGTCTTCGGCTGGATGAAGGCGGCTGGTAGAGCGGTCGCCGGCTTCGTCGCCGGCCTCGCGGCGAGGGCCGAACTCGACCAGGACGAGGATGAGGACGAGGAGGACTACGCCGGCGAGGCTGAGCTCGAAGACGAAGAGGAGTGGGACGAGGACGAGGAAGGGGAAGAGGAGGATCCGAAGGTGCGCGCTGGGCCGGCCGCCCGGCCCAGGAAGGTGCAGCAGCTGGCCATGCCGGTGGGGGACTCCCACGATTACAAGCTGCCCCCGCTCGACCTCCTCATGCCCGGGGGCCGGGTAGAGGTCTCCCCTCGCTCTCTCGCCGAGACGAAGCGCGAGCGCGAGGCCGTGCTCGAGGAGTTCGGGGTCGACGCAAGCGTCACCGGCGACACCGCCGGGCCCACGGTCACCCGCTTCGAGATCGAGCACGGCGCGGGCGTGAAGGTGAACCGCGTCCTGTCTCTGTCGAACGAGATCAAGTACGCGCTCGCCTCGGGTGAGCTCCGCTTCCTCGCCCCCATCCCGGGACGCTCCGCGATCGGGGTCGAGGTCCCGAACCGCAGCCGCGCGCTCGTGACCCTGGGTGACATCCTGCGTTCCAAGGAGGCACAGGCGGACCGTCACCCGCTCTCGGTCGCGCTGGGGCAGGACATCTCGGGCGAGCCCGTGCTGGCGAGGGTTACCGAGATGCCCCACGTCCTCATCGCGGGCGCGACGAACTCGGGCAAGTCCTCCTGCATCAACTCGATGATCACGTCGATCCTCATGAGGGCACGGCCCGACCAGGTGCGCATGATCCTCATCGACCCCAAGCGCGTCGAGCTGACCCACTTCGCCGGCGTGCCGCATCTCATCACCCCGGTGGTGACGGTTCCGAAGAAGGCCGCCTCGGCCCTCGGGTGGGTCGTCCGCGAGATGGAGATGCGCTACGAGACCCTTGCTGCGTCCGGCATGCGCAACCTCGAGCTCTACAACGAGGCGGTGACGCGGGGTGAGGTCCAGAAGATCGGCGACGACGAGCCGGAGCCGACCCCGTTCCCTTACATACTCGTCGTAGTCGACGAGCTGGCCGACCTCATGATGGTGGCTCCGCGCGACGTCGAAGGTGCCGTCTGCCGCATCGCACAGATGGCTAGAGCGGTGGGGATCCACCTCGTGGTCGCGACGCAGCGGCCCTCGGTCGATGTCGTGACCGGCGTGATCAAGGCGAACATCCCCTCACGCATGGCGTTCAGCGTCGCCTCGCAGCAGGACTCGCGCGTGATCCTCGACCAGGGTGGCGCCGACAAGCTCATCGGGCACGGGGACATGCTCTATCTCCACGCGAACTCCTCCAAGCCCCGCCGCATCCAGGGCTCCTGGGTAACCGAGAAGGAGGTTGCCGCCGCGGTGGGGCACGCCCGCAGGCAGGGGCAGCCCAAGTACGTCGAAGGCGTCACCGCCGAGGATCCCTCCGGGGCAACCGCCGGTGGGGGGGCCGCGGAGGGCGACGACGAGCTGTTGAGCGAGGCACTCGAGCTGGTCGTGAGGACCAAGCTCGGATCGACATCGATGCTTCAGCGAAAGCTGAAGGTGGGCTTCGCCCGCGCCGGCAGGCTCATGGACCTGCTCGAGCAGCGCGGGGTGGTGGGGCCCTCACAGGGATCGAAGCCGCGTGACGTCCTCATGACCATCGACGAGCTGGACGCGGCCCAAGAAACGGTCTGACACGCTAAGCGGAAATGGGCTTGACGGCCTCCGCATCCGTGTCGGCGCGACGTCCTACCGCCAGCACGGAGAGCCCGAACGGTAGGTTCCGCTTCGATAGGAACCTCAGCTCCGCCTTCGTGACCTTGGCGAGCACGCCGTTCAGCGGACCCGGAAGCGGGAAGTCGTCGGCCGTCTCGGCCGGCCCCCGAAGCGCCCTCAGCTTGGGGGAATGAACAGGGGCGACGAGCCAGGAGTGGAAGTAGGTGATCCGCTCCACGGTGAAGCCGGAGTTCTCGAGATCCTTCTTCAGCCGCTCCCGGGTGTAGCGCCTGTAATGACCGAGCACGTGGTCGGCGTAGCTCCACATCCACTGGTAGGCGGGCAC
The DNA here is from genome assembly GCA_030448085.1 of Actinomycetota bacterium. Next base: position 4,896 of record JAUJNU010000004.1, on the reverse strand, counting down.
GGTGATGACGACCACGCCCCCCGGTCGCAGAGCTCTGTGCACCTCCCGCAGCATCTCCTCCGGCCGCGGGTGGTGCTCCACCACGTCGAGGGCCAGGGCTGAACCAAGCGAGGAGCTCGCGAAGGGGAGCCCTCCAGCCTCCGCGTGGACGACGCCGTCTATCCCCTTCTGGTTGGCGTATGCGAGGGCATCCAAGGAGAGATCGAGCCCGAAGGAGGGCGTCATCGACACCTCCTCGAGCGTCGCCCCCCCGCCGCAGCCGATGTCGAGGCATGGCCCCGAGGCGTCCGAGCGGTTGAGCGCGTCCACCACGACGGCTCGCTTCGCACGATGCCACCAGTGGTTCTCCTCGCCGACGACCATCTGCTCGAGGGTTGCCGCGTTGGGAACCCCCGGCGAGTGCACCTCGCCCCTGTTGGTTCGCCTGACGATCGCGGCCAGGTCACGCGCCATGAGGATCGAATCCCGAGCCATGGAGACCTTGCTCCCTTCGACGTGGCGCCAGGTGATCGGCACCTCTTCAACGCTGTACCCCAACCGGATGGCGAGAACCACCAACTCGGTGTCGAAGGCGAAGCCGTCTACCCGCTGATGCCTGAAGATCTCCCTGGCGGCGTCTCTCGTGAAGAGCTTGAGCCCGCACTGGGTGTCCCTGAACGGCACCTTCGCCAGCTTTCGAAAGATGAAGTTGAAGATGTGCCCGGCCTGCTCGCGGTACCAGGGCTGACGCACCGGAAGCACTGCGCCGGGGACCGTCCTCGACGCGAGAGCCATGTCGGCCCCGATCCGCACGGCTTTGTAGACCGACTCGATGGCGTCGGGTCCCGAGCTCGCGTCGGCGTCGCAATACCCCACGACCTCGCCGTTGACGTGCCTGATGCCGGCCCTGACCGCCGCCCCCTTGCCACGATGGTCGATGCGGAAGAGACGGACGGCCAAGGGCGACGAGGTATGGGACTCGATCCAGCGCGAGGCGAGCTCGAAGGTCGAGTCCTCGCTGCCGTCGTCGACGACGATCACCTCGAGGGACTTGTCGCCGGCCTCAGCCCAGGTCTCCAGCTCGTCGAGCTTTCCCGGAAGGCGCGCCTCCTCGTTGTAGGCGGGGACCACGAGCGAGAGATCGAAGCTCATCGGGCCCCACTTTGCTGGAGCACGCGCGCCTGGCTCCCGCTGTCGGAGTCATCATCGGGTCCGGAGCGGTCCCCAGCCCCGGAACCGGGCTCGCCGGGCCTGGCCCCCCTCACCCTGAGGATCCCCGCGCCTCCGAGGAGGAGCAGCAGAGCGATCGCGCTCCCCGCGAGCCCGAGCCCGATGCTCGCGTCCCGATACCGCAGCTCCACCGTCGACTCACCCGCCGGGACCGGGATCGCCTGAAGGAAGTAATCCGCTTGCATCACGTCCACGTCTTCGCCGTTGACGGTCGCCTCCCAGTTCTCGTCGTAAGCGTTCCTGACGAGCAGCATGCCCTCGTCCTCCGAGCTCACCTCAACGGTGGCGTCGTTCGGGCTGGTCCAGCGGTAGTCGGCCGAGCTGTCCCCCCCGGTGCCAGCCGACTCTACCGGTGGCTCTTCCTCGAGCACGAGTGACTCCTGGGGGCGGAAGGCGGCCCCGGTGATGGCCTCTCGGGCCGCCTCCGGCTCCATCACTTCCCAGCTCGTGTAGACCTGGGCCCGGGGGGCAGGATCGTTCAGCCTGTAGAGCACGTGCCTGTGCTTTTCGTCCTCGGCCACCCTCGTTGCGTCGGGGGGCGGGTCCATCTTGGGGCGAGTCGCCACGTAGCCGACCTGCAGAAGGTCGAGGGCCTGCGGAGGCGGCAGTTCCTTGGGGAAGATGGAGCGGGCATAGTGGATCGGCTGGGGGACGATGCTCCTGATGTACTCCCAGTACCTCATCAGGTGGATCGGGTTGTAGCCGTGCCCCATCTCGTCACCCGACAGGATGGGCCGGAGCAACCAGGTGAATCCCTCGCCGAGGATGATGACCCTGCCCTCGGCTGCGGTGTCCTTCACCGTGTCCTCCACGGGCCCGCCGCCGACATACGCCGAGGTGTCGATAACCGGTTGCGGAAGGGGCGCGAACGGGAGCCACTCGTCCACCTTGGTCTCGAGGCCGTCGCGCACCGGCTTCGGCCCGAGCGACTGTCCGTAGAGACCGGAGGCGACCAGCTCGACCGCGACGAGCACCGGCACCGCAACTGCCAGCACCGGTTTCTTGTGAAGGACGAACAGCACGGCGGCTCCCACCACCGCGCCCACAGCGAAGAAGACCATCCTCCGTGGCTGCGCCCCGGCCAGGAGTGGCAGGAGCGCCCACAGGGCCAGCCCGGGGGCGATCATCGCGATGCGTTCGTTCGCGTTCTTCGTGTCCCGCCACGCCTCCACCCCGAGCCCGGCGAGAACCGCGACCGCCATCAGGGGCGCGTACAGAAGTCGGCCGGGGCTATGGGGATAGAAGTCGGAGAACGGGATCGGGTCGAGGAAGGGCGCCACCTTCTCGGCCACGCCCTTCAAGCCGAGGATGGCGAAGAAAGCTCCGTAGGCCCCGAAGGCGATGGCCAGCCCCCGGGTCCTGCGGGAGACGAAGCCCCCGAACATCAAGATCAAGGGGATCGCCCCGAGGTAGACGCCGGGCGCGGTGGCGAGTCGCAGAGGCCAGGTCGTGGAGAGCGCCCGGGACACGCCTATCTCCTCGAACTCCTCACCCCTTAGCTCGGCGACGGCCTCGGCCATCCCCTCGTAGCTGAGCCCGAAGCTGGTCCTCGGCACGAAGTCTGCGATGGGAAGGAGGTGCGCAAGGTTCACGGCGGGAAGGGCGAGCAGCGCGATCCCCGTCATCCCGGCGAGTGTCCTGGCGGCGAGCCGTCCTTCCCTCATCTCCCGGACGGCCACGTATGCCGAGTAGACGAGAAGCGCGGTGCTCCCGACCACGAGCCCGTGGCTGAGATGAGCGGCGGCAAGCTGGCCCCAGGCGAGCGCGAGCGCCGCGATCCAGGCGAGGCGGCTCGCCCAGGTGCAGGCCCGGATGGCCTTCGCGGCCACCACGAGGACGATGGGCGTCCACGCCATCGTGTCCGAGAACGGGATCGAGACGAGGATCTTCGAGCTGGCGATCATCATCGAGGCGGCTAGGCCCGCCACCGTCGCCGCCTGGCGGGACATGCCCTCGCCCCTCAAGAGAAGGTAGAAACCGAGGCCCGCCACGATCGTCGGGGTGATGATGAACAGGCGGAAGGCCAGGTGGCAGGGGAGCAGTGTGTAGTACAGCATCGGCGATGCGTACATCCAGCCCGCCTGCGGATCCCCGGCGAAGGGGAGGCCGGCCAGGGGGGCAGGGTCCCAGGCCGGGATGTTCCCGCCCCTCAGGCTCTCCCCGAGGAAGCAGTGGTTGTGGAGGAAGACCGTCACGTCCGGATTCAGATGCGAGAAGAGCCCGCCCAGCCAGTAGTCGTGCAGGACGGCGAGAGCCGCGGCCACGATCAGCAGGGGTCCCGCTGCGGCGGCAAGCAAGGATCTCGGTTCGGCGCGCCGCATCATCCGGCGTTTCTCCATGGTCGTTCCCTCATCCGTCGGTCCCCCCCGGCGAGGCTGTGGGAAAGGCCCCCTCGCCTATAATGACGCCTCCCAGACCGGGCTGTATCCGCCTAGAAGTTGGAGAGTCGTGACCGACCCCGCAACCATGGGCGCCTACCTGAGGGCCGCCCGGCTAGCTCGACGCGTGAGTGTCGAGCGGGCCGCCGAAGAGACGAGGATCCGGCCCGACTTCCTGAAACGGATGGAGTCGGACGAGTTCGACTTCCTCGCGCCCGCGTACGTGCGGGGCTTCCTGCGCTCCTACGCCAAGTACCTGCAGATAGACCCCGAGCCGCTGACGGCTGAGTTCGACACTCGGTTCGGCGGGGGCCGTGTCGACACCGCCCAGATCGCGGCCCTCGAGCGCCACGGGAAGAAGCAGTCGGTCCCCCGCAAGGGGCTCAGCAGTTGGTCGGTGGCCGCCCTCATAGCCGGGGTGGCCCTCGTCGGCCTCGCCGCGATCGGGATCGCCCAGCCAGAGGACGAGCCCCGCGAGCCGCTCGTGGCCGAGGCCTCACCCTCCCCCGGGCCCTCCCCCGAGCCGTCCCTGCCCGAGCCGTCGCTTTCGCCGTCGGTCTCGCCCTCGGTGAAGGCCACCCCCACCGACGACGGGAGCATCTCGTTCGAGGACGGGATCAGGGTGGTTATCCGCGCCAGCGAGGCGGCTTGCTGGGTCCACGTGGAGGAGGACGGGCTCGTTGCCGTCGAGGGCACGACGATCGCGGTCGGACAGCAGCTGAGCTTCAAGGCGGATCGCAGGATCGAGATGCGCCTTGGCTTCCCGGCGGGGGTCGAGCTGATCGTCAACGGCAGGAACCTCGGCTCCCCGGGCGGCGAGAACGCGATCGACTTCGTCCTCCCCGACGATGTCGACCGGCTCCTCTAGGGTCTGCCACTGATGTCGCGCGTTTCGATAGTCACCCTCGGCTGCCCTAAGAACTCGGTCGACTCTGAAGGCCTGGGGGTCCTGTTGGCCCAGGGCGGGCACGAGGTGGTCGAAAGCCCGAACGATGCCGACGCCATCCTCGTCAACACCTGCGGGTTCATCGACCCGGCCCGCCGCGAGACGATCGAGGAGGTCCTCGAGCTCGCCCAGCTGAAGACCGAAGGGTCGGCGAGAGGGCTGATCCTCACCGGATGTCTAGTGGCGCGCTCTGGGGACGAGCTCGCCGAAGCCCTCCCGGAGGTCGACGCGTTCGTTGATTTCGCGGCCTACTCCCGCATCTCGGCCATCACGAGCGACGTGCTTGACGGGACGCTGGCGGACCGGGTCCAGGGACAGCCCGGGACCCGCTTCGACCCGGCCTATTGGGACGCGACGATCGCG
>JAUJNU010000068.1 GCA_030448085.1 Actinomycetota bacterium | reverse complement strand
TCCCTCGTGCAGCATCTCGGGACCAAGGACTTCCTGCGCATCCGCTTCGGTGTCTCGCGGCCGAGAGGGCGGGAGGCGACGGTAGGGCACGTGCTCGATAGGTTCTCGCCCGCCGAGCGAAAGGAGCTCCCGGACCTGCTCGCGGTGGCCGCCGATGCCGTCGAGTCCGTCATAGAGACGGGAGTGGAGCGGGCGATGAACACCTTCAACGCGAGGGCCTAGGCCGTTTGACGGTGAGTGAGTGCTCACTTATGGTGAGTGCGCACTCACTCACTACCCGGAGACCCCGACGTTGCCCACCAAGGAAAGCATCCTCGAAGCCGCCAAGACGGTCATCAGGACCCAGGGACTCAGCAAGGCGACGACCCGCGAGATAGCCAAGCAAGCAGGGTGCGCTGAGGGGTCGATCTACAAGCACTTCAGGGACAAGAGCGACCTTTTCGTGACCGCGCTGCAAGACTCGGCCCCTCCGTTCCTCCTTCTCATGAAGAGCCTCGAGAGCCGGGCCGGCGAGAGGACCGTCAGGGCGAACCTCGAAGAGGTTGCACGGGAAGCGGCCAACTTCTTCGGCGACGTCATGCCGATCTCGGCGACCCTGTTCTCGCAGCCGGAGTTGCTGGCGGATCACCGCAGGGCGCTCAAGGAGAAGGGCGCGGGCCCCCAGCGGGCCTACGCAGCCGTCGCCGCATATGTGAGGGCCGAGCAGAAGCTCGGCCGGATCAATCCCAAAGCGAAGCCCCTGGGGGCCGCGGCCCTCCTTCTGGGCGCCTGCTACCAGCATGCGTTTCTCCGGCACCTGCTCGATGAGGACATGGTGCCCATCAGCGATGACAAGTTCCCGTCCGAGATCGTCCGCTCCCTCCTCGAGGGGCTCGCGGTGCATGAAGAGCACAAGGAGAAATGATGTCCGAAGACCCGATAGTCGCAGAAGGGCTCATCCGCACGTTCAAGGATGTCGAGGCGGTGAGGGGGATCGACCTTCGGATCCACGCGGGCGAGATCTTCGGGTTCCTCGGCCCGAACGGCGCCGGGAAGTCGACCACGGTGCGGATGTTGACGACGCTTCTTCGTCCGAGTGGCGGACATGCCCGCGTCGCGGGCCACGACGTCGTCGATGAGGCAGACGCGGTTCGCCGTTCGATCGGGGTGGCGCTTCAGGACGCCGCGATCGATCCATTGATGACCGGGCGCGAGCTGCTGAAGCTGCAGGGGGTCCTTCACGGGCTACCCAAAGCCAAGGGCGTGGCCCGTGGCGAGGAGCTCCTCGACAAGGTGGGGCTCACGGCCGCGGCCGACCGCCGAGTGGGCACGTATTCCGGCGGGATGCGCCGCCGTCTCGACCTCGCTCTCGGCCTGATCCACGAGCCCAAGGTGCTCTTCCTCGACGAGCCCACGACGGGTCTCGACCCCAACTCGCGCGTCGCCCTGTGGGAAGAGGTGCGCCAGCTGAACCGGGACTTCGGCACGACGGTTTTCCTCACCACGCAGTACCTCGAGGAGGCCGACCAGCTCGCGGGCCGGATCGCGATCATCGATGACGGCAGGCTCGTTGCGGAGGGTGCACCCGCTCAGATGAAGGCTGCCATCGGCGATCCCACGCTGCGGGTGGCTCTGGCTCCGGGGGAGGACAGGGTCGCGGCCGAGGCCGCGCTCCTGAAGTTCGGAGAGTCGGTGCCGGACGCCCCCGACTACGTGGCGGTGCGCCTGCACGGCGGCGCCTCCCGCGTGGGCGCGGTGTCGCGAGCCCTCGACGACGCCCGCATCCAGGTCGCCGGCCTCGAGCTGAGAGCCCCCACGCTGGACGATGTGTTCCAGAAGGCCACGGGCCACAGGCTCGAGGGCGCGGAGGAATCCTCGGTCGCGGACGAGGTGACCGTTTGAGCGGCGCGATGGCGCAGTACCTCGCTCTTAGCCGGCGGGCGACCGTGGGCATCTTCCGTCAGCCCGCGGCGATCATCCCGGCGATCATCTTCCCCCTCGTCTTCGTGACGATGACCTCGGCTGCGCTGGATCGCTCCACCACGATCCCGGGGTTTCCGCGCGTCGACTCGTTCTTCCAATTCGCCATCACCGCGACGCTGGTGCAGGGGATCCTCTTCGGCGCGATCCGGGCCGGCTCGGATATGGCCACCGACATCGAGGACGGTTTCTTCGAGCGCCTCATCGCCTCGCCCGTGGCACGAACCTCGATCCTGGTTGGCCGGGTCATGGGGGCCGCCGCCCTGGGGTTCGTGCAGGCCTGGATCTACATGGCGATCGGGCTCGCCGTCGGTGTCGACGTGGAGGGCGGGTTCCTCGCCATGGTCCTCATCTCCGTCGTGGCGATGGTCCTCGCCGCCGGCATCGGGTCGATAGCCGTTGCTATCGGCCTGCGGACCGGCTCCTCCGAGGCCGTCCAGGGGAGCTTTCCTTTGCTCTTCGCCTTGCTGTTCCTGTCGAGCGCCTTCTTCCCGAGGGATCTCACGAGTGGCTGGTACAGGACGGCTGCGACGCTTAACCCGCTCACGCACCTGATCGAAGGGGTTCGTCACCAGATCATCGCGGGCCTCGACCTGTCCGCTTGGCTCACCGCCCTCGGGTCGGCAGCCGGCATATTCCTCGTTGGTTCCGTTCTGGCCCGCGCCGCCCTCCGGGGTCGGCTCGCCGGGCACCTTTAGGAGGCGGCTATGTCAGACGCACGCATCGCCTGGGGCATCACGCAGAGGAGCCTGCTTCTCATCCCACGCCTGCCCTCGACTTTCGTTCCCTCGCTCGTGATGCCGGTCTTCCTGGTCATCTCGTTCGCCGGGCAGTTCGCCGCGCTGGTTCTCCTCCCCGGGTTCCCCGCCGAGACAGCGATCGACTGGTTCATCCCTATGACGACGATCCAAGGAGGGGCCTTCGCCGGCGTCACCACAGGCATGGGTGTGGCCCGGGATCTCGAGAACGGCTTCTACGATCGCCTCCTGATGAGCCCCGCCTCGCGCAGGGCCCTCGTCGCAGGGCCCCTTCTGGCGGCGGTGATGAGAGGGTTCATCCCCCTCACGCTTCTGACGGTGGTGGCCGTGATCGGCGGCGCCAACTTCCACGCGGGGCTGGTCGGCTTCGGCACCCTCGCGATCGCGACGCTCGGCGCCGCGCTGATCGCGGGGGCCTGGGCACTGGGCCTGGCTTACCGGTTCAAGACGATGCAGGCGGCTCCCCTGATGCAGATGGGTGTCTTCCTCACGGTCTTCCTGTCGACCGCGCAGATGCCGTTGCATCTTCTCGGAGGCTGGCTGCACCAGGTCGCCCGCTTCAACCCGATGACGAACATCCTGCAGCTGGCCCGCGAAGGGTTCCTCGGTGACGTGACGTGGGCCCAGACCTGGCCCGGCCTCCTCTCTCTGACCGGCTTCGCAGCCGTCATGGTCGCCTTCGCCGCCCGGGGGATGCAGAAGGTGATCCCGTAGACAGGCTTCATGCAAGAGGCCGCGCGCCCGGCGGCGGCGTGACCTCCTAGGCCGGCCTGGGCCGGTCTGGGGGACGAACTAGACTCCATAGCAGCAGTGGCTTCACTAGAACCCCTCCTCGATCTTCTTCCCGAGGGGCGCGTGCGCGCGCTTCTCGGTGCGCGCGCGCCCGCCACCGTTCCCGAGGCCGCCCGCCCGTTCCTTCTGAGCGCCCTCGTCAAGCACCTCGAGGTCCCGGTGTTGGCGATCACCGGGCGGCAGGAGGAGGCCGAGCACCTCGCTCGGGACGCCCACGCGTTCCTCGGGCGCGACGGGGCCGAGGTCTTCCCCGGCTGGGAGGTCCTCCCGGGCGAGCCGATGTCCCCCTCGGTCGAGACGATGGGCAGACGCCTGCATGTGATGGCCCGGTTGCAGCGTGGTGAGCCGCTCCTCGTGGTCACGACGGCTCAGGGCGCCTCGCAGTTGGTAGCGGCCCCGGCCGAGCGGCTCGAGGTGCTCACGCTCGGTGCGGGAACCATCGTGGAGCTCGACGAGGTGACGCAGGCGCTCGTGGACATGGGGTACGAGCGCAACTACATAGTCGAGCGAAGGGGGGAGTTCGCGATCAGGGGAGGGATCCTCGATGTCTTCCCGCCCTCGCGCGAACGGCCGGTGCGGGCGGAGTTGTGGGGGGACGAGATCACGTCGCTGCGCGATTTCGCCCTCGCCTCGCAACGTTCCCTCGGTGACTCCCCACCGGTCGAGATCGCGCCCTGCCGCGAGCTGCGCGCGGACGGCGCGACGATCGCCGCGGCCGAAACGCTGATGGCGACGGACGACGATCCGCTGCTCGCCGAGCTGGCGGCGGGGAACATCGCACCGGGGGCCGAGCGTCTCCTGCCGCTCCTGCACGGCCTCCTCGTCTCACTCGTGTCGCTGTTCCCTCCAGACTCTCCTGTAGCCATCATCGAGCCCAAGAGGGTGCGCGACCGGGGCGAGGAGGTTATCGAGCAGGTCGAGCAGTGGACCGGCATCTCGGGCGTCCGTGACCGCCACTACGCGCCGCTCGAGGAGAGCCTGGCGGGGAATCGCCCCGTCGTGCCGATGTCGAGCTTCACCGACCCCACCTCGGAGGACATCGGCGTCGAGACGTGGACCGCGATGGCAGGCAAGCCCGAGCTGCTGGTTCAAAGGCTCGGTCACCTCATCGCCTCCGGCTACCGAGCGGTGGTGGCGGCCTCGCTTCCGGAGACGGCGGAACGGCTCCTGAAGAACCTCAGCGGGATGGGCCACCGTTTCGAGCTGGCGGATCGGGCGCCGGACGCGGGTGCGCCACCTGGAGGCTCGGTCGTTCTCGCCGACCTCGGCCGCGGGTTCGTCCTCCCCTGGGCTCAGCTCGCGCTCGTTGCGGAGTCGGATCTCACCGGGCGCCGTTCGGGCGCCGCCAGAAGGCGCATCCAGGCGCGCCGCAGGCAGACCTCGGGCCCACTCGACCTCGCCATCGGCGACCACGTGGTGCATGAGGTTCACGGCATCGGCCGCTACTCGGGCATGGTCGAGCGCGAGATCCTCGGTGTTCATCGGGAGTACCTCATCATCGAATACCTGAAGGGGGACAAGCTC
>JAUJNU010000067.1:2221-5349 GCA_030448085.1 Actinomycetota bacterium | reverse complement strand
ATCCCGCGCCACATCGCCGGGGCCGACGCCCTGACGCGCATCATGAGGTCGTCCGAGAGCTCACCGCGGATCCGCAGATCCATCTCGTCGGCGAACCCGTAGTAAGCACTGCCGCTCGAACGGCTCGATGCTTCCCCGCTGCCGAACCCGGGGTTGAGGAGGCCTCCGCCGGAGAAGACCCCGAGGCCGTTGCCGAGCGAGAACGGGAGCGAGAACGTCTGGACCCCGGTCGGCTGAGGGATCACGAGGAACAACAGAGCCGCGGCCAGCGCCGTCGCCACGCCCCCGCGAGCGAGGTCCCGCCAGCGCCGGCGGCCCACGGCGCCCGAAGCCACTGCGGGCTTCAAACGGCCCAGCGTTCCCTCCTCGACCTCCGAGCGGTGGGCCAGAAGGAGGGCCGTGACCGCACATGCGAAATAGAGGACCAACATCACGCCGAACCTAAGATCCTGGGACACCGACGCCGCAACGGCCATGAGCGTCAGCGAGGACCCAAGGGAGAAGTTGAGGTCCCGGCGTTGGGGCAGGTCGAACCCGTGCACCACCTGGATCCACAGGAAGAGGTCCGCAAGGGGGAATCTCACCTCGTCGAGGGTCGCCACGCCCCCCAACTGCCCGAGGAACCTGAACAAGGCGAAAAGAGCGGCGACCGTTAGGGCGATCTTTATGTGCCAGTTGTCCTCGGCCCGCCTCTTCCACGAGACCCAGTAAGCGAAAGGCAGAGCGAACAGCAGCAGGATCCCGGTCGGGAGCGAGATCGCCTCCTGCATGAGGAGGGCCAACATCCCTGCGATAACGGCGGCGAGGACGGCCGCCCGCAGAGCGATCGAGTCCTCGGGCGTCTTCGTCTGATTGGCTTTCTTGACCAGACTCCTCAGCCCTGCAGACATTCCCTCAGCTCCTTGTCCTTCTCCAGCACCTTGAGCGTCACCCGGCCCGAGCCGACGCGCCTCAGGAACTCTTCTTCGTCCTCGACCGGTGTTGCGGACTGGTCCCAAGTCGAGGCCCGTGCTACGACGGCCACACCTCGGGCGCCGCCCCCCTGTATGGAACCGAGTGCAGCCGTCAGGGATTCCGCGGCCCGGCCCACGCTCGGAGCAAGAATGACCACGGTCCCCCGGCGCCCCATGCGCGGCAGGCACTCCGAGATGACGGACCCAAGGTCGAGGTCGTTCGGCTTCGCTGAGGCAAGCCGGTCGAGGGCCCCGACGCGGCTCGGCCTGGTTAGGCGCTGCATCCCATCGGCGTCGGGGGACAGGAGCTCGAGCGGATGGCCGGTGGCTAGGGCGTAGTTTGAGATCGAGGCGGCGGCGCTAACAAGTAACTCGAAGAGGCTGTCGGGGAAAGGCCCGAAGTCGGCCCCCGCCAAGTCCACGGCGACGGTCGCCTGCACGTGCTCCTCGTACTCCCTCACGACGAGGCGCCCTCTGCGGGCCGAGGAGCGCCAGTGGACGAATCGCCTGGGGTCTCCAGCGCGGTAGGGCCGCACACCCATGTACTCCTCGCCTGCCCCCGTCCGCGCGCGTTCATGCAAAACGTCATGGGGGGCAGAGGCATGCTCGAGGATGGGAAACGTTCTGAGGTCGACCCACGACGGGAGGACCGTCATGCGCGAGGGCACGTCGATCGACCGGCTCGCTCCGAAGAAGCCGAAGGGGGCCGCGCCCACGAGGCGCACCTCGCCCGCGTCGTAGACCCCTCTGCGCGCCGCATGCCGTATCGAGGTCGTGCCTGCGATCCCGCCCGGCGGGGTCGGCTCGCACACGAAAGACTCCGGCTCGAGGGCCGGGAAACGATCTTCGAGGCGCGCCAAGGGAGTCGCGCGGCGGCCTTCGTTCTCCAAGCGGAGGTCGACCCGCACCTCGGCCCCCGCAGTGACCCGGTCGGGGACCTTCCTCGCGACGGAGTAGCCGGCGAGGCTGCCGGGCATCAGGAGCGAACCGCCGAGGAGCCCGCCGACACAAGCAGCAAGGACGAAAAGCCAGCCCGCTTGGGCGCTCGCTCCCGCGACCACCAGGAGCCCTACGACGCCCACGACGATGATCGCCTTGCGACGCGGGAGGCGCATCAGGAGGTGCCTTCGACGGGAACCGGGATCCCCGCCACAACCTCCTCGACCAGAGAGGTGAGGCGCGACCTTCCTACGCCCAGCCCCCCCGAGGGGACGATCCGGTGCGCGAGCGAAGGTACCGAAAGGGCTTTCACGTCGTCCGGCACAACGTACTCACGGCCCTTCAGCAGGGCGCGGCCCTGGGTGCAACGGATGAAGTTGATGAGCGCTCTGGGGCTCGCACCGAGCTCGAGGTCCGGGTGCTCGCGCGTGGCGTGACAGATCGCCGCCGCGTACTCGAGCACGGGGTCCGAGACGTAGGTGGCCCGCACCGCTTTCCGGATGCCCAACACCTCCTCAGGTGTGAGGACGGCATCCAACTCCTCGATGGGGTGGGACTGGAGCTGTGCCCTCACTACCTCGCGCTCGGTTGACGCGTCGAGGTAGCCCATCTCCATCGCGATGGCGAACCTATCGAGCTGTCCTTCAGGCAGGGGGTAGGTCCCGTGATGCTCTAGGGGGTTCTGCGTGGCGACGACGAACAGGGGGTCCGGCAGGAGATGCCGTTCACCGTCGACCGTGACGGCGCCCTCGTCCATGGCCTCCAGAAGGGCCGATTGCGTCCTCGGTGTCGTCCTGTTCATCTCATCGATCAGCACGACGTTCGCGAAGATCGGGCCGGGCATGAACTCGAACTCCTGCCGCGCTTGGCTGTAGATCGAGGCCCCCGTGACGTCCGAGGGAAGGAGGTCCGGCGTCGCCTGGACCCTCTTGAACGTGCCCCGGATGGAGCGGGCGATGGTGCGCCCGAGCATCGTCTTCCCGACTCCCGGAACGTCCTCTACGAGGAGATGACCGCCGGCGAACAGGGCGGTGGCAGCGGCCTCGACCGGGCCTCTCTTGCCCCTGATCACCTTCTCGATGTTGTCTACGAGGGCGGTTGCTGCGGCTTGTGCTGCGGCGCGATCCATATACAGATTCTGGCACCGGACGGGCGCTAGGAAACCTCAATGCTTAACAACCGGATTTCTTGGCGAGGAATCGGCCCCTATATGGAGTCTGTATCCATCTGATCTAG
>JAUJNU010000067.1:0-2121 GCA_030448085.1 Actinomycetota bacterium | reverse complement strand
GGCACCTCCGAGTGGATGCCCGTTAATGACTTGGGGCACCTCCGAGTGGATGCCCGTTAATGACTTGGGGCACCTCCGAGTGGATGCCCACTCAGAACGCGGGGTTAGGGGCCTAGGTTGATGGGGGATTTCTGGACCAGCTTCACGTTGCGGTCCTTCAGGCGGCCGGTGGCCTCGCAGTTGGATTGCCCTTCTCTGACGCAGGCGTCGTAGTACGCCTCCACGCGCGAGACCGAGGACAGGTACTGCGTCAGCGACTGACCGTCCTTGTCCGGGTCGGGCTGGGCCGCGTGGTCGACTGTGGTGCCGTAGATGAGCACGGCGTCCGCGCCCTTACGGGTCTTGCCCGGTTTCCACGCCACCTCGAGGAGCCGGGACTGCTCAGGCCAATCGATGTGGGCCGCCGTGTTGATCTCCCAGAAGCCTCGTGCGGGATCGGCTCCCTCGGGGGCCGGGTAGGCCTTGACCCTGTTGTTGTGCTCGTGCCCGTTCACCCAGGCGATCACGTTCGGGAACCGCAAGAGGAGGTTGTGCAAGCCCTCCGCTTCGGCACACTCGGGATTATCCGTCCGCTCGAAGCAGTGGTACGGAGCCGCTTCGGCGTTCCCGCCGGGATTGTTGAGGGAGAGAGACGAGTGGTGGGAGAAGAGCATGATCAGCCTGTTGCGTCCCTTGTCCTTGCGCACCTTGTCGCCGTTGGCCTTCAGGTAGACGCGTGAGTTCCGCTTCAGCTTGCGGACGAGCCAGCGCCACTGCGGGTCGGTGATGTGACCGTTGGGCCCGGCGTTATAGGCGATCGTGTCGAGCGATATACCCCTCACCCTCTTGCCCACTCGGAAGGTGTAGTAGCCGGCCCGCTTCCCCTCGTGAAGAGGGTCGTCAGGGGACCGGGCCAGCCCGTGCCCTCGGGGGCGGGAGGACGTCTTGAAGTACTGGGCGATCAGCTCTCTCTGGTCCATGAGATGCCGCTTGTCATCCGCCGGGACCGCTCGGGCATCGGTCCCCAGAGCGGTCGTCAGCCCGGTGAGGGTGTCCTCGCCGGACTCGGGGTCGTCGGGACAGTTCTGCGCCTCGTTCAGCGGCTTGAATGGCTTGAGGCCGCCGGTGGCGATCTGGTTGAAGGGGTCGTTACGCCGGGCGTTGCCCTGCACCAGACCGTCGTGGTTGCCGAGGACGGCGAACCAGGGGACCTCGGCCCCGACCGCGTCGAACGGCTCCTGCGCCTCCTTCAAGGTCTCGATCGGAAGGGCCTGGTCGAACTGCTCCTGGGTGTAGCCGTGGTAGCCCGGCCCCCCCGAGTTGGGGTGGACCCTGTCGCCGTCGAGGAGCCTGATGAACCACCTCTGCTCGTTCAACTGATTGTTGTCGATATTGTCGCCGGTCGAGACGTAGAAGCGGAGCGGCACCCCGGTGGCAGGCCCTCGCTTGATCTTGCGGAGCCGGCGCAGCATCGAGTCACCGACCTGAGTCGACATGGCCTCCTGGATCCGGTAGGCCGAGGTGAAGGGGGTGCTGCACTGGTCGAAGAACTCGACTCGCGCCGGGGACTCTTCGTCGATCACATGCACGTCGCTGATCTGCTTGAAGCCCGCCAGGGGACGGCCCTTGCCCTTCCGGCGCCAGCCGAGCGAGCGGGTCACACGCTCCTGGCCCGGGCCGAACTCTAGGTTCCGCTCTCCCTCGCTGACGATCGTGCGACGAAGGGTCGTCCTTTCGGCCGCTTTGGATCGAGCGCCGGCTGAGGCGTTTGTCACGCGCACCGGGCCCATAGTGGGCGCGACGAGAGCTGCCATGAGCAGCAGCGCTGCAAGGGTCTTGAACCTGTTAGTCAACTTCGATTCCCCTCTCAACCGGCGAAGCACATTCTCCCATGGCCCATTCGCTACCCGTCGCCTCTATAGTCCCGCCATGGACATAGATGACCCCCGCCTGAAGGATTACGCCGAGCTCGTCGTCAAGGTCGGTGCGAACGTGGCTCCCGGCCAGGTCGTAGCGATCAACGCCTATCTCGAGCACGCTCCGCTCGCCCAGGCCCTGACGAGCGCCGCCTACGAGGCGGGGGCCCGCTACGTCGACATCTGGTACTGGGATGCTTGGACGAAGAAAGAGCGGATCACTCAC
>JAUJNU010000066.1 GCA_030448085.1 Actinomycetota bacterium | reverse complement strand
CGCCTACGCCGGCGCCGGGCAGCACCAGGACGCGGGGGCGAAGATCATCCACGCCGCTCCCGACACCTCTTCCTCGATCACGTCGAAGTCGATCTCCAAGGACGGGGGCCGCGGCGGATACCGGGGCCTGGTCCGTATCGAAGAGGGGGCCAAGCACGCCCGCTCGCACGTGATCTGCGACGCCCTCATCCTGGACGACCATTCCCGCTCGGACACCTACCCCTACATCGAGATCGAGGAGGAGTCCTCGGCCGTGTCCCACGAGGCGACCGTCTCCAAGGTCTCGGACGAGCAGCTCTTCTACCTGATGAGCCGCGGCCTCGACGAGACACAGGCGATGCAGATGATCGTTCGTGGCTTCATCGAGCCCATCACGAGGGAGCTTCCGATGGAGTACGCGGTCGAGCTCCAGCGTCTGGTCGAGCTGCAGATGGAAGGAAGCGTTGGTTGATGCGGGATCGCTTCCTGATGTGGATCGCCATCATCTCCATCGTTGTGGTCCTGTACCTCGGGCCGTGGGTGCCCCCGCCGCGCAGGCACGAGATAAAGGCCTGGTAGCGGGCAAGCATGTCTTCACTTACTAGGAAGGCCGCCGAGGAGCTGGGCAGCCGGATGGGGGAGCCGGGATGGCTCGCGGACCGGCGCCTGCAGGCATTCGATCTCTTCGAGAAGCTCGATGACCCCGATCCCAAGGGTGAGGAGTGGCGTTACGTCGACGTGAGGGGATTCGACTTCGGTCGTTTCTCCGCGCCGGACGTGATCCGTGATGCTCCGTCGCTGCCCGAGCACCTGCGGGCGCAGGGCGTCGTCTTCAGCCACTTCAAGGGGGCCGCGCGCGACTACCCGGACCTCCTTAAGGAGCACTTCTTCACCGACGTGTCGGTCGATGAGCACAGGTTCACTGCACTGCACGGCGCGTTCCTGTCCGAAGGGGTCCTGCTCTATGTGCCCCCGAGGGTCGAGGTCGAGCTGCCGCTCGAGCTCACCCATTCCGTCAGCCCCGGGGGCTCGGTCTTCCCGCACGTGACGATCGTGGTGGACGAGCAGGCGAGCGTCACCGTGGTCGACTCTTTCAAGTCTGAAGAGGCCGCGGACCCCTCCCTCTGCGCAGGCGTGGTCGAGGTAGAGGCCAGGCGCGGCGCCACCGTCAACTACATCTCCCTCCAGCAGTGGGGGAGGAACACTCACCATTTCCAGACGCAGCGGTTCACCGGCTTCAGGGACTCGACCGTTCGCAGTCTCGTGGTGAACCTCGGCGCCGGCTTCGCGCGCACCCAGGTCGAGTCGGTCCTCAAGGGCGAGGGCTCGTTCTCAGAGATGCTCGGGCTCTATTTCGCCGACAGCCAGCAGCACTTCGCTCAGCGCACGTTGCAGTCCCACAACCTCCCCAACGCGACCTCGGACCTCCTCTACAAGGGGGCGCTCAAGGAGAAGTCGCGCTCGGAGTACTCGGGTCTCATCAAGGTCCTTCCGAACGCGCAAGGCACGAACGCCTATCAGGCGAACCGCAATCTCCTTCTCTCGGAGGAAGCTCTCGCACGATCGATCCCGCAGCTGGAGATCGAGGCGAACGAGGTCCGTTGCACCCACGGCGCGACGGTCTCTCCGGTCGAGGAGGAACACCTCTTCTATCTGATGAGCCGGGGTATCGACCGGGTCACGGCCCAGAAGCTCATCGTGTTCGGGTTCTTCGGCGAGGTTCTCGATCGCATCAGGGTCCCCCGCGTCCGCGAGGAGCTATCGGACGCGATCTCGCGCAAGGTCGAGGCGGGGGCGCGGCTCGAGGTAGCCGTCTGATGGCCGCTTTCTTCGAGGCTGCGAGGCTCAGCGAGCTCGACGAGGGAACCCCCAAGCAGGTTTCGGTCCAGGGGCAGTTGATCGGCCTCTACCGCGCGGGCGACGACGTCTTCGCTATCGGAGACGTCTGCAGCCACGAGGAGGCATACCTGAACGAGGGCGACTGGGAGCCGGAGGAGCTCGAGGTCGAATGCCCGTTGCACGGGTCCCGCTTCAACGTCGTCGACGGAAGCGTGCGGATCCTTCCCGCTACCAAACCGGTTCCCGCTTACGAGGTGAGGGTCGAAGGCGACCTCATCCTGGTGGGCCCAGAGATGCCTAGGAGAGGGTGAGTACGGATGTCTGAGAAGTTGCTGCAGATCGAAGATCTACACGTAGAGGTAGAAGGCAAGGAGATCCTGAAGGGTCTGAACCTCACGCTCGACAAGGGCGAGATCCACGCCATCATGGGGCCGAACGGGTCCGGCAAGTCGACCCTCGCTTACGTGATGACGGGGAGGCCCGGATACGAGGTCACCTCCGGCAAGATCCTCTACAACGGCGAGGACATCCTCGACCTGGGGGCGGACGAGCGGGCGCAGCGGGGGATCTTCCTCGCGTTCCAGTACCCGACGGAGGTGCCGGGCGTGTCGGTCGTGAACTTCCTCCGCACCGCTTACAACGCGATCCATGCCGACAAGCAGAAGTCGGCGATGGCCTTCCGGATGTTCCTTCAGGAGAAGATCGACCTTCTCGAGATCCCTACCGAGCTGGTGGACCGGTACGTGAACCAGGGTTTCTCCGGTGGAGAGAAGAAGCGGAACGAGATCCTCCAGATGGCGGTGCTCGAGCCCCAGCTCGCGATCCTCGACGAGACCGACTCGGGCCTCGACATCGACGCTCTGCAGCACGTCTCGGCCGGTGTGAACAAGCTCGCCGGTCCTGAGGTCGGGATCCTCCTGATCACCCACTACCAGCGCCTCCTCAACTACATCCGCCCCGACACCGTCCACGTGCTCATGGGGGGCCGGGTCGTCAAGTCCGGTGGCTTCGAGCTCGCCGAGCGCCTCGAGGCCGAGGGGTACGCCTCGATAGCCGACGAGGTGGGGCTCGCCAGCCACGAGGTCCAGGAGGTCAAGGAACAAGAAGGGGCGAAGGTCTAGGCTGACGTTATGGCTCTTGATGTAGAGGCGATCCGCAAAGACTTCCCTATCCTCGAGCTCGAGGCCCACGGGAAGCCGATCGTCTACCTCGACTCGGCGGCAACCTCCCAGAAGCCGCGCCAGGTCATCGACCGGATAGTCCGCTTCTACGAGAGCGAGAACGCGAACGTCCACCGTGGTCTCTACGAGCTCGGCGAGCGGGCGACGGCCGCCTACGAAGGCGCCCGCGAGACGGTTCGCCGGTTCATCGGCGCTCGCAGCACACGCTCCGTCATCTTCACGCGCGGCACGACCGAGTCGATCAACCTCGTGCGGTACACCTGGGCTCGCGAGAACGTACGCGAGGGCGACGAGGTCGTCGTCACCGAGATGGAGCACCACTCGAACCTGATCCCGTGGCAGATGCTTATCGCCGAGACCGGGGCGACCTTGAGGGTCCTTCCGATCGACAACGTCGAGCACAAGCTTCGGATGGACCTGCTGGGTGAGGTCATCACCGACAAGACGAAGCTCGTGTGCGTGGGCCTGATGTCGAACGTCCTCGGGACGATCAACCCCGTGCGAGAGCTCGCCGACGCTGTGCACGCGGTCGGCGGCCGCATCCTCGTCGACGCGGCTCAGGCTGCGCCCCACCTCAAGTTCGACGTGAACGAGCTCGACTGCGACTTCCTCGCCTTCTCGGCTCACAAGATGTGCGGGCCCACGGGGGCCGGGATCCTTTACGGGCGTGAGGACCTGCTCGAGGCGATGCCTCCTTTCCATGGCGGCGGCGAGATGATCAGAGAGGTCTGGTCGGACCGGGCTACCTGGAACGAGCTCCCTTACAAGTTCGAGGCGGGAACGATGAACATCGCCCAGCAGGTGGGGCTGGCCGCGGCGATCGACTACCTCGAGGGCCTGGGGATGGATCAGGTGCGCGAGCACGAGATCGACATGGCCCGCTACGCGATGGAGAAGCTGAACGAGATGGGCGCGATCATCTACGGCCCCAAGAAGGCGGAGGAGCGCGGAGGTGTGGTCTCCTTCGGCCTCCAAGACGTGCACCCTCACGACATGGCGACGATCGTCGACCAGGAGGGGGTCTGCATCCGGGCCGGACATCACTGCGCCCAGCCCTTGATGAGGTGCCTCGGCGTCCCCGCCACTGCCCGCGCTTCGTTCTACATCTACAACACGCACGAGGACGTAGACGCACTGATAACGGCGCTGGAGAAGGCGAAAGGGTGGTTCGTGTGAGCCTCGAGGAGCTCTACAAGGAAGTCATCCTCGACCACTACCGGGCCCCCCGGAACAAGGGCCGCCTGGACCCCCACGACGTGATGCTCGAGAGGAACAACCCTTTGTGCGGGGACGAGATCGAGCTCTATATGAAGTTCGAAGGGGACAAGCTCGAAGGCATCGCATTCGCGGGCAAGGGTTGCTCGATCTCCCAGGCGAGCGCCTCGATGATGACCGAGAAGGTCAAGGGGCTAGACGCCAAGGAAGCTCTTTCCGTCGCCGGCTCCATCAAGCGGATGATGGCCGGTGAAGAAGAAGGTGACGTTGCGGTGCTCGAAGACCTCGTCTCCTTGAAGGGCGTCGTCAAGTACCCGGTGCGGATCAAGTGCGCCCTCCTCGGGTGGAACACGTTGATCGAAGGACTGGAAGAGGGCGGTAAGGCTCTCCCCGAGGGCTGAGGAACAGTCCGGCTCTCGCTCAGGTCCAAGGACACATGAAAGCAGCCACGGTCGCTCCGGCTCTGCTGGCCCTCGGCTCCCTCCTTTCCGCATGTGGGCGGACCGCCGAGACGATGACCAGCGGGGAGCCGGGCCCCGAGGTTCCGGTCTCGGCCACCCCCGGCGAGGGTCCGAACGGCGCCAAGCCACCACCGGTCAAGCCCCGCCCCGGCCAGGCGGACGTGCGCCCGATCGCCTGGCAGTCGGCTCGCCCTAAAGGCCCACGCAAGGTCCTCGTCCGGTTCACGAGCGGGGTGGAACCGTGTCACGTCCTGGACCACGTCGACGTCCGGTACGGGAAGACCAAGATCGAGATCACGCTCTTCGAGGGGCATGAGCCGGGGTCGGAGGACGTGGCCTGCATCGAGATCGCCGAGGACAAGCGGACGGTAGTGGCCCTCGATCAGGCGGTCGGGGGCCGCAAGCTCGTGGACGGGACCGACTGACCATAGTCTCGAGATTTCCCCCGCTCGGACCGTTAACACTATTCGCACTTGCTAAACAGGCGTAAAGCTGTTATCCATTCCCGATGAGCCCACTCGGTGATAGCTCCGCCACCCGCACCGCCAAGGTGCTCTCCCTGCCCAAGCGGGCAGAGATCCTGTCCCTGCTCCTGCAGAGCGGTCCCAGGACGGTGAAGGAGATCGCCGAGACTTTCGACATCCACCCCAACGTCGCCCGGGGCCACCTCGACCTGA
>JAUJNU010000065.1 GCA_030448085.1 Actinomycetota bacterium | reverse complement strand
CCTACGTCGCCATCCGAGATGACGTCATGTGACTTGTGTTCAGACGTGTGCTCTTCAGATCGAGGGCGAGCCGGCGCGCCCGTATACCCACCGCTCCCTGCCGGGCCGAGGGTCCCCGGTCGTTATCTGCATCCCGCTCGTCCTATTGGCCTCGAGGAGCTTCTTCGATAGCGCGATCACCGCCTTCAGGTCGGGAACCTCGCCGACCGGCGTCAGCGGATGGACACCTCTCAAGAAGCAGATCTCGGATCTGTAGACGTTGCCGATGCCGGCCAGGACCCGCTGGTCCAGAAGAACCTCACCGAGCGCGTCGTCCGCTCGCTCGCTCATGCGACGGAGTACCTCGGCTTGGTTCCAATCGGGCCCGAGAAGGTCGGGGCCGAGATGACCGACGCGCGTTATCTCTTCGTCCCTCGCTATCAGTTCGGTGATCGCGAGACGAAAGCCCACGGCCACCCACTGTGCGGTCTCGAGGACGGCCCGGACCTGAAAGGCCGGGCCGCGCCAGCGCTCCCCCCCGCGGTAGAGGTGCCATGAGCCATCCATCTTGTAATGAGTGTGGAGAGTCACTCCCCCATCGATCCGAAAGAGCAAGTGTTTGCCGCGCGCGACGACCTCTTCGAGGTTTCTCCCTGCGAGATCGACGGTCGCGAATCGCGGAACCCTGAAGTCGGTCTTCGTAAGCTCCTGCCCAGCAAGGGCACGCTGCAACCGGGACGCCGCAACGAAGACGGTGTCGCCCTCAGGCACGCAGCCTTAGCCCACGTGACGTGGAACGGAACCCCGCCTCGAGCAGCGCCTCCCCGAAAACGCTCTCGAGGATCGCCTCGCCATCCGCTCGCTCTACGTGCAACTTCCCCAACAATCCCTCGCGAGCCGCTAGAGCGAGGGCGTCCACCGCAGGCTGGAGGAGGGCCAGATCAGCGGTGTAGGAGAGAAGGCTGCGCCCCCCCTTCTCGACATAGATCACGAGAGCGCCACCGACGAGCACCACGAACGCGCCCGCCTTTCGCCCGGCACGATGACCTCCCTCGCGCTCGGGCCAACCCAGAGCGGCCCCATAAGGATTAGCCGGGTCGGTCGCCGCGATGACATGAGTTCGCAACTCGCTCTTCTGCACGTCCACCATCCCGCGCAGACGGTCGACGGAGCCGGGAAGCGCGAACTGCGCGCCACCGAGCCCCTCGACGAAGTAACCGCGCCGGCAACGGCCCGCCTCTTCCATCGCCTTCAGGACGGGATAGACCCCAGCGAAGCCACCGGCGATCCGCTCCGCACCGAGCGCACCGCGGGTGAGGATCCCATGGCGCGCCAAGAGCTGTTCCGCTAGAGCGTGCGTCCGTCGTGTCGTATCCAGAGCCGCTCGTTCCACGAGGCTCCAACGCCCCGCCGCGGACGGAGGCCCCAGTCGCGACGGGAAAGAGGGCCCCCGCCTTCGTCGAGTGCGCGAAGGCGTTGCGCCGGCCCCCTGCAACATCGCCCTGAGGGGGGCCAGCGTGTCGTTCGTGAGCCATCCGGCCCACACCAGCTCCCAAAGAGCCAGGAGCAACGAGGCGTCATCGCGGGAGGAGACGGCCACGGCGATCTGCCGGAAGAACATCGCGCCTCCGCCTTGCAGGGCCGCTTTGATCTCCTCCGCCTCTTCCGAGAGCCCGGCACCAGACGGCTCCGGAAGTAGATGAGCACTTCCCGCGAGCGCTAGGCAGACCCAGCCCTCACTGCTGCCGATCGCACCTGCGCCGGCCCACACCACCTCGCCCGACGCACCGATCGCATCGAGCAGCGCGGGCGTGTAGCCCGGCAGGCGGGCCCGAAGGAGGTGAGCCTCGAGCGATGACGCAACCATGGGCACGCCTTGCAACTGCTCGATGACCCTGAAGAGGGAGTCGACATCGCCCCTCTGCGCGCTCCCGTCGATCCCGCTCCAGGCGATGTAGAAGCGCGCCAGCGCTTCTACGGGGGCCGGCTCGACCTCTTTCCTGTAAGCGACGAGCGACCTGCTGCGTAGTTTGCGCATGACATCGGCATCGATCCACTCGAGGCCGGTCCCTCCCGGCCTGAACTCGCCCTGCAGGACTCTGCCCCGAGCTTGCAGCCTCACGAGTGCCTGTTCGACCACCGCCACGCCCAGCCCGAATCGGCTACCCACGTCGGTGGCAAAGAACGGCCCGTGGGTGCGCGCGTACCGGCTGACCACATCTCCCAGGGGATCATCGACTGGTTCGAGGAAAGCGCCCGGCAGGCCCATCGGAAGAGCGGCTCCGAGCGCGTCACGGAACCTCGCTGCGTCTTCGGCGGCAACCCACCGCTCCTCACCTGCTATCCGCAACTCGAGGATGCGGCGCTGACGCGTCAGCTCCTCGATCCAGCCCGGAACGGCAGCGGGGTCAGCGGAGCGGGCCTCGACCTCTTGCAGCGTCATGTCTCCATGGGACCGGAGGGCGTCGTGCAACCCATCGACGTTCTTCGCTTTTCGCTCTTCCGTCAACAACTGCAGCTCGAGCTCGAGATCCGTGAGGGCGCCCGGGTCGATCAACTCGCGTAGCTCGTCCCGACCCATCAACTCGGCAAGGAGCGAACGGTCGAGTGATAAAGCCTGCGCGCGTCTCTCGGCGAGGGGTGCATCTCCCTCGTACATGAACGAGCTGATGTACCCGAACTGCAAGGAGGAGGCGAACGGGGAAGGCGTGGCGGTATCGACCTCCACGACCCGCACCTCACGCCGAGCGATCTGACCCATCAATTCCTCGAGCGACGGAAGGTCGAAGACGTCCTGCAGGCACTCACGCAGCGCCTCGAGGATGACGGGGAAGGACGGGTAACGAGCGGCGACCTGAAGGAGCCCGTGACTCTTCTGCCGTTGCTGCCAAAGTGGCGTTCGTCCGCCCGGCCGCCGCTTGGGGAGAAGAAGGGAACGGGCGGCGCACTCACGGAACCGGCTGGCGAACAAGGCGGAGTTGCCTACCTCCCCGACGACCAGCTCCTCGATCTCGTCCGCCTCGAAGATCATCATGTCGGCCGGCGGCGCCTCGTGAGCCTCCGGCAGACGTACCACGATCCCGTCGTCGGAATAGATGCACTGCGCCTCTACCTCCAGCCGATCCCTAAGCCTCGCCTCGATCGCTTGCGCCCACGGCGCGTGGACCCGGGCGCCGAAGGGCGAGTGGATACAGACCCTCCAATCCCCCAACTCGTCGCGAAACCTTTCGAGGACTATCGTCCGGTCGTCGGGCAACACGGATGTGGCTTGCCGCTGCTCCTCGAGGTAGTCGAGCAGGTTCGAGGATGCGTACGCGTCGAGCCCTGCGTCAGCGAGGCGCACCATCTGGGCCTCGGGGGCGGCCGTAACGACCTCGCGCATGAAAGCTCCCACCGCTCGCCCGAGCTCCAGTGGGCGCCCGGGCGCGTCGCCGTGCCAGAACGGCATCTTGCCCGGCAGGCCCGGAGCGGGCGAAACCAGCACGCGGTCGTGCGTTATCTCTTCGATCCGCCAGGTCGAGGCGCCGAGGACGAAGTGGTCGCCGGGCCTGCTCTCGTACACCATCTCCTCGTCGAGCTCGCCGACCCTCGAACCCTTGTCGCCGGCGATGAAGACACCGAACAAGCCGCGATCGGGGATCGTCCCCCCGGAAGTGACGGCGAGTCGCTGCGCCCCGCCGCGGCCGGTGAGCGTTCCGCCCACCCTGTCCCAGTTCAGGCGAGGTCGTAGCTCTGCGAACTCGTCGGAGGGATACCGGCCGGACAGCATGTCCAGAACACTCTCGAAGGCGTCCTTCGGCAGGTCGTGAAAGGAGGCCGCCCGTCTCACCAGACCCTCCAGGGTGTCGACCTCCCAGTCATCCATCGCGACCATGGCCACGATCTGCTGCGCGAGGACGTCGAGCGGGTTCCGGGGGAAGTGAGTCTCTTCGATCGCGCCGGCGCCTATGCGTTCGGCAACGACCGCGGTTTCGACGAGGTCACCTTTGAATCGCGGAAGGAACACGCCGCGGCTGACCGCGCCGACCTGATGCCCCGCCCGGCCGATCCGTTGCAGGCCGGAGGCGACGGAGTCGGGCGAGCCAACCTGCACGACGAGATCGACCGCGCCCATGTCGATCCCCAACTCGAGGGAGCTGGTTGCGACGACCGCGGGGAGGCGGCCGGCCTTCAGCTCCTCCTCGATCAATAAACGTTGATCCCGGGCCACCGAGCCGTGATGGGCGCGCGCAACTTCTTCACCTGCGAGCTCGTTGAGACGGCCGCACAGCCTCTCGGCGAGCCTGCGAGAGTTGACGAAGACGATCGTTGATGTCTGCTCGCGCACGAGCTCGAGCAACCGCTGCGTTACCTGTGGCCACACGCTGTGGGTTTCTTCCGGCCCCCCCACCGGGCCGCTCCGTAAGGGGGATTCGCGGTCCTCACCCTCGGCTGCGCCAAGGGGGTCGGGCTCTGCCATGTCCCGCAGAGGCACGACCACCTGCAGGTCGAACACCTTGTGGCTCTCCGGAGCCACTACCTCCACCGCTCGGCAGCCCCCGAGGAACCGAGCCACCTCATGAGCCGGTCGAACCGTTGCGGACAGCCCCACCCTCTGCGCAGGCTCCGGAAGAAGCTCGTCGAGCCGCTCGAGGCTAAGAGCGAGGTGGGAGCCGCGCTTCGTCCCCGCGACCGCATGCACCTCGTCCACGATCACCGTCTCGACGCTGCGGAGTGACTCGCGGGCGGCGGAGGTGAGTATCAGGAACAGCGACTCGGGGGTGGTGATCAGGATGTCGGGGGGGTGCGTCGCGAGACGCCGCCGCTCCTCCTGCGGGGTATCACCGGTCCTGAGCCCGACACGGAGATCGGGGAAGGCGGCCCCCACTCGTTCCGCCGCAGCGCGCATGCCGGCGAGCGGCCCGCGCAGGTTCCGCTCGATATCCACAGCGAGAGCCTTGAGTGGGGAGACATAAAGGACCCTCAGTCGTTGCTTCTCCGAGGGAACCGGGGCGGACGCCAGCCGGTCCAGCGACCAGAGGAATGCAGCCAACGTCTTTCCCGATCCGGTCGGCGCGACGACCAACGCGTTCCCACCGGCAGCGATCTGCTTCCAGGCTCCCGACTGAGCCGGGGTGGGGGCCGGGAAAGACGACTCGAACCAAGCCTTCGTGTGAGGACCGAAGTAGGAGGGGATCGGGGCCCGGGAGGTCATGGGTCCATCTTGCCCGAGGGTGGGCGAAAGGGGATCACGACGCTCCTGAAGCCTGCCTCCAGACCCGCGTCAGCGGCGGACCGCCGTCGAGGAAAGCGTAGGTAAGCGTCACATCTCTTCCCTCGGGAAGGAGCTTGTTCGCTTCGAGGGCACGGGCGTACAGCGTCAGCTGGTCCTCGTTCTCCTCGTCGAGATCGAAACGCTTGCCGGTCTTGAAGTCCACGATCTCGTAAGCGCCGTCGGCTCCTTCGTATACGGCGTCGATGCGACCTCTCACGATCCTGTCGCCGTCGAGCATGACGAAAGGCAGCTCGATCATGGGCTCGCCGGACGGGAGCCGGGCGACCTGCATCTCCCCGTACCCGAGGTCCTCCCAGCGCTGCATCAGATCGTTGATCTGGC
>JAUJNU010000064.1 GCA_030448085.1 Actinomycetota bacterium | reverse complement strand
GGTCGACCCGGAGCACCCTGTGAAGGGGCCGACCTACTTCGTCGGCCAGGCCTGTGGCACGACCGGCACCTCGGCACAGGACAGGGAAGTGCCGGAGGCTCCGTCCCCGGACGCCGTGGCGCTCGTGGAGCGGGGCGTGTGCACCTTCCAGGAGAAGGCGGACACGGTCAAGGCGGCCGGATATGCGGCCATGGTCCTGTTCAACCGGGTCAACGGTAGCGAGGGCGACAACGGCTGCGAGCAGCTCCTGAACGCCGGCGTCGACTCCGACATCCCGTTCGTCTTCATCTCACGCGAAGCAGGACTGACTCTCCTGGGCGTCGACTACGAGCAAGCCCAGTGCGACGCGGGAGAGAGTCCGGAGCTTCCCGAGAAGGGCACGAAAACGCCCGCTTTCGCGATCAAGGCCCTTTTCGATGGCTGGGGCTACGTCCACCTGCTGGACGCGGGCACCCTGAAGGAGATCGACACCTACGCGGTTCCGGAGGCGACGAAGGCTCGATTCGCGGACGGGTTCGGCGCTCTGACGGTGCATGAGGTGGAGACCGACAAGCGCGCCGGCAAGAAGCTCAGCTACTTCTCGTGGTACGGGGCGGGAGCTAGGGTCTTGGGCTTCGGGAAGGGCGGTTTCAGGCCCCGGGGGCACTACATCCACAAGGACGGCAACGACTTCTGGGGCGTCGCCACCCTGAAACGAGGCAAGAAAAGGCCGCTGCTCCTGTTCAGTGACCGGGACTATGGGTTGTTCATCCTCAAGTACACGGGTCCTCAGTAGCTCCGGGGATCCACTCGAAGCGGTTGACCGTGGCCCCCGGGTTTCCCCCGGGGGCCACTTCGATTCCGAGCTCAAGTCAAAGAGAAGCAGGAGCTCCTGACGCTCTAGATCAGCAGGTATCGGATTCGGAAGGAGCGCCGCCGGTGTTGCTGAGGGTTGCGACCTTCCAAGGGTGCCCCCCGCTGAGCTGAGCGTGAGTTGCCGTTAGACAGTAGGCGTCCGAGGTGGCGGTTACGGCAAGAGTTACGGCGGAGCTCTGTACGTAGCCGTTCCTCTCGAGCCTTCTCAGAGGATTGCCGTTGAGGCCTGAGTAGTTCCCATTGCGGCCGGTCGCGTACGTCTCGGCGGCCGTACGAGCACTTGTCAGGGCTGACTGCGTCTGCGAGACCCAGCCCTTCTCCCGCTGGCTCAGGAAGACGGGTATCGCGATAGCCGCAAGGATCCCGACGATGAGGATGACGACCAATAGCTCGATCAGGGTGAACCCAGCCTGTCCCTTTCTCCCCTGGCGCATGCTTGCATCATCAAGGGGCTGGGTGCTCAGTGCAAGCACCGGCCGTGACGGGGCTAGCGGTACTGCTCGTTCGGAGCGGCGAAGCCGGTGATCTCGGCGCCTTCGGGGGCCGGGAAGTACTCACCCTTCTCGGGCCCTGACAGGGTGACGTGTGCAGGGTCGGCCCACCATCGGGGCCGGAGGATGCCTCGGAGTTCGGGGAGGTGTCGGGGGCCGGCTCCTGCGCCGGACGCAACTGGACACGGGTCACGGTGTTGGTCTCGTTCTGAGAGACCCACACGGCGCCCCCGCCAACGGTGACGTCGGCAGGTTTCCCGCCTAGCTCCAAAGGCTCCCCGATCGGCTGCGCCGTCACAGGATCCAGCTGCGTGAGCCAGCCTATGTTCCTGCCGTCGTCACTGAAAGCGGACATAGCCCACACCTGCCCGTCTCCCACGGCCAGCGCGGCGTAATTCCCCTCGAGCTGCACCGGGTCGGATAGGGCTCCCGTAGCTTGGTCAACCCGCAGGACCGCTCCCCCGATCGTCACCCAGGCCGCTCCCTCACCGGCCGCCAAGTCATCGTGCTGCGCGTTGGGCAGGGACGAGGCTTGGGCGAACGGCTCGAACTCGTCCCCTCCCCGGGACAGCCTGTACAGGACGTCGTCCGACCCAAGCGCCCAGGCCTCGTCGCGTTCAACCGCGATCTCCCGAGGGAACGGGGCAAGATACGGGTCTGGGTCGATCGGCTGACCCTTCCTCGGCAGTTCGTAGCGGACCCTGTCGGGCCCCCCATCGACGAGCACGACGATCCTTCCTAGGGGTTCCGATGCAAGCCACAACGTGTCCCCATCAACCGCTATGTCGAGAGGCCCGGGGAAACCCGGTAGGGCGGCGGTGGGGAGCGGCGATAACCGCCCAGTGTCTGGGTCGATGAGCACTGGCTCTTCCCCCGTGGACCCCTCGGGAGAGACCCACACGGCCATCCCCCCGGGGGCCACGTCATCCAGGGGAGGTCCCACGGCGACGGTATCGACAACCTCAGCGGACCTTGCGTCTATCTGTTGGGCTTCTCCGGACCCGAGGGCCACCCAAAGCCCGCTGAGGGCGTGATATCCGATGCCGCTCGGACCCTTTCCAACCTCGATGACGTCGGTGATGACCGGCACTTCGGTGCCGGCCGGAGGAAGTGGCTCGTCATGCGCCAAGGGGGTCGTGCCGGACGTGAGGACGAGGACCGCGGCCATCGCCGCGGCCCCCATGGCCAGCGTCCCACCTGCGTAGGCGGTCCGCCTGCGCCGCCGGCGATGCAGGAAAACCCGCTGCTTCTGGACCACGTCGCCGGGGCGGAACCCTTCTCCGGCGGACCGGAGTGCTTCCTTCAGTCGGTCTTCGAAGTCGCTCATGCGGGGTCTCCTGACAGGCTCGCGCCCAGCCTCTTCTCCAACGTCGCCCGCGCTTTGGACAGCTGCGATTTAACCGTTCCGTTCGAGCATTCGAGGGTTTCCGCTATCTGAGCCTCGGAGAGGTCCTCGAAGTACCTGAGGACGACACACGCTCGCTGCCGCTCGGGCAAGAGCTTCCGCCGCGTCACACGAGCCGGGCTGTCTCGTGGCGCTCCAACCAATCGGGCTCTTTCAGGAATCCCGATGATGTGATCGAGGCGTTGACCCTCTGCTCCACCGTCTCCTGCGGATGCGGGACCGGCACATGTTGACGACGGCCCCGTCTGAGGTACGCATCCATGTGATCGACGTTGCGGATCCGTCGCCACCCGGAAGGTCTTCAGCAGGGCTTCCATGACCATCTCTTCCGCGAGGGCGGCATCGCCAAGGATCACGTAGGCGAGCCGGCACATGGGGGCACAGTGACGGTCGAACAGGGCGGCGACCTCGTGATCACGCTGGGCGTCTGAACGCTCCGCCACCCTGGTCCCATCCTCCACTAGCACCTTCCTCCCACAGCACCCTCCCTCCTCCTCCTGCAGAAAGGACAGGCGAGCTGGGTTATCGAGGCGTGCCCGTGCGAACGTATCCCTCGCGGCCCCCGAGAACCAGGGGCCCCGATGCCGAAGCGGCCATCGGGCGGCTATCGTCGCTTCACGCCCTACCAAGGAGGCCGCGGGTGGACTTCAAGATCCCCGACGAGTACGCACAGCTCCAGTCAGGACCCGGACGAACTTCATCGAAGCGCGAGCTGAGGGCGCTCGAGGCGAGTGAGCTCGACCCCGAGAAGGACGATGTCTCGATCGAGCTCCGGGACCGGGTTCGGAAGGCGCTCCGCAGAGCTCGGTTTCGCGGCGGACTTCCCGAGGATCTGGGCGGCAGCGGCCTGCCCCAGCTCGGCATGGTGCTCCTGCGGGAGGCGGCCGCGCGCACGGGCCGCCGGCTTGCTGCCTTCACCACCTACGGGCCGGAGAGGCCCCACGGGACTACTTCTCTCGGGGACCGACGAGCAGAAGAAGAGATACCTCACGCCCCTTATCGCTGCGGAGAAGTCCATGTGCTTCGCGCTCACCGAGCCCGACGCGGGCTCCGATGCTCAGAACATCAGGACAACTGCTACCAAGGACGGCACCGACTGGATCCTGAACGGGACCAAGCACTTCATCACTAATGGCAAGCACGCCGACTTCGCACTCGTGTTCGCGGCCAACGACAGGGCCAAGAAGGCTCAGGGCGGGATCACGGCTTTCATCGTGGAAAAGGGAACCCCCGGCTTCAGCGTCGGCCGCGCCCAGAGAGGGATGGTCGAAGGGGAAGGGCAGTACGAGCTCATCTTCGAGGACTGCCGGGTGTCCGAGGAGCAGATCCTGGGCGGGCCCCAGAACGTCGGGCTCGGGTTCTACGCGGCGATGCAGTTCCTGGCGATGGGGCGCCTCTCGATCGGCTCGATGTGCAACGGGATCGCCGACTACGTCCTGTCGCTCGGCATCGATTACGCCAAGAACCGCACGGCGTTCGACCGCCCGATAGGCAAGAACCAGTACGTCCAGGGCCACATCGTGGAGTCGCTCGTGGAGATCAAGGCGTCCCGCCTCATGACCTACGAGTGCGCCTGGAAGTACGACCACGGCGACCTGGTGGTGCAGGAGTCATCGATCGTCAAGCTCTACGCCTCCGAGATGGTGAATCGGGTGGTCGATCGGATGATCCAGGTCCACGGAGGCATGGGCTGGATGCGTGAGCTCCCGCTCGAGAGGATCTACAGGCTGGTCAGGATCTTCACTCTGGTCGAGGGGACCTCGGAGATCCAGAAGTACGTGATCGCGAAAACGCTCGGCCTCTAGAAGCGCCGCCCATCTCCGCGTCAGATCGGCTTCCGGCAGTCATGAGGGTCCCCCTAAGCTTCGGCTCGGGCACGCTTCCAGAGCTTCACCACCTCGGCGAAGTTGATCCCCCATCCCGCGCCGAAGGCCGTAGGGGTGATGATCCTGTCGCTCCCTTCGTCCCACACGGACAAGCGCAGCTTCTCGAGCGTCGGGGGCCGGAAGTCGTAGGGGACGAGGCCGGCGACCTTACCGTGCCCGGTTCGCTCGGACGGGTCCTTCTGCATCTCCGTGACCAGCGCGGCCACCAGAAAAGCCGTGCCGACGAGGCGCAGCTTGGACCTTCTCTTGCTCATTCGGGTTCCTTCCTCACGGGTGCACCTGCATGCTAGAAGATGAAAGCCCCGCGAGCTTGGACTCAGATTGGAGAGACCGAATGGCAGAGCTGCCCGACGGCACCGAGATCACCTGGTTGGGACACGCCACGTTCCTCATCACCGCCCCGGGAGGCCAGAGGATATTGATCGACCCCTGGGTCATGCAGAACCCTGCCTGCCCGGACGATATGAAGGATCCGGGGGACCTCGACGCGATGTTGATCACTCACGGGCACTTCGACCACATCAACGACGCGGTTGATCTCGCTCGCTCCAAGACCCCACAGGTCGTAGCCATCGCCGAGACCGCGCATTGGCTCGGCTCGAAGGGCGTAGCCAACGTGACCGACATGAACAAGGGGGGCACGGTCGAAGCCGCCGGCGTGAAGGTGCACATGGTTCACGCGGTCCATTCGTGCGGGATCACCGACGGAGACCAAGTGATCTACGGCGGCGAGGCGGCCGGTTTCGTCCTCGAACTCGACAACGGATTTCGCATCTACCACTCGGGGGATACCGCCGTCTTCTCGGACATGGCCCTGATCGGAAGACTCCTGCGCCCAGACCTGGCTCTGTTGCCGATCGGCGACCACTACACGATGGGGCCGGTCTCGGCGGCTGAGGCGATCCGCCTACTGGGAGTCAAGCACGTGGTGCCGATGCACTACGGAACCTTCCCCGTCCTCAAGGGAACCCCGACCGACCTCCGCGAGGCCGCGGCCGACGTCGACGGGCTCGTGGTCTCGGACATCGCTCCCGGCGAGAGCCTGGGTGGCCAAAGCTAGGAGAACGAGAAGACGAGCCAGCGGTCTTCACGCAGCTCTGACGGGACGCCCCACCTCTCGGCAGCGGAGCACAGGAGAGCGAGCGGGCGGAGGTCCTTCCTGCCACTCGTCAGGTCGCGGGACACCTCGCCGTCATAGGTGGTCCTGGCGAGGTCCAGGGTCAACTCCGTCTGTCCTTCCACGGTCGCATAGGTGAGCGGCGAGGTGGCTCCTTCGCCGGGGCCCTCGATGATCTGCAAGGATCTGACGAGAAGAGTCACGAGCACATCGCGGCCGACCTTCACCACTTTGTCGCCGTCGGGAAGGATGACGTCGCTCCTCTCGGTCGTTCGGATCACGTCCGCCAGCACCTCGCGAAGGGAGATCTCTGCCACTTGCCGGGGGAAGCGGTCGGATTCGATCTCGTTGACAAGCTGCAGATCTTTCACGGCCTGGACCGAGCCCCTCGCCTCCCGTGCTACGACCGCCAGGAAATCGGCTCGGCTCGGGTGGTCGGGTGATGCCTCGAGGATGCCCGTGAAAGCCTGGATGTTCGTGACTATGCCGGCCAGGTCATGAACGATCGAGCCGGTGACCGGAAGGGTCATTCAGACCCCAGGAGGTCGCTGGCAGCGATAGCCGCCGCCCACCCGTGCTCGGGATCTTCCACCGCTAGATGAAGGTGCCAACCCTCGGCTTGGGAGCCATCCTCCCAGCGGTACCAGCGAAGCTCGCGCGCCGTCTCACCTAACGCGGCGGAACCGGCTTCC
>JAUJNU010000063.1 GCA_030448085.1 Actinomycetota bacterium | reverse complement strand
TATGCCGTTGCGCAGAGACTGGCGGCTCCCGTCGGCGTTCCGCTTCTTGCCGGATCGCCAACCAACGGCGGCCATCACTGCACCTCCCTTGTTGCCGAACTCGTCGGGAGCCTGAACGACCACGTCGGTTACCTGGTTCTTGAGGAAGCAGCCCTTACGGTACGGGTGCCCGATGCAGCGGTCGCTCTTCGCGGTCGGAAGCTTCACGTTCTTGAACGTCTCCGCCCCGTCGTTCGAGCGGTAAAGACCGAAGCCGGTGGCCGCGTACACGACCCGCGGTGTCTTCGGGTCCACCGCGATCTTGAGCCCGAGGGCCCCGGAGGGAACGCCCTTCGCCCGCTTCCATGCTCCACCCGAAGTGGCGCGGTAGTAGACACCGATACCGGCGTTCGAGTTCCCTCCGGTGGCGTTGTCACCCGTGGCCACGATCACCCGGCCCCCATCCACCTTGCTAACGCCCACAGACCCGATGATCTGGGTGGGCATCGAGTCGCTGAACGACTTCCAGCTCTTGCCGTCATCGGTGGACCTATAGACGCCTCCGTTGGAGACGGCCGCATAGATGTTCCCGTTCCGAGGATCCACCGCGAAGTCGGAGATGCGCCCTGCGACCTTGGCGAGACCGATGCCGTTGATCTCGTCGTACTCGGGCACATCGTGCCGCAGCTGCCCCTTACCGAGGGGGATCCACTCCCCGTTCGCACCGGCGATGCGGCCGCCGGTCCGCTCCATCTCGTCCCTCTGCCGAAGGGCGTTCACGTACGCACCACCCGTCACCGCAGAGAACGGCGCGGACTGGCGCGCTGAGAGGATGGCATCGATCTTGGAAAGCTCCGCGAAAGACTCTGGGTGCTTGTTCAGGATGCAAGTGCCCTCAGGCAGCTGTGCCTCGCCGGCGGCGCTTTCCGGCTCCAGAACCTCAAGCTCCTCGGACTCGTCCTCTGCCAGGCGGTAGCCCGGAGGACAGGAGTGCTCAACCTCAGCCGCGAGGGGCGGAGGCGCGGAGCGCGCGAGGATCGCGGCCCCCACCGCGACCACGAGGAAGACCACGGCGGCCAGAGCAGCAGGGCTTCGGGAAAAGGTCTTGGGGAAACTCATAGACAAGCTCCTAGAAAAGAGAGCCGCTCCGGCGAACGGCGTTCAGGCCGAAAGAAAGGCTTTTGCCCCCTCATAGACACTTTAGACGGTTATCCCCCGTTCCCTGCCTCGCGACTTTTCTTTGTCCTATCCTCTGGCGATGCCGAGGGGTCCCACATCCATAGCCGTCGAGGTGCAGAACTTCGCCCTCGTCACCCACGCCGTGCCGGCCGAACGGGTCCTTCGTCACCTGCCTCCCCCGTACGAGTTGCAGACCTTCTTCGGGGATGACGGCACGGAGATGTGTTTCGTCTCCGCTACGTGCTTCTGCAATAGAGACTTCCGTTGGGCACTACTTCCTTACCCGAGGCACACCTTCAACGAGTCCACATATCGGACCTACGTCCGCCACAAGGGGGGTCAAGGGGTGTATTTCCTGGGGCGGTACCTGGGCACCAGGCTGGCGGTCTCCGCCCAGAAAACCCTCGCTCGAGACACCTACCTGGGGGATTTCACCGTCGCCACGAACCTCGGCAGCGAGGGCTACGACGACTACACGTGCCGGGTCTCGAGCGACCGCGGCCACACCAGCTTCAAGTTGAGGGCTAAGGATGCTCCCCGTGCGAGGGGGCCCCTCGAGAGCGGCGACGAGCACGCTCAGTTCATCACGTACCGGCTCGAGGGTTACTTCACCTCGACGCTCGGCGCGCAAGGCCACATGCCGGTCGGCCACCCCCGCATGAGTCCCTACGAGGGAGAGTTGCTAGAAGGGAGATTCGATCTGTGGGACGAGCTCGGCATCGTCCCGGCCGCCGAGGCGATGGACGCGTTCTCCGTCCTCATCGAACCGGGCGTGCCCTTCGAGCTGGCACCGCCCCGCCCTCTGATCTAGGCCTCAACCGAGGTGATAGCCACGCCCCGCTCGATAAGGATCTCGTCGCGATCTCAGCCCCTGACCTCCGAGCCCGGGGTGCCTTCCTTCGCGTTCAGGGCCTCATAGTCATGCGGGGTCTGCTTCATGGCAGCTTGCACAGAGGACCCGTGGCTCACGACCCCGAGCCCTAAAAGCTATATGCGCGCTTACGGCCGGTAATGGCCGTCGCTCAGGCTATGCTGAGGCGGCGATCAGACCCACACCGGGCTACTCGCCACACCCGTTTCGAGCAGGCTCTTTTGCCTCGAGCCAGCACCCTTTGCCGCGGCATCTCCCGGCATCCAGAACAGGAGCCTTATGCCTGCTACAAGCCAGCTTCGTTGACGTTCGAGATCATCGGTGGCTTCGAGAGCACCTATATCCCGAAGCATGACATCGACGTCGTCGAGCTTTCCCGCCACCATGTTCGGTGGCGAGAAGATCTGACCCTGTTGAAGAGGTCCGGCGTCACGCGCCTGAGGTACCCGGTCCGGTGGCACCGGATCGCTCCGGACCCCGGCTCTGAGCTCAACTGGGACCACACCGACGAAGTGCTCGGCTTCATGAGAGACGAGGGGCTGACACCCGTCGTCGACCTCGTCCATCACACCAGCTACCCGAAGTGGCTGGAGGGATTCCAGGATCCGCGGTTCCATGACTCTTATCTCGCATACTGCGAGGCCTTCGCCCGGCGCTATCCCTGGGTTGACTTCTACACGCTGTTCAACGAGCCGTTCGCAACCCTCTTCCTATGCGGACAGGAAGCGGTGTGGCCCCCCTACGGATCCTCGCTCGAGGAGCTCGTGGGCCTGTTCCGCAACGTGCTTCCCGCGTTGACCGAAGCGTCCCGGCTGTTCCGCTCGCTGCTCCCTCATTCGAAGCACGTGTACGTAGACACGTGCGAGGGACATAGCGCCCTCGACGCCACGGGCGAGAGCTACAACGAGATGGCCAACGATCGCAGGTTCTTCGTTCTCGACATCGTGTCCGGGGCCCGCGAGCTGACGAGAGAGCGGCCTTTCGTTGAAGCCATCGTGGAGGCCGGCGGAGAAGACCTGCTGGAGATAGAGCCGGGGCACATCGACATCCTCGGACTCGACTACTACGCGCATTCCGAATGGGCTTTCTACGACGATGGCTCCCCCAAGGGTTTGTCCCCCTCACCACAGCCGAGGGGGCTCGGCTCGCTGATCACCGAGTACCACCAGCTCTACCCCGCCTTTCCCCTATGGCTGACGGAGACCAACATCCGCGGCTTCGCGTCGGACCGAGTGACATGGATGAAGTACACGCTCGAACAGTGCGAGCAGGCGAGAGCAACGGGGGCGCCGATAGAGGCGTACTGCTGGTTCCCGTTCATCGACTCACTCGACTGGGACTCGCTCCTCTCAAATGCGGACGGCCATGTCGACCCGGTCGGCGTTTACTGGCTGGACGACGAGTTGGGCAGGAGAGAGTCGAGCATGTCCCAACACTTCCGCCGTGTGGCCAGCGGATGCACCAGCGAGGACCTGCCCGCCTTCCGACTGCAACCACCCGTCGACGCGTGGCTTACCGGGCTGATGCCGCAGATGGCCCAGTGGGAATGGCAGGACCCACCCAGCTCCGAAGTCGCCGGATTCATCTCAGAACCGAGAACCGTGAACCCAGAGGGGGTCAAAAGTGGATCAGCGTCGTGACTTGATCGTGTTCAGCCACCTGAGGTGGCATTTCGTCTGGCAGAGGCCCCACCACCTGATCTCGCGCATCGGACGAGGGCGGAGGACCTTCTTCGTCGAGGAGCCTGCGCTGTGTGGAGCGCCCGAGCCGACCATGCAAGTCGTCGATGAAGGTGCCGTGACCAGGGTGGTGCTCGAACTTCCCGGCGAAGGCGGCGAGGTGCCGTTCACGGACCCCCGGGCGATGGAATACCTCCCGCTTCTAGAAGAGTTGCTCGCCGAGAACGACCTTCCCCCGGTCGCATGGCTCTACACGCCGATGGCCCTCGAGCTCGCCCAGGCATGCAAGCCCGAGTTGCTCGTGTACGACGTGATGGACGACCTCGCTTCCTTCAAAGGGGCCCCTCAGGCGCTCCGAGAGCTGGAGCGAAAGGCACTGACCGAGGCGGATCTCGTCTTCGCGGGTGGGCGTTCCCTGTACGAGCGCGTGAGTCAGTACCACCACTCGTTCCTGTTCCCGAGCGGGGTCGAGCCGGAACACTATGCGACGGCCCGCGAGCACGTTCAAGAGAAAGATCGCCCGGTCGCCGGGTACGTCGGGGTCATCGACGAGCGTCTGGACCTCGACCTCGTTCGAGACGTCGCCGCACGACTGCCGGAGTGGGACATCCAGATGGTGGGGCCGGTCGTGAAGATCGATGCGGACGACCTGCCGCAGGCAGGCAACATCGAGTACCTGGGCCATCAGCCCTACACCCGGCTCCCGGAGATCATGGGCAGCTTCGACGTTGCCCTGATGCCGTTCGCTATCAACGAGGCGACGAGGTCGATCAGCCCGACGAAGACCCTCGAGTACCTGGCGGCCGGTCTGCCGGTCGTCTCGACTCAGATCAGGGACGTCGTCGCCGACTACGCCAACGTGGTGGCCCTACAAGACGAGCCCGCAGAGTTCGCCGAGTCCTGTCGCGAGGTTCTCATCGACCAGCAACGTGACCGGGACGCGAAGGTCAAGCCGCTTCTCCGGTTGCTCAACTGGGACGTGATCGCCGACCGGATGACCGACCTGATGGACGGGGCGATCCGCGAGAAGAGGATGAGCTCCACGAGGCGGCTCCCCTCTGCGGCGAGCGAGGCTGCCTTTGACTTCCTCGTAGTAGGTGCTGGGTTCGCAGGAAGCGTGCTCGCAGAGCGACTTGCATCACAGGCGGGGAAGAAAGTGCTCGTGGTGGACAAGCGCCCCCACATCGGGGGGAACGCCTACGACCACTACGACGACAACGGGGTGCTCGTCCACAAGTACGGGCCGCACATCTTCCACACGAACTCGAAAGACGTATTCGATCATCTGTCTAAGTTCACGGAATGGCGTCGGTACGAGCATCGAGTCCTCGCCAGCGTCGACGGTCGCCTCGTCCCGATGCCGATCAATCTCGACACGGTTCGGGAGCTCTACGGGCTGAACATCACCTCGCTCGAGCTCGAGGACTTCTTCGCCTCGGTCGCGGAGCCTGTCGAGCACCCGCAGAACTCGGAGGAAGCCGTAGTCGGGAAAGTGGGCCGGGACCTCTACGAGAAATTCTTCCGCAACTACACCCGCAAGCAATGGGGGTTGGACCCCTCCGAGCTCGACGCCTCGGTTGCGGCGCGGGTGCCGGCGAGAACCAGCCGGGACGCCCGCTACTTCACGGACACCTACCAAGCGATGCCTCTGCACGGGTACACGCGCATGTTCGAAAGGATGCTCGACCACCCCAACATCAAGATGATGTTGAACACCGATTACAGGGAGATCGAGAGCATGATCCCCTACCGCGAGATGATCTACACCGGACCCGTCGACGAATACTTCGATATGCGTTACGGAAAGCTCCCCTACCGCTCGCTCGACTTCAAGTTCGAGACCGTCGATGGAGAGCAGCATCAGCCGGCAGCGGTGGTCAACTACCCGAACGAGCACCCGTACACGAGGGTGACCGAGTTCAAGTACCTGACG
>JAUJNU010000062.1 GCA_030448085.1 Actinomycetota bacterium | reverse complement strand
GCGCTGGCCCGCGCGCTGCCGGGAGCGGGCGGGGGGGGGGGGGGGGGCACCGCGAGGCTTAGGAGGGCCACTCCCGGGGGGCCCGCGATCGCTATCGGCGGCACCTTCTTGCGCTCCTTGCGCTCCTTGGGCTCGGGCTTGGGGATCTTCTTGCAGATGACCAGCGCCTTGGCCTCGAGGGTGGAGAGGCCAGGTGCTCCCCCTGGATGCAGCCGCACGGGGAAACGCTCTCCCTGCTGCTTTCGCGAACAGTGGAACTGAACCTTGAACCCGAGGCTGTGCGACGACTGCAGGACGATCGATGGGTAGACCTTGGGAGTGACGTTCTCGACGACTTCGGTCCCCTTCGAGACGTCGAGCTCCACGGCCGCCTGGTACTGGATGGACCTCAAGAGGCCGACCACCGCCGGGACGAGATCGAGGCCGGCGTCGCTGTTCCCGTTTCTCAGCTCGCAGACGAGAGGCTCGCCGACGGCCACGTCTGGGCTGCCGTCCCCGTCGCAATCAACCGGAGTCGTTGCAAAGGTTCCGGTTCCACGCGACATCTTCGCTAGGTCGAAGTAGGAGGACTCTCCCGGGGCCTTGATGGACAGTCCGAGGTGCTCGATGTTGCGCTCGTTGAATTGAGCGATGACGTCGGCGAAATTCGGGATCTTCGGCGTAGGCTGCAGGGCGCAGGTCGGTGATTGGGAGGTGCCGTCGAGGTCGTTGGTGGACTGGTTCGTACCGAAGACCTCATCGGTCCCGTTGATGACCACGCGCAGAGCCTTGTCCCTGAAAGTAGCCTGGTCTCCACTCTCCACGTCATAACTGTTCTCGACACCGATCGGGAACAGATCCTGCCCGAAGCCGGTCGCCGTCTGGTAAAGAGCTCCCAGGTGGGCGTCGTAGTAGCCGCCGGCGTTTGGCTCGAGTCCTTCGATCGCCTTCTCCAGCCCCGGGCCGATGGGGCCGATGTCCTGCACCTGCTTGTACACGTAGTTTGGCTCGTCGGCGCGCGGCGGGCAAGAGTACGGATAGGCCCTGTACTCGGCCAAGCCGAACTCGACGTCGAGGTTCTGAGAGGCGAGGCCGTTCGCGATGTCCCCGATCGACTCTGCTAGTCCGTTCAGGGTAGCCGTCATGCTGGAGGACGTGTCGGCGAGGAAGTACACGTCCAGCGGGACCGGTCGACGCGGCAGGTC
This sequence comes from Actinomycetota bacterium, assembly GCA_030448085.1. Next base: position 4,581 of record JAUJNU010000062.1, on the reverse strand, counting down.
CAGCTTGAACTTCACGGTGCGGGAGTTACCGGGCTTCAGCACGATCCTCTGACCCGTGGGACCGAACGCGCTGGCCTTCGCGATGGACTCGGGGTCTTGCACGAGAGAAACCTCGGGGTCGATCTCGGTGGGGCCGGTACCGGGCTTGCCCGTCCTGTTCGCCGTGAGCTTCACGATCGCCCTGGGACTGTAGCCGTAATAGAAGAGCACACCCGCTCTCGTGGCCGTCATGCCCTTGACGCCCTGCTCCGGCGCTTTCAGGTTCTCGAATGACTTGGTTCCGTCGTTATAGCCGAAGACGTTTCCGTTCCCGGAGATGACTACCTGAGTCTGGAGGATCCCGTGGGTCGCGGAGTCGACGGTGACGCCCGTGGGGGCGCTTCCCCTGAACCAGTCCTTGCCCCCGTTCCTCGAGATCTCGAACTCTTCCCTCTTCGGTACGAACGCCATCACGCGGGCCGGGAAGTCCGGAGCGTGGAAGACGTCGACCGGACCAACAGCCACGCCATCGAAGTGTTTTACGCGAGGGAACGAGCGGCCGCCGTCGGTCGAGTGGTAGAGGCCGCCGGTGCCGGAGGCCCAGAGCGAGTCGGCGTCGGAAGGGTCGACCTCGAGCCTCTGTATCCCCATCTGTGGCGTGACCTTCGAAGGGTCGGAGCGAGGGAGGAAGGTCTCGCCGCCGTCATTGCTCGCGTACAGGACGTCGAGGACGCCATCGCCCGAGTCCACTCCGACGTAGATGAGGTTCGGCGTGTTGGGAGCGACCTTGATGAACTCGGCGTGCCCCAACGGCGGCAGCCCGGAGCCACCTTCACGCCATGAGTCACCTCCGTCCGTGGACAGGATGACGCGGGGCCGCGTGGTGCCCGCGGCCGTCTTCTCCTCGGCGAGGATGGCTGCCTGCTTCACGCGGGGGGTGACGATGTGCTCGATCTTCACGGAGCCCCCCGGCAGGGTGCCGCCGTCCGGCTTGTAGCTCTGCTTCCACTTGCAGCCCCCGTCGATCGAGACCATCACGACTGCGCCGTTGGTCGCGTAGAGCCGGTTGGTGTCGCCGGGATCCACCGCGTATCCCGTGATCGCGCTTGGGCCCGCCGAGAAAGCGGGTGCGTCGATCCTCTCCCATGGGCCCGTCTTCCTGATCGCGGCGCAGGCGGCCGCGCTCGCGCTGGTGGCCAGAGGAGATATGAGCGAGGCCCCCAGCAGGGCGAGCAGCAGCAGACAGCTGGTGAGGCGGAGACGGTTCACTTGTTCTTCGCGGTCCGGGTTCTCTTTGCAGCCGGCGCCCCGTCGGCAAGCGCATCAACCTTCGGTGGGTGATGGCCGTTCGAACGGATGCTCTCCAGGACAGAGTCCAGCTCGGCTCCCTCGATCGTCTCCTCCGTGATCAACCTCTGGGCGAGGTTGTCGAGGATCTCTCTGTGCGCGGCCAGGAGCCGACTCGCCTCCTGTTCTGCTTCTGCCAAGAGCGCGTCGACCTCTTCCTCCATCTCCTGATGGGTCTGCGGTGAGATCTCTGCGAGGGCGATCTCGTTGTTGAGGAACTCATCCACGCCTCTCGCAAGCAGCCGTCGTCTGCGAACTCCCATCCCGAACCGTCCGACCATGTCGCGAGCGATGTCCGTTGCGCGCTCGAGGTCCTGCTCGGCCCCCGTGGAGTGCTCGCCGAAAACCAGTTCCTCGGACGAGAGGCCGCCCATCGAGGTAACGAGGTCTGCGAACAGCTCGGAGCGGGTGAGGAGGATCGCGTCCGTCTCCTTGCGTGCGTTCGTGAGCCCGATGCCCTTGCCCCGAGCCAGGATCGACACACGGTGCACCTCTTCGTGGCTCCCGCCGGCAGCGGCCACGACCGCGTGGCCGCTCTCGTGATACGCGGCTCTGCTCCGCTCTTCGTCCGAGAGGATCCGGCCCCGTTTCTGCGGTCCGGACAGCACTCTCTGGATCGCCTCTTCCAACTCGGGCAGCTCGATCGTGCCCTTCTCGAGCCGGATGGTTAGGAGCGCGGCTTCGTTGATCACATTTGCGAGGTCGGCGCCGGAGAACCCGGGGGTCCGCTTGGCGAGGTAGCTGAAGTCTACGTTGGGGTTGATGGGCCTATTGCGCGCATGTAGCTCGAGTATCGCCTGTCGTCCCTCGGCGTCCGGCTGGTCCACCGTCACGTGGCGGTCGAAACGCCCGGGACGCAGAAGGGCCGGGTCGAGGATGTCGGGGCGGTTCGTTGCGCCGATCACCACGAGGCCCCGGCTGACGTCGAACCCGTCCATCTCGACGAGCATCTGGTTGAGTGTCTGCTCCCGCTCGTCACTTCCTCCACCGCCACTTCCGGACCCACGTTTGCGTCCCGCAGCGTCCAGCTCGTCGATGAAGACGATGGCAGGGGCGACTGCCCGCACCCTTGCGAAGAGGTCTCTCACACGGGCCGCGCCAACGCCGACGAGGGACTCGACGAACTCGGCGCCTGCAACGGAGAAGAACGGGACTCCGGCCTCTCCGGCAACGGCCTTGGCGAGCAGCGTCTTCCCGCAGCCCGGAGGCCCGACTAGCAGGACACCTTTGGGCGGAGTGGCGCCGAGTTCCTTGTATTTCTGTGGCTCTCGAAGGTAGTCCCTCACCTCTTTCAGCTCGGCAACGGCCTCTGTCGCTCCGGCGACATCCTCGAACGTGACGGTGGAGGCACCCTTCTTCACCTTGCCTCTACCGATCGTGCCGAACATCTGCACGTCACCGATGCCCGAGCCCCCGCCTCGTCCTGCCGTGAATAGGAGAGCGAACAGGTTGGCAAGGATCATCAGTGGCAGGAGGAAGGTGGAAACGGCTCTTACCGCCTGTTTGGGGGCCTGCGAGTCCACGGTGACCTCTGCCCCCCCGGTGGTCGCGATCGTCACCAGGCTGGCAGTGATGGGGTCCCGGTAGGCGGCCCAATAGGTTCCCGCTCCGGGAGGCGCTACGGATACCTCGGGCTCCGTCTCGGCCTCGACCTCGGTCCCGGCGTCACCCGCCGGCTCCTCGTCCTTGTCTCCGGCTCCATCCCCGTTCTTGCCCTGGCCACCAGACTTGGCGTCGCCTTTGGCCTTTTGGTCTTCTTCCGCAGGCTCCGCCGCGCTGAACTGACCGGTCACGACAAGGTCTTCATCCTTGAAATCGGCGTTCACCAATCGGCCCTCTGTCGCGAGGGCGCTGAACTGCTCGAGCCCGATCTCGGTCCCGGCCGGGTCCGGGGAGTAATAAAGGAAGCTCATCGACCACGCGAAGGAGCCCAGCAACAGGACCAGGATGAGGAGCAGGACGTACGTCATCCGTTTCCCACTCTTCTTACGAGCGGCCCTGGTACGCCGTAGCTTGACGAACCAGTTCTGCATCTTTTCCTTCATCAGGGTCCTATCTATAGGTTGTTCTGCTGGTTCGACTTCCCAGGCCTTTTTCCTTCGCCCGGGGCGGGTTCAGGCAGTCTTGCGCCTCCCTACAACGTTGCGCAGGGTTCCGATCCGTTCCACCTCGAGCTCGACCACGTCGCCCGGTTGGAGCTGCTTCCCGATGTCGAGCCCACAGCAGCCTCCGGGCGTTCCGGACCCGTAGACGTCGCCGGGATACACGTCTTCGGAGTCCGAGACGTGTTTGATCATCGACCCCCAGGACCAGTGGGCGTCGGAGGACCGCGCCCGGCCCCACTCTTCGCCGTTCACCCGGCAGATCATCTCGAGGTCCGGCTCCGGCCCCACCTCGTCGGCGGTGACGATGCAGGGCCCGAAGGCGTTGGCGAAGTCCTTGCCCTTCGCCGGCCCCAGCCACGCGGACCTCTCCTTGCTCTGGATGTCGCGGGCCGAGAAGTCGTTGAAGATCGTGAAGCCGAAGACGTATTCCGGTGCGTTCTCCTCTGCGATGTCCCGACCGCGCCGTCCCACGATCATGGCGAGCTCGAGCTCGAGGTCCAGACGCTCGGTGTATCTCGGCCACCGGCATTCCTCGTTCGGGCCGATCATCGCCCTGTGGTTGCCCTTGTAATAGATGGGGGCGTCGTACCAATAAGGAGGGATTTCGCCCTCGCGGCGGGCGGCCCCTCTCTTGACGTGGTCCTCGAACGCCAAGAAGTCCTTCAGCGAGGGGATCCGGTCGAACGGGGTGAGGAGCTTGAATCCGCGTTCCTGGGTGTCGAGCGTCAGTGTCGGAAGACCGGAGGCTGCCTTCACCACATCCCTAACCTCGGCCCAGACCTCCGGCCCTTCCTCTATCAGAGCGAGCGTCGAGACGAGGAAGTGCCCCTCTTGGATGGTGAGCCTCGTCCCCGTCACCTCGTCCCATGCCGCGATGAGGTCCACCGGCTGTCCGTCGACGGCCACGGCAAGGCGCGGCTGGTACCCACCGCCCTTGGAGGCGTATCTGTAGATCCGCATCAGGTGTCGCTACTGCTCGTCTAGAAGACCCATACCGCGCGCCCAGGAGGTCTCGTACTCGGTGATGACAACGGCAAGTGCTTCGTCTGAAGGAACCAGCGGCTTTTCGGTTTCGACCATCACGGCGATCTCGTCCGTCCGGGTTTTCGTCTTGGAGGCCTCGATCGCTGCCGGCTGGGGGCCGTGATGG
>JAUJNU010000061.1 GCA_030448085.1 Actinomycetota bacterium | reverse complement strand
CGCCACTCAACACGACATCAAGAGGGTCCTCGCTTACTCTACGGTCTCGCAGCTCGGATACAAGTTCCTGGCGAACGGCGTGGGCGCTTACTCCGGAGCCGTCTTCCACCTCGTGACGCACGCGTTCTTCAAGGCCCTCCTGTTCATGGGGGCCGAGGCCGACCTGCGCGCGCTGGCCGGCGAGACGGACATGCGAAGGATGGGTGGCCTTAGAAAGATCATGCCGATCACCGGTCTCACCTTCATGGCCGGCTGGCTCGCCATCTCAGGCGTGATCCCCTTCGCCGGGTTCTTCTCCAAGGACGCGATCCTGGCCTCGGCATGGGCGGACGGCCGCTATGCCCTGTGGGGGGTCGGTGTCATCACCGCTTTCCTGACCGCGTTCTACATGTCGCGTCTTTACTTCCGCGTCTTCGAGGGCCCACTGAAGGTCCCGGAGGGGGCTCACCCACACGAGTCCCCGCCTTCGATGACGATCCCGCTGATCGTCCTCGGCGTCCTCTCCGTGGTCGGGGGTGCCATCAACCTGCCGGGTCTCTTGACGCTCGAGCACTTCCTCGAGCCCGCTCTCGGTGAGGCCGGCATCCCGCACGGTCTTACGGCTTGGGTTCTGGGGGGCGTGGCTCTTCTGGTCGCTGCCGTCGGGATCCTCCTGGCTCGCTACATCTACATGAGCCAGTCGGGACGGGACCTTCGCAGCCGCCTCCGCGCCGGCAGCTGGCTCGACAGGCTGATCGTCGCCGCGCGCAACCGCTTCTACGTGGACGAGATCTACGGGCGTGGCATCGTCCTTCCCGGCAAGAGGCTGGCCGAGGGGACGGCTTATAGGTTCGACCCCCGGATCATCGATGGCGTCGTGAACGGGGTAGGGCGGATCGTGGCCTCGGCCTCCGAGGGTCTCCGCCACGTCCAATCCGGGTACGTCAGGAACTACGCGGTCACGTTCCTCCTGGGGGTCGTCGTGCTCATCTCGTTCCTCGTCTTCAGGATCGGGGGCTGACCCTTGCCTTCCGTCTCGGTCCTGGACCTCACCATCTTCCTGCCCCTGATCGGGGCGATCCTGATCACCTTCATCCCGAAGGGGCTCGAGCACGTCGTCAAGTGGGCAGCCCTGGGGGTCGCGCTCCTCACGTTCGGGGTCTCTTTAGGCGTCCTCTTCAACTTCGAGCCCGGGGTCGCCGGCTTCCAGCTCGGGACGACGGCGAACTGGGTCCCGGCGTGGGGCATCCGGTACATCACGGGGATAGACGGGCTCAGCTTGTGGATGATCATGCTGACCACGTTCTTGGTGCCGCTGGGGGTGCTCGCTTCTTGGCCCATCACCAGCAGGGTGAAGGCGTACTTCGTCTTCCTGCTCGTGCTGGAGACCGGCATGCTCGGCGTCTTCGCGGCTCTCGACCTGTTCCTCTTCTACCTGTTCTGGGAAGCGACTCTCGTCCCGATGTACTTCCTCATAGGGATGTGGGGCTACGGCCGCCGTATCTACGCCGCGATGAAGTTCTTCCTGTTCACGCTCGTGGGATCCCTTCTTATGCTCGTCGCGATCATCTTTCTCTACCTCGCCTCCGAGGGCGGGACCTTCGGGCTCGAGGATCTGTTCGGCACACCCCTTTCTGTCGGCACGCAGCGCTGGTTGTTCCTCGGCTTCTTCGCTTCCTTCGCGGTGAAGGTGCCGTTGGTGCCGTTCCACACGTGGCTCCCGGACGCGCATACCGAAGCCCCGACCGCCGGCTCGGTGATGCTGGCCGGTGTGCTCCTGAAGATGGGGGCCTATGGGCTCGTCCGTTTCGCCATCCCGCTGGTCCCGGACGCGGCCCGCGGTTTCGTGCCGCTGATCATGACCCTCGCGATCATCGGGATCATCTACGGAGCCGTGGTGGCGATCGTCCAGAAGGACCTCAAACGCCTCATCGCGTACTCGTCCGTTGCTCACCTCGGGTTCGTGGTGCTCGGAGTCTTCGTGGGGTCGATCCAGGGGATGAGCGGCGGGATCCTGCAGATGGTGAGCCACGGCATCTCGACGGGCGCTCTTTTCATGCTGGTCGGCGCCCGCTACGCCCGGAGGCACAGGAGCGGATCGCCGACTTCGGAGGACTGCTCTGCAAGTCCGTACCGTCCTGTCGGGGGTCTTCCGGTTCGTGCTCCTGACGTCGATAGGGCTCCCCGGGCTCAATGGGTTCGTCGGAGAGTTCCTCGTCCTGCTCGGCACCTTCATTGGGTATCGCTGGTGGGTCGTTCCGGCCGCGTTCGGGATCGTCCTTGCGGCTGTGTATCTGTTGTGGGCCTACGGCAGGGTCTTTCATGGCGAGGTGCGAGAGGAGAACCGGAACCTTCCAGACCTCAACGTCCGGGAGCTCGCGATGTTGGCGCCGCTACTCGTGATGATCACCGTCATCGGCGTTTACCCGAGGCCGTTCCTCGAGCGGATCGAGCCCACCGCATCGAGGGTCGTCGAGCAGCTGAGGTTCGGAACGGCGGACCCCGACAAGATCGCCTGCCTCGACTCCGTCGCGCCGGGGGCCACGTCCCTTCCTCCGTGCTTCGACCAGCTGATGCCCGAGATCGACTCGCCGACCGACGTGCCGGCCCCGCCGGCTGAAGACCCGGCCGCCGCGGCTGACGGCGAGGGGGAGGGTCACTGATGGAGCTGAGCCTTCCGTCCGTCCAGTTGCTGGCGATAGGGCCCGAGGTCGCGCTCACGATCGCGGCGCTGGTCCTTCTGGTGATCGACGCGTTCGTGCCGAAGGGCTGGAGCAGGATCTACCTGCCGATACTGTCCACGGTCGGGCTGATCGTCGCGCTCGAGCTGTGTCGCCGGACCTGGTTGACCGTCGGTGAGTCGGGGTCCGTCGCTCAGTTGGCGGGCATGGTCGCCGCCGACGGGTTCTCGGTCTTCGTCAAAGCCGCTCTATCCGTCTTCGCCATCGTCACCGTGTGGCTGTCGCGCGAGTACCTCGTGAAAGAGGACATCGAGTCGGCCGAGTTCTACGCGCTGGTCCTCTTCGCGGTGACGGGGATGATGCTGATGGCCTCGGCCGCGGACCTGATGGTGATGTTCGTGGCCCTGGAGACGTTCTCGCTCGCGCTCTACGTACTGGTGGGCTACCGCAATCGTTCCGCGAAGGGGCACGAGGCTTCGATGAAGTACTTCCTGCTCGGCTCGTTCTCTTCTGCGTTCTTCCTGCTCGGCATCGCCTTCGTTTACGGGGCGACCGGGTCAACGAACCTCTATGGGGGGGCCGGATCGGGTGGGGGCATCGCCCAGTTCCTCGCCGAGACGCCCACGGACGGGCTGGGCTTCCTCGTGCTCGCCACGGGTCTCCTAGTCATCGGCCTCGGCTTCAAGATCGCTGCGGTGCCGTTCCACATGTGGACGCCCGACGCGTACCAGGGGGCTCCCTCTCCGGTCACCGGTTTCATGGCCGGGGCTTCTAAGTTCGCCGCCTTCGCGGCCCTGCTCCGCCTGCTCGATGTTGCACTGTTCCCGCTGCGCGGTGACTGGCGGCCGCTCGTTCTCGGGATGGCGGTGCTGACGTTGATCGTTGGCTCGCTCTTCGCGGTGGTGCAGGAGGACATCAAGCGGATGCTCGCCTACTCCTCGATCGCGCACGTCGGGTTCGTGCTGACGGCGATCGTAGCGGCGAACGACAGGGGGGTCTCGGGCGCCCTGTTCTACCTCGCCACCTACGGGATCACGATCCTCGGGGCGTTCGCGGTGGTCTCGGTCGTCGGGGGCCGCGACGAGCGGCTCGTGCGGCTCAGCGACTACAAGGGCCTCTTCTTCGAGCGGCCGCTGCTGGCCGGAGCTCTGACGCTGTTCCTGCTCTCGCTGGCCGGCGTGCCGCTCACGTCCGGCTTCATCGCTAAGCTCGTCGTCTTCGGCCCCGCGATCGACGCTGGCTTCTCTTGGCTCGTCATCGTGGGCGCGATCACCAGTTCCATCGCTGCTTTCTTCTACCTGCGTGTGATGGTCGTCATGTACATGCAGGAGAGAGAGCCGGGTGCTCCACGGGTCGAGATGGGACCGGTTGCGGGGGCCGTGGTCGGGTTAACGGCTCTCGCGACGATCGTCTTCGGGCTCCTGTGGGCGCCTCTCTTCGACTACGCCGAGAGGGCGAACCTCTACTTCTGCAACTCGCCCGTGCCCGCCGCCGAGGCTGCCGCGGACGACGCCTGCATCTCGCCCGCCGACGCGGCCGCGGAGGCCGCCGAGCAGGGCGCGCCGGACTAACGCTGCGCTAGGCGAGCTTTAGGGTCCGGCTTGGCTCGGGCCGGGGGCCGGGCTTGTCCCCGTGGCTGGACGTGGGGTGCTCGTGAGTGGCTACCCGGGCCTGGAGTGCGCCCATCTCAGACGGGCGTGTCGTCGACCACGAGCTCGTTCCCGCGGGCGGCCCTCAGCTGGAGGAGGGCCTTCGTGAGGGCGACGGTCGCCGCCGAGGACAGGATGACCGTGACCAGATCCAGTGCGGCCCATCGCCAGTCGGGCGTCAACTGCCCGGAAAGGAAGAAGGCCCCCTGCAGCGAGGCGTTCGGGAGCAGGAAGAGCAGGATGAAGATGAGCGCCAGCTGGACCCGGTGCCCCCGGCTGAGCTCGACGCTCAGTCGCAGCGCCTCCGAGGGGATGTGCCTGTCCAAGACGGTGAGGGACTGGGCCAGGGCGAACATCCCGCAGGCGACGAGGCCCGGGATCACGAGGGCCACGAACCCGACCGCGATGCTGATGATGACCAGGAACCCGGTTCCTACCAGCCGCCAGAAGACCTTCTTGGCGACGGCGGCTCGTATCCAGTGGTCGGCGGTGTGCGTGGGGGATTCCTCAGCCGCCGCGAGCGTGATGGCGATCTGGAGGAGGGCCGAGGTGGCGAGGAGCGCCAGCGTCAGCAGCAGGGTGAGCGTGTCGGCGCTGGTGCCGATCCCGGTGTTCGAGACGATCGAGACGAACAAGCTGAGGGCCAGGAGCCTCGAGTAGGGGGGCCGGGTCAGGTCCCGGAGAGCCGCCCCCATCAACTGCCACGGCTGGAGCCTCACCACCCGCCCCACCCTGCCGTCATCGTTCACGCCGCCATCGTACGCGTCCCCCTTTCGCCGAAACTTCGCCCGCTACCCACCGCCACCCAGGCTCCCCTCCCCGCCCGCCCTCAACTTTGCCTCGCTACCCACCGTCACCCAGGCTCCCCTTTTCCGCCCCCCTCAACTCTGCCTCGCTACCCACCGCCACGGTTGGTAGCGGGGAAAAGTTCGTCAGCGGGGGCTCTTTCGAGGGCTTGGCGGATCTCGCGGAGGACTCGTTCCGGCTCGAAATGGATGTCGTCCCACGTGTAGTGAAGGATCGTCCAGCCCAGAAGCTTGAGGCGATTGTCCCTGGCGAGGTCCTTCTTCCAGCGATCGAGCCCGAAGTGCCACTTGTAACTGTGGGCCTCGACCCCCACCAGCCTGCTGGGCCAGGCGAAGTCGAGACGCGACGGGGACCTCGCCCCCGGCAGGAGGACCCGATGCTGCACCTCCACCCCCGGGAGCCGAGGGTCGCGGAAGAGCCTCAGAGCCGCCCGCTCGAGCTCGCTCTCCAACCGACCATCCCTGTCATCTCGCATCGAGACCAGCCGGCCAAGGACCGCAGATCCTTTGCGACCCCGGCCCCCAGTTGCCTGGAGCTCATCCCGCAGGCGAGAAAGCGTAGTCATCTGCCTTCTGAGGGCTTCGTCCAGTGCCTTGCCCGTCGCCGGGGCGGGCATCACGGCCGCGAGGTCGAGCATCGTCCTTTCAACGGTGGTGACCGGAAGGCCGAGCATCGTCCTGGTGCGGGGCCTCGGCTGTGGCATCCGCCGCGCCACCACCCCGGGCATCCTCTTGCCGTTCGGGATCAGGAGCTCGAGGTGGCCGTCCGGTACGGCTTCGAGCCCATACAGACGGCCTGCAGCTCGATGGCTGACGATGGCATCCGGTCCGGCCCACAGCCACGCAGCCGTCAGTTTGGCCGCCCCGTCCAGCACTGCGGACCTGAGGGCGTAGACACGGGGGTGAACCCTTAGCCAACGGCCATCAGCAAGGCGCGTGTCGATAGCTCTGGAGGTCATCCCGAGCGCGAGTACCTGGTCCCTTCCCAGGACACCGCACTGGGCTCGGGCCAGCTCGTCGCAACGCCCGTCCGCTGGCGCAAGGGTCTTCACCCAGCCGAGTTACTCAGCAGGGCGGCCGATCTCTTGTGGTGGACGGCACGAGGACGGCCCTCGGGCCGAACTATTCCGTCCTGCCCACCGTGACGGTGGCTACGCCGGAAGAGTTCGTCTGAGGAAGGGCGGCGCGGAGCGGCGAACCTCGGTTAGCGAACCGCTTGTCGTGAAAAGCAGTTCTCCTATTTTTGCCTTCCCTTTCGGGAAATGCGCCCGATAACGTTCCGCGCGACGTGGTGCACCGGGACGGAGGGCGCAGATGCCTGCGGGCACGCCCTTCTTCCCCGCGGTCGGACCGACCGTGAGAACGAGGGACGACGACGCAGATCGGCGCGCGAACCGCGCCGCCGCGGCGGTGGGGACGTCGCTCGGACGCACCGGTG
>JAUJNU010000060.1 GCA_030448085.1 Actinomycetota bacterium | reverse complement strand
GCTGCGGGCCCGGGTGGGCGGGGTGCTCAACCGCGCCGGGCACACCGAGGCGGCGGATCCTGAGGAGTGGCGGACGCGCCGGTGGAGATGGCGGTCTGCGCCTCGTCGTGGTCCGCGCGGGGATCCCGAGCTCGAGGCCGAAGCTTGGTTTCGCGGTCAAGGCCCCCGATGCGGTGACCCGGAACAGGGTCAAGCGTCGCTTGCGGGCAGCTGCCGATCGAGCGGATCTTCCCGTGGGCGTGGAGCTCGTGGTCGCGAGCGACCCACGCATCCTCGGTCTGCCCTTCCAAGAACTGGTAGTACGCCTGGAGGCGGTGCCTCGGTGAACGTGTTCACCAGGGCCTCGATCGGCCTGATCAGGGCGTACCAGAGGTTCGTATCACCGCTCTTCGCCCCCCACTGCCGTTACGCGCCCACCTGCTCGGCCTACGCTGTGATGGCGTTGGAGGACCACGGGTTCCTCAAAGGGTCGGTCCTCGCCCTCCGCCGGGTCGGCCGCTGCCACCCCTGGGCCTCCGGGGGCGTGGACCCCGTCCCCGCTAGGAAGGCCTGCTGATGGGGTTCTTCGAGATCTTCGCCACCGCCCTGTCCGGCTTCTACGCCTTCGCGAAGAGTTACGGCGTGGCCATAATCCTGCTCACCCTGCTGGTCCGGCTCATCCTGCTTCCACTCTCGATAAAGCAGACCAAGTCCATGCGCGAGATGCAGCGCATCCAGCCGGAGATCAAGAAGATCCAGGCCAAGCACAAGGGGGCCAAGGGAGACAAACAGAAGCAGAACGAAGAGATGATGGCGCTCTACAAGGAGCATGGGGTGAACCCCTTCGGGGGCTGCTTGCCGATCGTGATGCAATTCCCGTTCCTGATCGGCCTTTTCTATGTCATCAGGGACCCCCTGAAATACATGGCGGACACGGCCCTGGCAAGCGACCTGACCACCCGGGCGCTCGAGACCCACCAGTTCCTCGGCTTGCGGCTCGACTGCACCTCGCAGCGCGCACTCGGAGGCCAGGGATCCGACACCCTGCAGATCGCCTGCGGGAGCGGTTTCGCCTCAGCGCTGCCCTATCTGGTGCTCGTCCTTCTCATGGGCTTCACGACCTGGTACCAGCAGCGGCAGATGATGGCGTCGCGGGGGGCGGCGGACAACCCCCAGGCCCAGCAGATGCAGATCATGGCCAAGATCATGCCGATCATGCTGATGGTCTTCGCCTTCAACTTCCCCTCGGGTGTCGTCCTCTATTGGATCACGACGAACCTGTGGACGATCGGTCAGCAGCGCATCATCCTCAGGACCCTTCCCCCGGTGGCGGGAGATGCCTCAGATAAGGGCGCCTCCACCGGCAAGAGCTCCCCGTCGGGTAAGCCCCTCTCCTCCGGCAAGACCGCCCCGCTTCCGAAAGAGGCCACTGCCCCGAAGGAGGGGGCCAGGAACGGCTCCCGGCAGGCTAAGCCCAGTGCCCATTCCAAGAAGAAGAAGAAGAGGTAGCGATGGTCGACGAAGAGACGACAACCCCCGCGCCCGATCCCGAAGTGGGCCCAGACGCCTCGCCAGACGCCGAAGCTCCTCCTTCTCCGGAGGTCGTGGCCTCTACTGCCACGGAGTTTCTCGAAGGACTGCTGAAGGTGCTCGAGCTCGAAGGTGAGGTGGGAGCCTCGATCTCCGAGGACGGTGTCCAGGTCGACGTCACGGGCGAGGAGATGGGGGCCTTGATCGGCCGCCGCGGCCAGACCCTCGAGGCCCTGGGGGAATTGACCCGCACCGCCGTTCAACGCCGGTTGCAGGGCCGGGCGCGCCTCAGCGTTGACGTCGAGGGCTACCGGGCCCGCAGGCGAACGACCCTTGCGGAGTACGCCAAGTCCATCGCGGAGCGTGCCCGCGAGCGCGGAACGGAGATCGAGCTGGAGCCGATGTCCGCCTACGAGCGAAAGATCGTCCACGATGCGGTGGCCGAGGTCGAGGGGGCTTCTAGCTTCAGTGAGGGCGAAGAGCCGGCCCGCAAGGTCATCGTTCGAGGCGAGTAGCGCTCCGGCGCATATGCCCAGGTCAGGGCATGTAACTCGAGGAACGTGCCCCTTTGGATGACGCCCTCGCCGCCTATGCGGGCCTCCTGCGACGATGGGCTCCCCGCCTGAACCTCGTCTCTCTGGCCGATCTCCCTCGGCTAGAGGACAGGCACGTGGCCGACTCGCTCCGACTTCTTCCGATCGTGGACGCCGCTCCCCCGGGGCCGTGCATCGACGTCGGGAGCGGTGCGGGCCTTCCGGGGGTCCCTCTGGCCATCGCCCGCCCGGCCCGGGTCTGGCGGCTGCTCGAGCCCCGGGCCGCCCGGGTGAGCTTCCTGGAGGAGGTGGTGCGCCAGCTCGAGCTGGATGCGGAAGTGGTGAGGGGCACGGCAGAAGAGGCTGCCAAGACCGTAGGCTACGCAGCCGGTCACGCCCTCGCCACCGCCCGGGCGCTGGCGTCTCCCACCAGATCCTTCGAACTGCTGAAACCACTTGTTGCGCCCGGGGGGACCGCCGCGGTTATCGTGGGCGCGGGGGCGCCGCTTCCCGCTGAGGCAGAGGCTGTGACGGACGGTATTGCTATAGTCCAGGTGTGACCCAGGGGGATGAGCAGGTCCAACTTAAGAACTGGAAATTGCTGGAATCACGTCCCGTCGAACCGGGTCACACCCGTCGCCTCTGCGTGGCGAACCAGAAGGGCGGGGTCGCCAAGACCACGACCTCCGTGAACCTCGGCGCCGCCCTCGCCCTACGCGGGCACCGCGTTCTTCTCGTCGACCTCGACCCTCAGGCGAATGCCACCACCGGCGTCGGGGCGGCGCGCACCGGGGCGAGCGCCTACGACCTGGTCTCCGGCACCTCCTCCCTCGCCGAAGCAGTGGTCGGGACCGCCGTGGCCGGCCTCGACTGTGTTCCCTCGTCCCCCGACCTCGCCGGAGCGGAGGTCGAGCTCGTTCCGGTCGAACGCCGGGAGCACAGGCTGGCCGATGCGCTCAGCGGGGACGACGACCGCTACGACCTGGTCTTCATCGACTGTCCCCCGTCACTCGGGCTTCTCACCGTGAACGCGATGGTCGCCGCAGCAGACCTGATCGTCCCGGTGCAATGCGAGTACTACGCGCTGGAAGGGTTGGGGCAGCTCCTCGGGAACGCCGAGCGCGTGAGGCGCGCTCTCAACCCCGAGCTGCGGGTTGCCGGCTTCTTGCTGACGATGTTCGACGCGCGCACCCGTCTTTCGAGCCAGGTGGAAGACGAGGTGAGACGGCATTTCTCGGAGCTCGTGTACAAGACGAGGATCGCCCGTAGCGTCAAGCTTTCCGAGGCCCCTTCTTTCGGTGAGCCCGTCGTAACGCTCGACCCGTCCTCCCGGGGTGCCGTCTCCTACCGGCTCCTCGGAGCCGAGATCGAGGAGCGACTGGGGCTCGAGAAGCACCCACCGGCCCCTCCACCTCCGGCGACGAAGGCCGTTCCCCCGGCGGTGGCTACCGGTGCCCCTCCTGCTGGCCCGCCACCACCGCCGGCGGCCGTTCCGGGTCCCGGGGGGCGCGGGCACGGAGTCAAGACGAGGGTCCCGGAAGGGCTCGATGAAGCGTGGCCTCCCTCGCAGCCGTGGACCCAGGAGGTGGACGCATGAAGAAGAGGTCGGGGCTCGGGCGCGGCCTCGATGCCCTCCTTCCTACCGAAGGTAGCGGCGTCGAGACCCGATCCGACGGGCCCGGGGGGGGCGGGGACCCTCACCGCCCTCAGCAAGAGCTTCCCTTGGACAGCATCGATCGGAACCCCCGTCAGCCGCGTACGACGTTCGACGACGCGCTGCTCGACGAGCTCGCCTTCTCCATAAAGTCGCTCGGGATCCTGCAGCCGCTTCTCGTGAGACCGAAGGGGCCGGGTCGCTACGAGCTGGTAGCGGGGGAGCGCAGGCTGCGGGCCTCGAAGAAAGCGGGGCTGTCACGCGTGCCCGTCATGATCGTCGAGACCGACGAACACGGCTCCCTCGAGCGCGCCTTGGTCGAGAATATCCATCGCAGCGATCTCAACCCGATCGAGGAGGCTGCCGCTTACCGGATGCTCATGGAGGATGGTGGCCTCACACAGGAGGCGCTCGCCACGAGGCTTGGGAGGAGCAGGGTCACGGTCACGAACTCTCTGCGGCTACTGGAGCTCCCTGTGCCCGTGCAGAGGCTCCTCGTGGAGAAGAAACTCACCGCCGCCCACGGAAAGGCCTTGCTCGTCCTTCAGAACAACCCGTTCCAGGACAGGCTGGCCCGGCGCGCGGCGGACGAGAAGCTTTCGGTACGCGAGACCGAAGAGCTGATCCGCAAGTACGAGGCGATGACCGAGAACACGACGGGACCGGCCCGTCGCTCGCGCCCGCTCGAGGTTGCGGGGGCCCAGCACCGGCTCGCGGAGCACCTCCAGACGAGGGTCAGGGTGGAGGTCGGCAAGCGCAAAGGCAAGATCGTTCTCGACTTCGTCTCGCTGGGCGAGCTCGATCGATTGGTACGCGTCATGGGGAGAGGACGGCTCCTCGCCTCCTGCCACCGTCCTTCCTCCTGAGCCTACTTCGAAGCCGGTCTTGATCGTCCCGGTAGTAGTTCTTGATGCCCGCCACCATGGCGTCGGCCAAGCGGCTCTGTGCGCAGGGTCCTCCGGCTTCCTCGCCTCTCCGGGTGCGCTGAGAACGCGCCGGCTCGATGAGCACGCGGGCATGCACGGGTCTCGCGGAGGATCTGGTGGGGGCACGCGTGGGGCGACCCGTTCGAGCGCCGAGCCACCTCACGAGCTCCTCCTGGATGCTTCGGCGCCCCACCCTCGGGGCTACACCAAGTGATACGTGGAGGCCTCGCGCTGGGCCGATCGTTCCAATTGAGGGTGGAGCGACAGGAAGATGTCCCGCCGGTTGTTCCCCTGCGGGCCGCTCGCTGACCTCCGGCCCTCCGGCTCCGTCCGGGTGAAACGGATGCGCGCTCCGGTGGTGGCCAGGCGCTCGGTGACCAGGCGGGGCCAGGTCCCAGCAGATGTCGCTCTCGCCCAACCCCCGTGGCCCTTCGTGGCCCTTGTCGCTGCCGCCGTTGCTGGGGTCGACGATAACCGTCGCGCCCGCCAGGGCGCTCCTAGAGTGCCGGCGGCGGGCTCTCGCGCAGCTGCGCGGCCGTTCCCGGCCGGTCGACCCGAAGGCCGGCGAGGGCGTCTGGCTCCGGGGGCCGAAGATGCCGTCCTCGGCCACCCCGTACTCGCTCTGGAAGGCTCTCACCGCGCGCGCAAGGGTCCTGAAGATCCCATCCTCTCGACCGGCGTCGAAGCCCAGGAGCGTTCATCCGCCGCCGCAGGCTGGCCACGTCGTCGCCTCGCATGTGCGGATGCTTGAGGTAGAGGGTGCGGTCTCCGAGCCGCCAGGGGAGGCTTCGACGAGAGCGTTCCAGGTCTGGGTCCCTTAACGATGCCGTCGACGAGGATCGAGCGGCGCTGTTGAAAAACATGACGCACCAACACCGACGTGCTCATCGTCGAAGCTGCACCCTGTTCGTCCTCTTCCTTTGAGACGGGTCGCGCAGGCGAACTGAACGTCTCGGCATTACTCATCGGAGGTGTCCCAAGCAGATCAGTCCCTTCAACGCTCAAACCACGCCGTGGCCATCCGATAGAGGCGCTCGAGAGGGTGAGGGTTCCGCCCATTCCCCAGGCTCCTATGCCGAGGTGGGACTGGGGTTACGAACTCTCCCGCGTGGCCGGGAGCGGGCACCGTATCCGGTACCCACCCGGCGGGCCGCTGGCCGACACCGCGGGCGCAAGGGTCGAGAGCCCCACAGCGCCGGCTCCGGCGGCTGGCGGGTGGGCGTAGAACCAATAGCAGCCGTCGGTGCCTCGGATCCCGACCCCGCCACCCGGGTAGAACGTCCACCCCAGTTGTCACCTTCGAAACCGCCACCACCGGGGTCCCCGGCTCCGCAGGCCCGTCGTTGCCCTCGTGCCGACCGACCAGCACAACATTCATCCACCGACGAGACGGAGTGGCAAGGGCGTGCAATCCGCCGAACTCGATCACCGAGTACCAGCCAGGCGCTCTACGGAAAGCTCATCCCGTTGTGTATCTGGGCCGGAGATGGCCTCCAGCGCAGGTGCTGCAGGGACGCGGGCGAGCACGCCGCGCTAGGGCCAGTGCGATCTTGGGCATCGGGCGAGGCGTACTTCCAGGCGCCTCCGGAACCATGCCGGCCTCGGGCGTGGTCGGCCAGGCCCTCGGGAGTGAAGGCCGCTCCGCGTCGCGGCGCGCTGGCACCCCAGCTCCCGCGGCGGTGACCGCCTGGCGGTGGCGGAAGTCGACGACGTCTCCTGCTGCGGGAACTCCGGTGACGGGGTCTCGGTCCCCTCCCCGGGAGACGCGATGTAGCCACCGTTCAACTCGAGCTGGCCTTCAAAGCGAAGAGAGATGAGTTCGGGGTGTGGCCGATCGCGACGAACACCCCTCCGGTGGCGACCTCCGACATCTCGTTGGTCTTGAGGTTCTTCAGCTTCGCGCCGCCGACCTTTCCGTTGCCGAGTATCTCGGTGATCGCCGAGTCCCAGATGAAGTCGATCTTCGGGTTGGCGAAGGCGCGGTCTTGCATGATCTTCGAGGCACGCAGGCTGTCCCTGCGATGCACGATCGTGACCTTGGAGGCGAAGCGGGTGAGGAAATTTGCCTCTTCGAGCGCGGAGTCCCCACCCCCGACGATGAGGAGCTCGTGGTCGCGGAAGAAGAACCCATCGCAGGTGGCGCAGGTAGAAACGCCGTGGCCGAGGAGCTCCTTCTCACCGGGCACCCCGAGCATCTTGGCCGAGGCCCCCGTCGAGATGATGATCGAGCGCGTGAGGTAGGTCTCGCTCCCGGTTGCCACCTTGAAGGGGCGTTCCGACAGGTCGACGCTGCGGACGTTGTCGGTGACGATCTCGGTGCCGAACCTGGCTGCTTGCTTGCGCATGCGCTCCATCAGCTCGGGTCCCATGATGCCGTCCACGAACCCCGGGAAGTTCTCGACCTCGGTCGTCAGCATCAGCTGCCCCCCGGACTCGATGCCTTCGATCATGAGGGGCTGGAGGTTCGCCCGCGCGGTGTAGATGGCCGCGGTCAGGCCGGCGGGACCGGAACCGACGATCACGACGTCTCTGACGCGCTCATCCATGGGCTTCACAGAGTATCGAACGTCGTGGGCCCCCCGGGGATTCCTAGCGGCGTATCCGGCCCCTCTCCAAGAGCAGGGTGGAGCTGCAGTCGCCTCGGGGCCAAGCCCAGAGCTGGAAACGGCGAAGGCTCTTCTCGTCTCGAGCGGCCCAGACGAAGCCGACGACCAAGGAGTCCGTCCCGTCCAGCTCTCCCACCCTCGCATATGCAGGCAGCAGACGCCCGGGAGCGGCGGCCCGGTAGGCGCTGTTCACGCATGCTGTGAGCTGATCCGCGTCCCGATCACCGGCCCGGCGCGCGAGGTTGGCGGTGAAGCGGGGCTGGAGCTTGTCTGCCTCGACGGTCCGGTAGCTGAGGCTGAATGAGGTGAAAGGCGGGCGCCGGGCGGCCAGCCTCAGCAGGTCGTCCCGAGAGACCGGCTGACCGTCCGAGACGAAGACCGGCTTGGGAGCTGCCCCGGCCGAGGCCGCGACGGAATCGCTGCTGACGGCGGTCGGCCCTTGGCCCCGGTCCGGGCTCTCGCCTCCCCCGTCCGTCCTTTCGCCTCTCTCCTGGTCAGCGTCGCCGTCGCTGGTCCCCATGGTCTCCGTTCCCTTCGCCTTCCCACCTTTGGGCTCCGCGGGGTCTGCGACGCCCCCGTTCTCCTCCTTGACCGTGCTTCGCGAGGAAGACTCGTTGCCCCCTGCCCCTCCGAGGACCTGCGCGGCCCCCACCGCCACCACCGCGACCAGGGCTGCCGCTCCGAGAAGGGGAGAGATCCGGCGCCCCCATGTGCGGGATCGGGGCTGCTCTCGTTCCTCGTCCTTCAGTGCCTCCCACACGGCTTTTCGAAGCCCTGCGCTCTCTAATTCGCTGAGCTCGGCCGTGGAAGGATCGGCCAGGGCCCTGACGGCGGTGAGCTCTGCCCGGCACTCCGGGCACCCCGAAAGGTGCTCCTCGAGAGCCAAGGCCTCGGCGGCAGGCAGCGTGCCGTCCACGTAGGCCTTGATGTCGTGGGAGGGATGGTCTTCGGTCATGATCTTTCCTTTGACGCTCCGCGCGCGCTCTTAGGTTCCAGAAGAGCCGCGAGTCTCTGCCGGCCCCGGCTTATGCGTGACTTCACCGTGCCCACGGCGACCCCGGTCACTCGCGCTATCTCCTCGTAAGGGATCCCCCCGAGGTCGTGCATCACCACTGCCTCCCGATAGTCGATCGGCAGCGCCCGAAG
Organism: Actinomycetota bacterium; assembly: GCA_030448085.1. Next base: position 596 of record JAUJNU010000060.1, on the reverse strand, counting down.
CGCTGCCTGAAGGTCGATCCCGAGTGTCACCTGCTCCTCCAGGGGGGCCCCCGTGGCCCGGCCCTCGTGTCTCGCCAGCGTCTCGGGCTCCTCCGGCACCGGGGATCTCTTCCTTTTCCGCAGCAGGTCGTTGCACGCGTTTATCCCGATGCGGTACAGCCAGGTGCTGAAGGCGGCTTCCCCCCGGAAGGTGCGGGCGCGCCGGAACGCCGAGACGAAGGCGTCCTGAGTAGCGTCGAGAGCTTCGGAGCGCTCGCCGACGATCCGCAGACACAGGTTGAAGATCTTCGTCTCGTAGCGCCGGACGAGCGTCGAGAAAGCGTCCTTGTCACCCTCGAGGAATCGCTCGAGCAGCGCCTCATCGGAGGGACCATCTCCCTCAAAGGCCAAAGAGCTTGACCTCGTGGACCGCTGCGCTCCCCCCGGCCCCCCCCGGCAGTTCGGTGATCCACACGAGCCAATATCTTGCTTTCGTGCCTCCAGCCTCGATCTTGGGCTGTGCTCCGGCGTGTTCGTGGCTGTCCACGACCACGCGGTCGGTCTCCCGGGCGGGCTCGGAGGTTCCCGCTCGCAGCGAGGAGGACGGGCCCGGCCCC
>JAUJNU010000059.1 GCA_030448085.1 Actinomycetota bacterium | reverse complement strand
AGAGAGGAACTCGTACTTGCTCCAGGTGCCCCCGTAGGCCTTGACGTCGTGGCTCCGGCTGGTGGGGTTCTTCCCAACGATCCGGCGGCCCTTGACGACGTGGCGGTAGGAGGGGTCCCAGTCGTCACCGCCTGTGGCACGGACACCGAAGGTGTCGCCGTGTGCGACCCCCGGAAAGATCATGGCGGCACTCAGAGCCAGGCCGACCAGGCCCAGCTTCTTCTTGGAAAGACTCTTTGCGGACGAACCCTCAACCATCTTCATCCTCCTCTAACGGATCTCGAAACTGTTCCTATTCTGACCAACATCGTCAGCTACAACGACTCCCCTCTGGATTCAAGGTTCGGCCCCCGGATCGGCTTCCCTGCCTCGGTCCTGGGGAGGGCATCGACCAGCTTGATCTCCTTGGGGACCTTGAAGCCGGGGAGCTCGCCCTTCAAGACATCTATCAGCCGGCTGGGGTTCACCTCACCGGCTGGGACGACCCGAGCCACCACCCGCATGCCCCACTCCTCATCCGGCTCCCCGGAGACCAGCGCCTCCCTCACCTCGGGCCGCGCCTCCAGGGCCTGCTCCACCTCCATGGGATGCACCTTGAGCCCGCCGGTGACGATGACGTCGTCGGCGCGGCCGAGGACCTTCAACCTGCCGGCGGAGTCGGTGGAGCCGACGTCCGAGGTGCGGAACCACCCGTCCCGGAGGACGGCGTGGGTGGACTCCGGTCGGAGGCGATACCCGTTCATCAAGGTGGGTCCGCCGAGACGGATGAGGCCGTCCTCATCGAGCGCCACCCGGGTGCCCTCTAGGGCGGTCCCGTCGTACACGACGCCTCCGCAGGTCTCGGTCATGCCGTAGGTAACGACGACATTGGCCCCTCGGTCGCGGGCCCGCTGCAACAAGCCCGGGCCTGAGCCCGAGCCGCCCAGAAGGATCGCCTTGAAGCCGGACAGGTCTACTCCCTCCTCGAGCAGACGCCACAGCATCGTCGGGACCAGCGATGTGAACGCGGCCTCTGAGCCTGCGAAGTCACGCGGTTCGAAGCCTTCCCGGATCAGCGGCTCCACCCCGGACGCCCGCGACCTGATCAAGGTCATGAGGCCTGCGACGTGGCCGAGCGGAAGGGAGCAGAGCCAGGGGTCGCCGGGCGTGGCCCCCAGTCTCTGCAGCGAGGCCTCCGCAGCCGCTCTCAGAGCAGCGTGGCTCAGCTCCACCCCCTTGGCGGCCCCTGCCGTGCCCGAGGTGGGGATCACGAGGGCCGTGCCCGGCTCCACCGGGACGCCCCCCTCCAGAAGGCGCACCTCGCCGAGTTCGAGGATGCGGGCCGGGCGAAGCTCGCTCAGCAGACGCTCCGTCTCCGTGTCGGAGACGTGCTCGTCGAGCGGAAGGGCGGCGTGGCCCTCGCTCCAGACGGCCTCCATGGCGGCGGCCAACCCGATTCGGGCCGAGGCCCGGACCGCCCAGAGCTCGGCCGGGTTATCCGCCACGGGCTGCTACGGTAGCTATGACCATTCGAGTTATCACTTTAGGAGTTATCTCTCATATGGATTGGCAGAGGCCGAAAGACTACGAAGACATCATCTACGAGACCTCCGGCGGAGTAGCCAAGATCACGATCAACCGGCCCGAGGTCCGCAACGCCTTCCGCCCCAAGACATTGTTCGAGCTGTCCGAGGCCTTCGACATAGCGAGGGACGACCCCACGATCGGCGTCATCATCTTCACCGGCCAGGGCCCGGACGCGTTCTGCTCCGGCGGCGACCAGCGGGTGCGGGGCAACGACGGGTACAAGGACGAGAAGGGCATAGGTCGTCTGAACGTCCTCGACCTTCAGGTCCAGATCAGGCGCTGCCCGAAGCCCGTGATCGCCATGGTCGCCGGGTACGCCATCGGGGGCGGGCACGTCCTCCACGTCGTGTGCGACCTGACGGTGGCCGCGGACAACGCCCGCTTCGGCCAGACGGGCCCGAAGGTCGGCTCCTTCGACGGCGGGTACGGAGCAGGGCTCCTGGCCCGGATGGTAGGGCAGAAGAAAGCTCGCGAGATCTGGTATCTGTGCGAGCAGTACGACGCCGAAGAAGCGCTCCGGATGGGGCTCGTCAACAAGGTCGTCCCGCTCGACAGGCTCGAGGAGGAGACGGTCGCGTGGGCCCACCGGATCCTCGAGATGAGCCCGCTGGCCCTGAGGCTACTGAAGGCCTCATTCAACGCCGATACCGACGGCCTCGCCGGGGTACAGCAGCTGGCCGGCGACGCCACCCTCCTCTACTACCTGAGCGAAGAGGCCCAGGAGGGCCGGGACGCATATCTCGAGAAGCGCAAGCCGAACTTCGATCGCTTCCCCAAACGCCCCTGACGACATGAGCGTTTGGATCGAGGCGGCCCGGCCCCGGACCCTTCCGGCCGCCGTCTCGCCCGTGCTGGTGGGCACGGCCGCGACCAGCCGGTTCGAGCCGCTCCCGTTCGCGCTGGCGCTCGTCGTGTCGCTGTCCCTCCAGGTGGCCGTGAACTTCGCCAACGACCTCTTCGATGCAGCGTCCGGGGTCGACACCGCGGCCCGGGTGGGACCGCGCCGGGCGGTGGCGGCCGGGATCGTCAGCCCGGCCCGGATGAAGAGAGCGATCGGGATCGCGTTCGCCGTTGCGGCCATCGCCGGGCTCGGGCTTGCCTTGCGGGTGGGCGTCGAGCTCCTCCTCGTCGGCGTTGCTTGCTTCGTGGCCGCTCTCGGTTACAGCGGAGGGCCCAAGCCCTACGCCTCAGCGGGGCTAGGTGAGGTATTCGTCTTCGTCTTCTTCGGGCTCGTTGCCACGATCGGCTCTGCATACGTGCAGGACGAGCAACTGACGGCTCTGGCGGCGATGTCGGCGATCCCCGTCGGGCTCCTGGCCAGCGCCATCCTCACGATGAACAACCTGCGAGACATCCACACGGACGAAGCGGCGGGCAAGAACACGCTCAGCGTCCGTCTCGGCCCCCATAAGAGCCGCCGGCTCTACTTCGTCCTCCTTGGGGTGAGCTATCTGCTGGGGATCATCATCACTCTTCTCGACTCCTCGCCATGGCCCCTGCTCGCCCTTGGTTCGGCCCCCCTTGCCCTTCGGGCCGCGAGGCTCGCCCGCGGCGAAGACGCTCTCCGGCTGGTGGCGGCGCTCGGGGCAACCGCGCAGACGCAACTGGCCTTCTCCTCCTGGCGGTGGGTCTGTGGATCTCCTAGCCGTGCCTTTCCGGGTCCCGATGAACGTGAGATTCCGCGGGGTCGAGGCCCGGAGCGGGGTTCTGCTGAGGGGCCCGGCCGGCTGGGGCGAGTTCTCTCCGTTCCTCGAGTACCCGACCGAGGTAGCTGCACGTTGGCTCCTCCGCGGTGGAGGCAGCGAGGGAGCAGGCGGCCCGCTCCGCGCGACCGGCATCCCCGTCAACGTCACGATCCCGGCCGTCTCGGCCCAAGACGCTCACGACCGGGTGACCCGCTCGGGATGCGCGATGGCGAAGGTGAAGGTCGCCGAGGGTGACGACGAGGCGCGGTGGAAGCGTTCGTATGCTCGCCGCAAGGAAAGATCCGGATAGATTGCCAACGGAGCGTGGGATGTCGAGACCCGCAGCAGCGCGCATCAGGTCACCATGAGGTTCGGGCTGGAGTATGTCGAGCAGCCCGTCGCAACCCTCGAGGAGATGGCGCGCCTGGTGCAGGACGAGCCGGACGTTCCCTGGCTGCCGACGAGTCCGTGGTGACGCCGAGGACCCGCTGCGTCGCCGGTCTCGAGGCTGCAGACATCGTGGTCCTCAAGGTGCAGCCCTCGGCGGCGCGGTCCGCTCGCTCGAGGTGGCGGAGAGAGCGGGGCTGCCGGTCGTCGTCCTCGGCGCTGGAGACCCTCCGTTGGGCTGGGCGCCGGGATCGCTGGCGGCCGCCCTGCCCGAGCTCCCCATGCCTGCGGCCTCGCCACCTCCTCGCCCTCTCGCATGACGTCACAGCCGAGCCGCTCCTGCCGGTGAACGGCCACATCACGGTGCGCCGGCCTGAGGTCGATGAGGATCTCTGGCCGAGGCCGCCCTCGCCGAGGAGCCGCGACCTGTTGGCTCGCCTGGAGGCGGCTGCTGACGTAGCCGGGGTGACGCTGTGAAAGCCATGAATCCCTCGCACGCTCTCGCGCTCGTGCTGGTCGACGAGCTCGTGAGGAGCGGCATGAGGCACGCGTGCCTCGCGCCGGGTTCGCGCTCGGCCCCCTTGGCGATGGCGCTCGCTGCCGACGAACGGGTGTCGCTCCACGTTTCGATCGACGAGCGCTCCGCTTCGTTCCTCGCGCTGGGCATCGCCAAGCGCACCGGCCGTCCGGTTGGCGTCGCCTGCACCTCGGGGACGGCCGTACCGAACTTCCACCCCGCCGTTCTGGAGGCCGACCATTCAAGAACGCCGCTCATCGTCCTCACCGCGGACCGCCCCCCCGAGTTGAGAGACACCGGCGCCAGCCAGACGATCGACCAGATCAGGATCTACGGCGAGTCGGTCCGCTGGTTCTCGGAGGTGGGCGTACCTGAGGAGAGGCTCACCTCTGTCGGCTACTGGCGTTCCGTCGGTGCGAGAGCCGCGGCAGTGGCGCTCGGGTCCCCACCGGGTCCGGTCCATCTGAACCTTGCGTTCCGGGAGCCCCTCGTGCCCGTAGCCGATGGTTGGACGACGGATATCGAGGGCAGAGCCGACGGCCGCCCCTGGACCGAGATGAGGATCGGCGCCCGGACGCCGGGGGCGGAGGAGGTGGAGCAGATCGCGGCGGAGCTTCGGGGGGCGGCCCGTGGGATCGTGGTGGCGGGGGCCGGGACCAAGTCACCCGACTCGGTGAAGCGGCTCGCGGTCGCGCTGGGCTGGCCGCTTCTCGCCGACCCGCTCTCAGGAGCGCGGCAGGAAGGCTCGATCTCAGCCTACGACCCGTTGCTACGGGTGCCTTCGTTCCGGGACGCACATGCACCGGACATGGTGCTGCGGTTCGGCTCGGGCATCATCTCCAAGGGCCTCGCCCATCTGGCCGCGGCAGCTCCTCGGCAGATCTCGATCGACGCCGACGGAGCGTGGCTCGACCCGGATCGGTCCAACCACCTCGTGCTCGCCTGGGACGTAGGAGCCGCCTGCGACGCGTTGGCAAGGGCGGTCGAGGACGAGGAGCGCGACAAGGCGTGGCTCGGGTCGTGGAGGGACGCAGAGCAGCGCGCCCGCTCGGCGATCGACACGTGGCTGAAGAACGAGCAAGAGATGTCGGAGCCCGCCGTGGCGCGAGCCGTCACCGACTCTGTGCCAGAAGGCGGAACGTTCGTCCTCGCGTCGAGCATGCCGCTGCGCGATGTCGAGTCCGTGATGGCCCCACGAGGGGGCCTTACATACGTCGCGAACCGGGGAGCCAACGGGATCGATGGATTCGTGTCGACGGCCTTGGGGGCCGCACTCGCCTCGGACGGGCCGACCGTCGCCCTGTGCGGCGACCTCTCGCTACTTCACGATCAGAACGGTCTGATGCTGGCGGCCAAGGGGGATGTGAGCGCGACCTTCGTCGTCCTCAACAACGACGGGGGCGGCATCTTCTCGTTCCTTCCCCAGGCGACGTTCCCGGACCGGTTCGAGAAGCTCTTCGGGACCCCACACGGCCTCGACCTGGCCAAGGTGGCAGAGCTCTACGGATGCGGGTTCAGCCGGGTGAAAGAGCGAGCTGAACTGATCGCGGCCATGGACGCGGCGCAGGCAGCGGGAGGCGTTCAGCTGATCGAGGTCCCCACCGACCGGGAGCAGAATGTCGCCATCCACGCGCGATTGTGGAGCGAAGTCCAACGGGCACTGCAGACCTACCCGCTTGCAATGCGGTCGGCGCCTAGCCGAGGGCCGAGATCATCGCCCGCAGCTTGAGGCGGGTTTCCTCCAGCTCGTCCTCCGGGATGGAGTCACCCACGATGCCGTTGCCGGCGAAGAGGCGACCCCTCTTGCCCTGTATCTCCGCGCAGCGAAGGGCTATCCCCCACTCGCCGTCCCCCCTCGCGTCCACCCAACCGACCGGACCGCTATAGCGCGCCCGGTCCATGCCCTCTGAGGAACTGATCAGGTTCATCGCGTCGGACCGCGGGAGGCCGCAGACCGCCGCCGAGGGGTGCAATCTCCCGGCCAAGCCCAGGGCGGTCACCGGTTCCTTCAGCTCACCCCGGATGTGCGTGGCGAGATGCTGGACGTTCGGAAGCCGCAGCAGTGAGGGCTCCAGAGGGACGTCGATCTCGCTACACAGCAGCCTGAGGACGTCGGCCACCGAGCGGACCGCGGGCCGGTGCTCCGAGAGGTCCTTCGGCGAGGAGAGAAGGGCCCGGCCGATCGACTCGTCCTCGGCTTGCGAGACCCCCCGCCGAGCCGAGCCCGCGAGGACGATGGATTCGACGTTGCGCCCGGTGCGGCGGATCAACAGCTCGGGGGTCGCCCCCACCAGGCCGTCGAAGGCGAACGTGAAACATTGAGGGAATCTGCGGCCCAGCCTACGAACCAACACACCGAGATCGAGCTCCTCCTTCGACCAGATGAGCACGTCGCGCGCGAGGACGACCTTTTCTAATGCGCCCCCGCGGATCGTCTCGGCGGCAGCAGCAACCGCGTCGAGCCAGGCAACCTCTGAGATCGTTGATCCGGCGTACCTGATGTCGAAGTCATGCCCGGCGTCGGCGGCTGCGTCACCGGTCCTCTGCAGCGCCCCATCAACGAGCGCGTCCACGCCCTCATCTCCGGTGACCACAGTGGGCTCCCCCGGCTCACGACGAAGGACCACCTCCGGCAACACGAGGGCCGAGCCGGCTCTCTCAGGATCGAAGGTGAAGCTCCCGAAGGCGACGGGAGGCACGTCCGAAAACTTGGCGCGGCTGAAAGCCTCCCAAAGACTTTCTTCCGCTCGCTGGAACCGCCCCGGCCCGGTTCCCGGATCCACCGCCGCCGCCTCGCCCGAGCCGGCGATCCCGGCCCCCTCCTTCATCCAGAGGAAGCCCCTGCCCCCGGTAAGGACGGAGGTCAATTCGAGCCCGGCGTCGGCCTCTACGGCCACCTCAGGCCCTCGTCCCGTACAGGATCTGAGCGGCGCCGAGGCCCACCTTCGAAGCCGAGACGTCCTCCAACCCGGAACGACGCAACATGGCAAGAAGCTCATCGGTCTCCGGCAGGTACGCGGTCGAGCGCGGCAGGTAGCTGTATGCCTCCCGGTCCGAAAGGAGCCTACCGATGAGCGGGACGATCTTGTGGAAGTAGATGCGGTGCCCGAAGCGGACGAGCTTGGAGCGGGGCTCGGACACCTCGAGGAGGGCGATGCGACCACCGGGGCGCACAACTCGGGCGAGCTCGTCGAAGAGCTCACCGATGTCGACCACGTTCCGCAGCGCGAAGCCGCACGTGATGCCGTCGATGGCTCCCGATGCGAACGGCTGCTTCAACCCGTCGGCCTGCACGAGAGGCGCCTCCGTTCTCGCCTTCGCAAGCATGCCCCCCGACATGTCGATCCCGACGGGCCGGTGCCCCACCTTGTACAGCTCCCGGCAGAAGTCACCCGTGCCGCAGGCGACATCAACAACGAGCGAGCCTCCGGGCAGAGCCAGGTCCCGCACCGCGCGCTTGCGCCACAGCATGTCCAGGCCGAAGGTCATGATGCGGTTCACGAGGTCGTAGCGGGGGGCGATCGAGTCGAACATCGCCCGTACCGCGCCCGCCTTCTGCGCGCCCGTGGGTAGCTCCTTCATCGCTGCGCCACCCCCTCTTCGAGGTCCTCGACGATCCTCGCCTGAGCCTCCGCCAGAAGGACCGAGCGGAAGTGGTCGGCAACCAGGGTCGTGGTGGCCGGCAGCATCTTGGCGAACGCCTTCACCACCTTTTCGGCCGCGTCCTCCTCGGTGGTCGCCGTCGCACGAATCGGGTCCCGCCCGCAGGGAAGGAAGTGCTCGAGCGCGGTCTCGGCGGGGGGTCTCGCCGGGGCCGCGTGGGGTGGGGGCGCGGCGCGG
>JAUJNU010000058.1 GCA_030448085.1 Actinomycetota bacterium | reverse complement strand
TCCTCGCCCGTGCTCAGGGACAGCCGCCACGAGCCCATGGCCTCGTCGAAGGCGTTGAGAACCTCCGGTCGGTCGAGCGTGAGGACCAAGACGCCGCTCTCGGAGGAGACCTGGACGGGCATCCGGTGAGCGTACAGGGGGCCGGTGGGCCTTTTCTACCTGCGCTGGGTGGCTTGGGGGGCTGTGCCGGCGCGGCTGTGGGTTGCGCGGGGGTTCGAGAGCGGTAGTAACGAGGCCCTGGGCGGTGCCCGTTCGGCCTCGAGCTACCGGTTTTGCCTTGCCGGCCCTCGTCCGGCGAAGAACTCGGCCTGGATTTCGTCACTCGTGGGGCCTAATGTGAGCTGTGTGAAAAAAGAAGAGGGACGGCCGGCGCCGAAGGAGGCTCCCAGGAGGGGCACCGCCACCTCCACCTCCGGGTTCGGGGTGTCCCGGCGAGAGAACCACGACTCCACCGACTTCTACGAGCGCTTCGCCGCTCCCGAGATCTCCTCGGCCAGCAACGTCGGCTCCCGCAAGGCTATCGACGACATCTTCTGCCAGGACGCGCGGTCGATGGACCAGTTGGAGGACGGCTCCGTTGCCCTCGTCGTCACCTCGCCCCCCTACTTCTCGGGGAAGGCCTACGAGCAGGCCCTCGGCGAGGGTCACATCCCGGCCACCTACCTCGACTACCTCCAGATGCTGGAGGACGTCTTCGCCGAGTGCGTGAGGAAGCTCGAGCCGGGCGGGCGGATCGCCGTGAACGTGGCGAACCTCGGCCGCCGTCCCTACAGGTCTCTGTCCGCGGACGTGATCCACATCCTCCAGAACAGGCTCCGCCTCCTTCTTCGGGGGGAGGTCATCTGGCAGAAGGCCAGGGGCGCCGGGGGCTCGTGCGCGTGGGGCTCCTTCCAACGGCCGGCGAACCCCGTCCTGCGGGATCTGACGGAGCGGATCGTCATCGCCAGCAAGGGCCGCTTCGACAGGGCCCTCAACCAGCGCGAGCGCAAGGACAAGGAGCTTCCGTTCGAAGGCTCGATCTTCCGGGACGAGTTCATGGAGGCGACAACCGACGTGTGGGAGATCCAGCCCGAGAGCGCCTACCGGATCGGCCACCCCGCCCCCTTCCCCGTGGAGTTGCCGGAGCGCTTGATCCACCTCTACACGTACAGGAGCGACCTGATCCTCGACCCCTTCATGGGATCGGGGACCACTGCGGTCGCGGCCCTTCGAACCGAGCGTCACTACGCGGGTTTCGACACCGACGAGGGCTATGTCGCCAGCGCCAAAGAGCGCGTGCAGAAGGAAAAGGACCGCTTGGCGGCTCGCCGCAAGCGCAAGGCCGAGCCTTTGAGGGTCACGATCTCCCCCTCGCCCGTGCTCGCTCCCGAGGGCGAGGACTTCCAGGCCCGCGCCGTTCGTGAGGGGCGGGCAGCGAAGGACCTTGCCGAGCTGGTCCTCAGCGAATGCGGATTCAAGGAGATCATGTCGGACGTCCGCTTCCCTCAAGGTGTCGAGGTGAACTTCCAGGCCCTCGATCAGACCGGGCGTCGGTGGTTCTTCGATGTCTCCGGGGGGTTCACGAGCTCGAGGCCGGGGCTTCGTCGCACGGACACACTGTGGAAAGCGGTCGGCAAGGCCGCCGTCCTTCAAGGCGTTCTCCCCAGGGTGAACCTCGTCGTTCTGACGACTCACGGCCCCACGGTTGGCAGCTCGGGCGAGGCCGCGCTCACCGTCGTGCGTGGCAAGAACCGTCCGATCGCCGATGTGATCGAGCTCCTGCAGGAGGACGACCTGAAGCGGTTGCGGGCGTACGCCGAGGGCGAGGACCCGGCCGACGAGCTGCCCCCGGCAGACGTCTAGCTGATGGTCGAGCCGGAGGTAGCCGGCTGGCCCGGCCGGGTGGCGGTGGGCGTGGTCAGAAGCGACCCACCACGTGTGTTCCTTGCGGACTCTCCCGAGGTTCTCAGCCGGGTGCTGGCGTTGGAGGTCGTCGCGCAGGAGCGGGCGAGCGAACTGAAGAACCATCCCGGTCTCTTGCAGAAGATCCGCGAGGCCCTTCTCGAGGAGCGGTGGGCGGACGCGGTGGTGCATTGGATCGACGCCACCGGCGAGGCCGTCGACGCTTATCCCGACGAGCCCGTCTGGTCCGCCGACCGTCTGGATCTAGAGAAGGCGACCCTAGAGGTGCGCGTTGCCCCGATCTTCGACGAAGAAGAGACCAGCTAGCCCGAAACGGCGTGCCGCCCACCTCTATATGTCCCGGCGAGTGAAGGTTTCGCGGCGCGCTTTGCATGTATTCCCCGGCTTCTGCAGTTGCCTCTGAGGTGAACTTGCAGGGCTTCGATCGACTCGAACTGAAGCCGCGGTTCTCGATATCGAGCCCAGGAACCCAACTCCACCGCAACTGGTACCTGCGGGGGTCGAGATCCCTCGTCGAACTCAGTGGAGATCGTGGCCAACCCGTTCTCCACGGACACCTCGTCGGAGCGGGAGGACGGGATCTCCCAGTACCTCCGGAACAGCGCTTTCCTGCTCGAGCGCCCTTCGGTCACCTCTCGCTGCGACGTGCCTGACCACGTACGAGCGATCTTCGTTACCGCAGTAGTCATCGATCTTGTGCGGGTCTGGATGCAGGCGGTAGAAAACCCTCACCGTCTCGCAGAGGCGGTCCTCTCTTGAACCGGCTGTTGTTGCTGCGCCTTAGGAGCGGTCGAGGATTGCTCCCCTTCGGGTGCTGCCGGGGTCGAAGACATGCGGCGGTCAAAGAAGGAGGGCGACACAAGGAAGGACGGAGTACACGAGCAGGAGACAGACGGGCCTACGCTCCGGTTGCACTCACTTGCTCGTAGTTTTTGCTCAGGCCCCCACGGCTGGGGCTCGCAGTGCGGCCACGGCGCGATGTCGTTCCAGCGGCGTCGACCTCTTCGGCCATCCGCACGAGCGCATCGAGCGGCCGGCAGCGAATCCCACACCGTCGCTTGCTCGGTGAGGCTTATGAGGACCTTGCCCTTGAGGAGCAGCGCGGTTCGTGAGGGTGGCCGCGCCACGGCTCTTGGATGTGAAGATCGCCCGTCGTCCACAGGCACCATCTGTCGCCCACCATGTCGTGGACGAGCAGGTGCGTAGCGTCCAGCCCCGATGATGGGCGAGCTCATCGAGGATGAACAAGTCTTGCGCCGGCACGTCGGGGCGGTAGCGGCTCCAGCCCTGGTACGGCTGCCTCTTCGTCTTGAACTCGAGGCTCGATCATGCGCTCGCGGCCCCATCAGCTGGAAGTCGAGCCGGTCGGTCGGGTGGTCGATCGGTCGAGCAGCACGAGGTCGGGGTGGATGACGATCTCCTGAGCGACTCTGTTCTCGAGCACGTGCCGCTCGGCGAGGTCCTTACGCCAGTCCTGCGGTCTGCGTTCGCGCATCTCATTCCTCCCCGGTAGTTGGAGCGAGCTGCTCCTGTCGTGCGAGCGTTCGCCACGGTGCTTCCTCCGGCCCCCGGGCCGGATCTGGATCGTTCAAGTGACGCTGGAGTCGCATGAAGCCGCCGAGGTCACCGGTAGTAGCGACTACATCGAAGATGTGCGGCGCCGACTTCGCGAGATAGAAGGCCGCCTTGCTGCCGGCCGGAGGCAGGTGTGATGTGAGGACGAGAAGCGGGGGTGCCCATGGCGGGAGCAGGCTCGCTCGATGGCCCACTTTGTGAACTGTGTCCACCCGGCGCAGCCCCGCCTGGGGCCCATCGTCGATCGTGCCGTGAGCCGCAACGAGGAACCTGCGACCGTTCGGGCCTCTCACGATCCCGTCGATCGGGATCCCGTCCACCTCGCCGCCTGTCTCCTCGATCGTTCCGCCGGCCTCTTCGAGGGCGATGAATGCGATCTCGTCGAACTCGGCCCCCTCAGAGACGGATCGTTGCTGGAATGCCGAGACGATCTTGGGGATGTCTCCCTCGTAAGGATCGTCGGAGGCGTCGGGGGGGAGCTGGAAGAGCCGAGCCTCGCTCATGCGCTTCTCCTCGTGGTGGCCTTTGGCTCCTCAGCGGCGGGCTCCTCAGCGGCGGGCTGCTCCACGACCGCCTCAGCCTCGGCCTGCGTTCCCTGAGCCCCGAGGGCTTGGAGCCGCGCCCTCACGGGGGCCGGGTCGAAGACCCGCAACGGCTCGCCCGAGGAGACGTACCCTCGAAGGCCCGAAGCCGGAACCACCTCGAGTTTCGCCTCCGCCCCCGCTGCGATCAAGACGTCCCCCTCGGGGATCGTGAGCTGGCCGAGTGCCGGTGCCAGGGCTCCGACATCCGCCTTCGTGCGGCCGAGGTGGGCGAGCGCCGCCAGCCGGATCACGTCATCCCGGCTGTACTGCCGCCGCGCCGCCCGGCCCCTGCCCCTAGCGAGGGAAGGCTGCAGCCACCCTTGCCGGGCCCAGTAGTCGAGTTGCCGGTAGGTGATGCCTGCCAGTTGGGCTGCCTGCGGCCCGCTGATTACGTGGCTACCGGCTTGTGTAGTCATTGGTGCGATTACACAACCCCCACCCAATGTTGTCAACAACCCCTACAAGAAACTTCTGAGTGGATCAGAGGCCATATGTGGCCGATCTCCATGACAAGAACCGGCGGGGTTCGAAAAGAGGACCCGGGGAGGGGGCGGTGGGCCGACGGCGTCGAGGAACTAGGCCCGGTCTGGTGAGGGCGCTGCTTGCAGCGGGGGTGTCTCGAGGACGTGCTTGATGCGGAGCTGGTCCTCCGGCACCGGCACGGGATACTGGGACGAGAAGCATGCGGTGCAGAAGTCCTCGCCGGGCACTCCGGTCGCCTGCAGCATCCCGTCGAGCGACAGGTAGGCGAGGGACTCGGCCCCCACATGGCGACGGATCTCCTCGACCTCCATCCGGTGCCCGATCAGCTCGTCGTGGTCCGGCATGTCGATCCCGTAGAAGCAGGGCCACTTGAGTGGCGGCGACGAGATCCTCAAGTGGACCTCACGTGCCCCCGCGCCCTTCAGCATCGCGACCAACGAACGAGTCGTGTTCCCACGCACGATCGAGTCGTCGACGACGACCAGCTTCTTCCCGGCGATGACCTCGCGCAGCGGGTTGAGCTTCATCCGGATCCCCTGCTGCCGCATCGATTGCGTCGGCTGGATGAACGTGCGGCCCACGTACCTGTTCTTCACGAAGCCTTCGCCGTAAGTGATCCCCGACGCGTGAGCGAACCCCTGCGACGCGGGAACGCCGCTGTCGGGCACCGGCATCACGAGGTCGGCGTCGACCGGTGCCTCGGCGGCGAGCCTCTCGCCCATGCGGTACCGCGTCGCGTAGACGTTCTGGCCCATCAGCGTCGAGTCCGGCCGGGAGAAGTACACGTGCTCGAAGACGCAAGCCGCGTTCCTGACGGGGGCGAAGCGCTCGCTCGTCAGGCCGTTCTCGTCGATCGTCACGAACTCCCCGGGCTCGATGTCCCTGATGAAGCGGGCGCCCAAAAGGTCGAGCGCGCACGTCTCGGAAGCGATAACCCAGCCCCCGCTCTCGAGACGGCCGATGCACAGCGGCCTGAATCCCTGTGGGTCGCGGGCGCCGAAAACCTGCGTCTCGTTCATCATCGTGAAGGAGAAAGCGCCCGAGAGCTTCGGCAGCACGTCGAGGATCGCGGCCCCCATGTCGTCCTTGCTGCTGCGGGCGATATGGGCTGCAACGAGGTCCGTGTCGGAGGTGGAACGGAGACGAGCGTGCTCCGGCGTGGGGTCGCCGCCCGCCTCTTCGAGCGAGCGCGCGAGCGCAAGGGTGTTCACGAGGTTCCCGTTGTGGGCGACGGCGATCTGACCCGCTTCACCGCTCTTGAACGTCGGCTGCGCGTTCGCCCATGAGGACGAGCCGGTCGTCGAGTACCTGACGTGGCCGATCGCCACGTGGCCCTTCAGGGTCTTGAGGACCAGCTCGTCGAAGACCTGGGAGACGAGCCCGAGCTCCTTGTAGACGACGATCGTCTCGGCATCGGAGATGGCGATCCCGGCCGACTCCTGCCCCCGGTGCTGAAGGGCGTAGAGCCCGTAATAGGTGAGCCTGGCCACGTCTTCGCCGGGGGCGTAGATCCCGACGACCCCACAGGCGTCGCGGATCCCGTCTTCCATCCGAGTCATGCTATCCGAGGCCCCCTCTCAGGCGGTTTCGCCGAGGATCTTCGGAAGGCTTCCCTCCCAGCGCGCAGCCGCTTCCCCGACAGAGATGGACAACAGCCCGAAGTCCATCTCTGTTCCCCCGACCCGACCCAGGACCTCAGCCGGGACCGAGTGCTTGTCGAACAGGGCCAGCACCTTCTCCTCTCTTTCCGGGGCGCAGGAGACGACGGCTCTGGAGGGCGACTCCGACCAGAGGTTTTGGTGCGCGTTGTCCTTCGCGATCGTGACCTGGAACCCCCGGCCCCCATGGATCGCGGACTCGGCAAGCGTCACTGCGAGCCCGCCTCCGGCGATGTCGTGGGCCGAGGACAGGAGGCCGAGCCCGGCCGCGTCGTACAGGAAAGAGTGGAGGTTCTTCTCGGCCTCGATATCGAGAGCGGGTGGCCGCCCACCGATGATGCCGTGGATGATCTGGGCGTACTCGCTCCCCCCGAACCCATCCCGTGCCGCCGGGCCGGCAAGGATGATCGTGTCCCCGTCGTTTCGGAAGCCGAGGCCCACCGCCTGCTCCGGTGAGTGTGGCGTCCCGAGCATGCCGATCACTGGCGTCGGGTAGATGGCTCGCCCCGCGGTCTCGTTGTAGAACGACACGTTCCCGCCGGTGACCGGGGTCCCCAAAGCTTTCGCTGCGTCGGAGATCCCCGCCACGACCTGCTGGAACTGCCACATCACCTCGGGCTTCTCGGGGTTGCCGAAGTTGAGGCAGTTCGTGACGGCCAACGGCTTCGCCCCCGAACAGGCGACGTTGCGTGCGGCCTCGGCAACGGCCAGGCGAGCCCCCTCGTAAGGGTCGAGGTAGCAGAGACGACCCGGCCCGTCGACGGAGATCGCGACCGCCACGTCGTCGGCGTGCCCGGTGAGCCGGATGACGGCCGCGTCCGAGCCCGGCCCCTGGATCGTGCCGAGGAAGATCATGTGGTCGTACTGCTCCCAGATCCACCTCTTGGAGGCGATAGCGGGAGCCGACAGGATCGTGAGGAAGGCCTCCCGCAGGTCCCCCGGCGCGTCGTCCCCTGCGGGGCTTCCTTGCAGCGCATCCAGCCACTCCGGGCGCTCGAGTGGGCGCTCGTAGACGGGGCCTTCTTCGGCCAGCGCCTCCACCGGCGCGTCGGCCAGGACCTCGTCGCCCTCGCCATGGATCTCGATACGGCCCGTGGGGGTGACGGCGCCGATCGTCCGAGCCTCGAGCCCCCAGCGAGCGCAAACCTCGAGCACCTCTCTCTCCTTCGAGGGCTCGACCACGGCGAGCATCCGCTCCTGCGACTCCGAGATCATCACCTCGAAGGGGTCCATGCCCGGCTCCCGCAGGTGCACCTTGCCGATGTCGAGGGTGATGCCGGTGCCGGCCTTCGCGGTCATCTCGGAGGTCGGACAGGAGATGCCTCCGGCCCCCAGGTCCTGAAGCCCGACGAGAAGGTTCAGCCGGATGAGGTCGAGGCACGCCTCGATGAGGAGCTTCTCGGAGAAAGGGTCACCCACTTGCACCGAGGGACGCTTCTCGAGGGACGACTCGTCGAACTCTGCCGAGGCGAGGACGCTGGCGCCGCCGATACCGTCTCGGCCGGTGCGGGAGCCGATGAGGATGACCGCGTTGCCCGGCCCCTCCGCACGTCCGTGCATGAGGGCGTGGTCGATGACTCCGACGCAGGCGACGTTGACGAGGGGGTTCTCCGCGTAGCACTCCTCGAAGATCGCCTCCCCGCCGACGGTGGGCACGCCTATCGAGTTCCCGTACGAGGAGATGCCGTGGACGACGCCGTCGATGATGTAGCGGGTATGGGCGTTGTCGGGGGGGCCGAAGCGCAGCGAGTCCATGAGGGCGATGGGCCGCGCCCCCATCGACAGGATGTCCCGCACGATCCCTCCTACACCCGTGGCCGCGCCGTTGAACGGCTCCACGAACGAAGGGTGGTTGTGTGACTCGATCTTCCAGGCGACGGCCACCCCGGGGGCGACCTCGATGATCCCGGCCCCCTCACCCGGCCCGACGAGGATGTGCTCCCCTTTGGTCGGCATCGTCTTCAGGTGCACGCGTGATGACTTGTAGGAGCAATGCTCGCTCCACATGACCGAGAACATCGCGAGCTCCGTGTAGGAGGGGTCGCGTCCAAGCCTGCTGCGGATGGCTTCGA
>JAUJNU010000057.1 GCA_030448085.1 Actinomycetota bacterium | reverse complement strand
CCGCCCTTTCCGCGTCTAGGGGACAGGAGTCTCAGCCCTCGTGGCAAACTTTTCGAACCAGACGACACGTCAGCCGGAAGAGGGGGATCCACACATGAAGCGAGCGCTATCGATGACCCTGGCTGCCGCCCTGCTTCTTCCCGCGGGGATAGCTGCTGCCAAGCCCGTACCGAAAACAAGTCCCGCCGAGGTCGTGACGATCGACGACCATCTCCTCGGCCACCTCTCCTACCCGGACGTCGTCCGGGCGGAGGAGTTCATGGCGAAGCAGGAAGCGCTGGGCACCAGGCCGGCCCCTCGTGCCTCCGGCTACGGCAAGAAAGGTTGCACGTCGCCCACGTACAACGTCGACGACGAGCGCAAGTTCTGGGTGAGCGACTACGACCTCGGCCAGACGGTACAGAAGGACTTCATCCTCGCGGCGAAGTCGGAGCACGGCTATCTGTGGGTGGACAAGGCTTTCTTCGTCCCCACGGGCCCCGCTATCCCCGAGCGGGGCTTCGTCACCCGCGCCGAGGCGGAGGAGGCCCTGAGGGACTGGGAGAAGATCTACAAGATCGACCGGGCGTACTTCGGCAAGCAGCCGGACCCGCGCTATCCGGCGCAGAACCTTGCCCCGGGGCTGCCGAAGGACTGGCGGGACGCGGACTGCGACAAGCACATCAGCATCCTGAACTTCAACATCGACACGCCCGGGGTGGGAGTGCCGCCCGCCTTCAGCACGAGCGTGGTCGCCGGTTATTACTCCTCGGAGCACGAGTACCCCAACGGCGAGGGCGAGCACGAGTCGCCGCACTCGAACGAGATGGAGATGTTTTTCATGAACTCCGGCCGTCTCGATGTGGGAAGCGACACCTACGCCGGCGTCATCGCGCACGAGTTCTTCCACATGATCCAGTTCAGCAACGACTACAACGAGGCGACCTGGGTGAACGAGGGCATGGCGGACGTCGCCATCGCCGTGAACGGTTTCACCAGCTCGGTTGACGGGCACGTGAACGCTTACCAGAACCAGCCCGACAACCACCTGCTCGACTGGGGGAGCTCCCTTGCGGACTACGGGCAGGCGTTCCTGTTCTTCGACTATCTCTTCAACCACTACGGCGCGCCCGAGAACAAGGACACGAAGTACCTCGAGGCGTACGGTCTCGCCAAGCTCCTTACACGGACGCCGCCCGACGGGCCGAAGGGCGTCACGAAGGTCATCAAGACCCGCACCACGAATCTGAAAAATCAGCTGAGGCGCTATTACCGCACGGGGAACTTCAACAAGGTATTCAAGGACTACGTCGTCGCCAACTACCTTGACAAGCCGGGGGCCGCGAAGGGTCAGTACGGCTACAAGAACCGAACGGTCCACGTCAAGTCCGTCAAGGAGCAGCAGACGATCCCGGGCTCGACGACGCCCGACTCAGCGTCGGCGACTGTTCACCCGTACGCCGGGGAGTACTACGAGTTCGCCCCGGGTCAGGAGGGGCAGCTCCAGGTAGGCGTCGAGCGAAAGGTTGCGGTCATCCCTGCTAACCAGGGGCAGCCGAAGCCTGCCGGTGGTTATTTCGCCTGGACCAACAGGGCCGACGAGATGATTACGTGGTTGCAGCGTCCAGCGAACCTCACGGGAGCAGCTTCCCCCAAGCTCCAGTTCAGATACTGGTACCAGATCGAAGAGGACTGGGACTATGTGTACGTTCGCGTGAGCGAGGACGGTGGCAAGACCTTCGACTTCGTCCCCACGCCCGAGTGCGGGGGCCGGGCGACCGATCCCAACGGCAACAACCGGGCCACTACCGAATCGGGAGGCATCACCGGGGACTCGGAAGGTTGGAAGACCTGCACCCTCGACCTCTCGAAGTACGCGGGCAAGAAGGTTCTCGTCCGCTTCGAGTACGACACCGACCAGGCTGTTACCGAGCCCGGCTTCGTCGTGGACAACGTCCAGATGAAGGACGGAACGAACGTGATCTGGAAGAAGCAGAGGTTCGAAAGGAAGCGCACGCCGTTCAAGTTCGGTGGCGACGGGATCCTCAAGTTCCTGCGCATCAAGCCTCTCGCGAAGAACAAGCCGCTCGTGCAGGTCGTCCGGGTCTCCGGCAAGCGGGTCGCACGCAAGGTCTACACCCGCAAGCACTTCCGCAGGCACGACAAGAAGTTCAACCTTCGTAAGCCGGCGACGCTCGCGGGGCAGAGGAGCATCCTCATCGTTACCTCGAAGACGCCCATCGCGACCGACCCATTCGCCTACAACTATGAGCTCCTGAAGTAGAGGAAAGCTTCATCGCCCGTGGGCGATAGGCCGATCCGAGAGAGAAAGAGAGGCCAACGTGCAGGAAGGGACCAAGAAAGACGCGACGGAGGAGATGGAAGAGGTGAAGCCGGTCCTCCACGGCGGTGAGGGTGACCCCCTGGGCGCCGGAGTCTCGGAGATGGAGCCGACGGACGAGGTCTCGGAGGGTGTCCCCGAGCAGGACTAGCTCTGGTTCGCCTCCGCCGGCATCAAGAGCATCCCACCGTCGATCACGAACGAAGCCCCCGTAGCGTAGGCAGCCTCCGGAGAGGCAAGGAAGGCAACGAATTCGCCGATCTCGGCCGCTGCGCCAGGGCGGCCGAGCGGGATCCCCGGGCGCTCCACGGTGTGCGGGTCGACGTCCTCGTTCCCCGTCATCGGGGTGGCGATCTCCCCCGGCGCTACCGAATTGACGTTGATGCCGTGCTCCGCCAGCTCGAGAGCCATCACCTTCGTCAGAAGCCCCATCCCTCCTTTGGAAGCGGAGTATGCGACGGAGTTCCGCAGGGGGATGTGCTCGTGCACCGAGGTCACGTTGACGATCCGGCCCCCGTTCCCCCCGGCGACCATCCGCCTTGCTGCCACCTGCGCGCACAGGAACGCTCCGGTCAGGTTGATGTCCAGCACGCGCCGCCACTCCTCCAGGGGGTGCTCCAGGAAGGGCGAGCTGTGGCCCTGCCCTGCGTTGTTGACGAGCACGTCTACACCACCAAGGGTTTCGATCAGGTCCTCGATGACGTCCGTCGCCTCTGGAAGTCGTGTGAGGTCGAGCCGTCGCACCTCGGCCCTTCGGCCGATCGCCCGGACCTCGGCGGCGGTGCCTTCGGCCCCCGCTTCGTCCTCGTGCCAGGTGATGCCCAGGTCGAAGCCGCGACGCGCCAGTGCGACCGCGCTCGCCTTGCCGATACCGGAATCTGAAGCGGTGACTATCGCAACTCTTGACATGTGAGCCCTGCCTTTCTGGCTTCTGGTTACTTCGGAACGGGGAGTGCGATCGCCAGCTGGCGGGACTGCGCGATGAGAGACCCGTCCTTGCTCCAGATGAGGCCGTCTTCCTCGAAGAAGCCCTGCCGGAGGAGCCTCGACGAGAAGTGGCCGAGGTAGTAGTCGTCCGGGCGAGCGCCCTCGAGCGGGAGAGGTGAGCGGAAGTGCATGCTGAGGTCGATGGTGGGGCACACGACGGGCTCGGTGGCGCGGGGGAAGATTGCCGGAGGGTAGGCATCGAGTAGGCAGGCGACCATCGGGGCGTCCGCGATCTCCGGTGGGTCGAGCCTGATCCAGCCTCCGACGACTGCCTCGGGCGAGCCGGAGAAGGGGGGTCCTCCGAACGCCCATCTCATGTCGAACTTGCCGAGGAACTTCGGGATGCCGCTCCCCTCCGCCGGAACCCGGAAGGCCTCATCAGGCGACGCCACCTCCGGCATGGGGGAGTCGTCGAACTCGAACGCCACACGGGGTTCCGAGAAAGCGGCCAGTGCCAATGCCAAGGTCGATCCTTCTTGCTCGATCCTGGCCGAGAGGTAGGTCATCGACCTTCCCCGGCGCTCAACCGTCGTGGCGATATGAAGTCGCCCTTCCTTGGGTGGGGCAACGAAATGGGTGGTGAAGGACCTGATGGCCCGCTCCGGCTCGACCTCCATGCTGAGGGCCCTCAAGATGATCCCGGAGAGGTAGCCGCCGTGGGGGCCGCGAAGCACCCACCAGCTGTGGTCCACGTGTGCCTCGAACCTTCCGGGCCCAACCCGGCGCACGTGGGTTTCTTCAGAGAACGTCGAGGTCACCCGAGGAACCATCTCACGGCTTGCTCCGCTCGGGAGCCGGTGTGTGGCCTCCCGCGAACTCCTCGTACCGCACTCCGTAGCCGGCCGTCTGAAGTGCGTGCTACGAGCTCTTCTCGAGCGAGCGCGGGACGAGGCGACCGGCGGTGTCTGCGTCGGGACGGGTCTCCTCGTGATACTCGGCGTCCGTGTTGACCTTCCACGGATCCCACTCCTCACCCAGGATGTTCTTCGCCGCGAGGAGTGCGGTCATCATCGAGTGGTCCTGGTTGTTGTACTTGTGCATGCCGTTCCGCCCTACCAGCTGCAGGTTCGTGAGGTTCGCGTCGAGCCACCGGCGGATCACCTCGACGTTGCGCTGGTAGTGCTCGTCGTAGACGGGGTAGGCCTTCTTCATGCGGACGATCGTCCCGTCCTCGACGTCTTCCGCGCGGCACAGGCCCAACTGGGAGATCTCCTTCGTCCCGAGCGCGATCAGATCCTGCTCACCCATCTCCCAGAGCTCGTCGCCTTCGTTGCAGAAGTACTCGAGGCCGAGGGCAGAACGGCTGGGGTCGGGGACCATGTGGGGGCTCCAGTTCTTGAAGTTCTGCACCCGCCCGAGCTTCACCGTGGGGTCATGGATGTAGATCCAGTTGTCCGGGAAGAGCGTCGCCTGGTTCACCACGAGGACGACGGACAGAAAGTCCCTGTACTCGAGGGCGTTCGCTGCGTCGATGACTTCCCGGGGCGCCGCCGGCTCGAGGATGTTGACCAGCTCGCGCATCGGCAACGTCGATATGTAGTCGGTGCCGGTGAAGGAGGCCTGTGCCCCGTTCTGCGTGATGACCTCTTGGAGCTTTCCGTCGCCGTGCCTGATCTTGACGACCCGGTGCCCCATGTGGACCTTCGAGCCCAGCTCCTGGACGCCGGCCGCGGCGTGCTCCCACATCATCCCGGGCCCGTGGGTCGGGTACTCGAACTCTTCGATGAGGGTCTTGATGACCTCTCCGCCCTTCTTGCGCCGGGAGTCGAACAGGACGTTCTTGATGGCGGAGGCAAGAGACAGGCCCTTGATCCTCTGGGCGGCCCAGTCGGCGGATATCTCGTTGCAGGGCATCCCCCACACCTTCTCGGTGTAGGTCTTGAAGAAGATCCTGTAGAGGCGCCAACCGAAGCGGTTGCGAACCCAGTCTTCGAATGACCGCTCGGGTTTCGTCGGCCGTATCTTCGCCCACCCGTAGCTGGCAAGGCAGAGGATGGTCTGGATGATCCCGAGGTTCCTCAGCGCGTTGAACGCTTTCAGGGGGTAGTCGAAGAACTTGCCCCTGTAGACGATCCGGGAGAGCCGGGGGACGGTGAGCCAGTGCTCTGCGGGAAGGATCTCGTGCCACAGCTTGGTCACCTCGCCGGCCTTCGTGAAGAACCTGTGCCCCCCGATGTCGAAACGGAAGCCTTTGTAGGAGGCGGTGCGGGCGATCCCACCAACCTCTTTCTCGTCCGCTTCGAGGATGTCGCTGCGGACCCCGTTCTGAGCGAGCTCCCACGCGGCCGTCAGTCCCGCGGGCCCGGCGCCCATGATGACGACGGTCTTTTCGTTTGACGGTGTTCCGCTCGCGGCGGAGCCGTTCTGAGCCTTGTCTAGGGACATGCAGACGCTCCAGTCGTGGTCGGGCGACGGCTGAACCCGGGTAACTTGACCCCATGGGCAGACGCGTCGTCGAGAGAGTCATGAAGCCTACCGCAAGCCCGCTCCTGCCCGGGCGGGACGAGGACGCCGCAGCGCCGATCCCGTCCGGGTCACGAGCGGCGGTAGCCGTTGCCCTGGCGCTCCTGGCCGGGGCAGCTCTGAGGTTCATCACGGCTTCTGACCTATGGCTGGACGAGGCTCTCAGCGTCAACATAGCGAGTCTTCCATTGAGTGAGCTGAGGGGGGGGTTGCTCCGGGACGGCGCCCCGCCTCTCTACTACGTCTTGCTGCACGGATGGATGGAGGTCTTCGGGAACGGCGACCTCGCCGTGAGGGCACTTTCCGGCGTCTTCGGCGTAGCCTGCCTGCCCCTCATGTGGAAGGTCGCCTCCAAGGAGGGCGGCCGCAGGCTTGCGGTCGCATCCGTCCTTCTGCTGGCCTCGTCGCCCTTCGCGATCCGGTACGCAACGGAGGCTCGGATGTACTCGCTCCTCATGTTGCTCGTGCTGGTGGCCTATCTGGCCCTGGCGTCGGTGCTGGAGGAGCCGAGGCCGGCACGGATGGCCGGGCTCGCCGTCGTCACGGCCCTGCTCTTCCTCACCCATTACTGGTCCTTCTACCTCGTCGCGGTCGTTGGCGCCCTGTTGCTCCGTCCCGCTCTGAAGGGGCCCGACCCGCGTCGATATCGAGCGGCCCTCGCTTCGATAGCCGCCGGCGGCCTGCTTTTCCTTCCCTGGGCGCCCACGTTCCTGTTCCAACTGCGTCACACCGGTACCCCGTGGGCTGACCCAGCCTCGTTCACCGCCATCATCCTGTCGGTCGACAGATGGGCCGGGGGGGTAGGGGTCGTCGCGCCATTCCTCGCCATCCTGATGTTCGCCCTCGTCGGCCTGGCGCTGTGGGGGAGGCCCACTCCCGCAGGCCGGATCGAGCTCACCGGCTCCCCTCGCCCTCTGGCCGTGCGCCTGGCGGTGGCCACGTTCGGCACGGTCGCGCTTGCGATCGCGGTCGGCCTCGTGCTGGGGAGCGGCTTCAGCGAGAGATACACCTCGGTGGTCCTCCCCATCTTCCTGTTGCTGGTCGCGTTGGGGCTCTCCGCCTTCGGTAGCGAGAAGGCGAGGAACGGGTTCCTCGTCGCAGCGGTTCTTCTCGGGCTCGTCACCTCCGCCGGCTTCACGATGAAGAACCGGACGCAGGCAGGCGAGATCGCGGAGGCGATCAACGAGAAGGCGAGTGCCGGAGACGTCGTCGTGTACTGCCCCGATCAACTGGGGCCGGCCGTAGATCGTCTGCTGACCACCGAGGTCCACCAGATCCCGTTCCCGGCCGCCGGCCCGGCGGCCTTCGTCGACGGGGTCGAGTAAGAGGACCGGAACCACGCGCCCGGGGCGGCAGAGTTTCGCGCCGGCCGTGCGAGAGTGAGGGGACGGCGTGCACCGCCCCCCCGGCGAGCGCGGACACGCTGACCGCCACACGGGGCGCGGAGGGCACGACCGCTGTCGCTCAGGCGGCGGGAGCCACGGACAACCTGGTAGATACAGCGGCGTCCCTGGAGGGTTGGCGGGACACCGCGATCAACAACGTCCGCCTCTGGGGGGCTGTTGGTAATGGGACTGCTGATGACACCGCAGCCGTCCAAGCGGCGAT
>JAUJNU010000056.1 GCA_030448085.1 Actinomycetota bacterium | reverse complement strand
CGCCGTGCCCCCTTCGCTAGTCGCTCCGCTTCAGCCTCGGCCCGGGCGACTATCGGCACGCCGACGTGCGGCTCGAGGGCGAGGTGGATGTGCACCCATCCCGAGGGGGTCGGCGTGAGACCGCCCGAATCGAGCCCTTCGCTGGCGGGTCGCAAGGTCCCGATGCTGCTCGGCCTCTAGCTTCACCCTCTGGGCCTTGTCCTTCATCACGTGGAAGGGCTCGCTGCGCGCAACCGCCACGAGCTCGGCGGCGGCGCCGGGGGCGGCCTCTTCGGCAGCCGCTATGTGCGTAGCCTGATCGAGGGAGATATCACCGTGTTGCAGGGCCCCGGCCAGCTCGCCGGACTTGGCGAGCGTCTCCCCGGTCGCCACCAGGGCCTTCGCCTTTCCCACCGAAGAGCCCGTGGCCTTAGCTATCTCACCGGGGTCGTTCAGCTTGCGTGTCAGCAAAGCGATCCCGAAGCTCGCGAGTCGTTCGAGCCGTGCGTATGTGGCGAGCAACGTTCGAGCTCCCTCAGCCGTCAGCAGCTCAGGCTCGAGGTTGGCGTTCGCCTTCTCGACCAGCTCCGTCGCTTGATCGAGCACTTGCGTTTCCATGCCCTCATCATGACGAAGGGGTACGACAGGTTTCGCTCGTCCCGCTTAGATCTTTCCGGCTTCGATCAGTGTCGCTAGCCGCTCTGTTCGAACGTCCGCGACGGCTAACCCGGCCCGTTCCAGCGCGCCCACCACGTCCGACCCCGACCGGAACATCGTCGGCAGCTTCTCGGCTCGTCCCGGCGGGAGGAGCGAGCCGAGCCCCAAACTCAAGAGCGACACGTAGAGGCGCCCTCCGTGCCTCAGCACCCGGGCCAACTCCGCGACCGTCGGCTCGAGACCCGGGATCACCTGCAGCCCGTTCGTGCACATCACGACCGCGAAGGAGCCGGTCCCGAACGGCAGAGCGTGGGCGTCTGCCTGGACGACGGTCAGGTTCTCGAGACCCTCCCGGCGGGCCGCACCCGCCGCCTCCCGAACCATCCCTTCGGCGATGTCGGTTCCCACCACCAGGTCGTCGTGGTGGCGGGCGATGTCGGTCGTGAAGTGGGCGTTGCCCACCGGCATGTCGAGGATCGCCTCGCCCCCCGCTGCGAGAACCGCGGCCCTGCCCTGCTCCGCGACCAACTCGTTGAGGTTCCCCCCCAGGATGCGGAATCCCCCGTTCACGACCAGCGGCTGGTACAGGGTCTTGGCGCCGCGGGAGTAGATGGAGGCGACGATCCTCTTAGCGCGGTCCCCGCTCACGTAAGTGCGCCGGCCTCCGGCGCGCGCAGGTCCTCGAAGAGGCAATCGAGTGGGCCCTTGCCATCCCTCAGCCCCTTGAATGAGGGCGCGCGCAGTCGGCCGGCCGAGGTCAGCTCCCTGAACTCGACCTTGGCAACGAGCTCGGGCCGGATCCAGTGCGGGTCCTTGATCGGCTTGCCCCACCTCGCCTTGTCCTTGCGAGGGTCGCTGTTGAAGGGGTTCTCATCCGACTCGAGCTCTGCCATCGCGCCGAGGACCTCGGCCAGTGTCTTGTCGGTGAAGCCGGTCCCGACCGACCCGACGAAGCGGAGACCCTCCTCTTCGTACGCGCCGACCAGCAACGCGCCGAACGCTCCCGAGCGAGCGCCCTCGCCTCTCGACCAACCTCCGATCACGACGTCGGCGTCGTAGATCGTCTTGATCTTCAACCATTCTTTGCTCCGGCGGCCGGGGCGATAGGGGCTGCCGAGCTTCTTTGCCACGATCCCCTCGAGGTTCTGGCTCCTGGCGACCTCGAACAGAGCGGAGCCGTCACCAGGGACCACCGGCGAGACCTGCACCTTGTCCGTCGTCACTATCGCCTCCTGCAAGAGTTCCTTGCGTTTCTCGAGTGGCTCGCTGATCAGAGATCGCCCGTCGAGGTAGAGGAGGTCGAACGCAACGAAGCTGACGGGGATCGTCTTCGTGGCCCTCTCTATCTCCTTCGGGTCGGCGAGGTTGATCCGGCTCTGGAGCTTCTCGAAGGAGGGCCGGCCCTCGGCCATCGCAACTATCTCGCCGTCGACCACCGCTTCCAGCGCCACCACCTGTTCGTGGAGCTTCCCCAACTCCGGATAGCTCGCCGTTATGTCCCGGAGGTTGCGAGACAGGAGCACGGTCTCGTCGGTGCATGTCGCGACTGCCCGCACACCGTCCCACTTGGGCTCGAAGACCCAGCGGTCGTCGTCGAACGCGTCGGCCACAAGGGTCGCCAACATCGGATCGGGCTGTGGGAAAGGGTCGAGCTCGCCGCGCTGGTTCTCGCGCAGCATCGCGAGCCACTGGTCCTGCTTACCTTGCGGCTTCGTCTGGATCATGTGCCAGATCCCCTTGAGGCGCGAGCCGTTCAGCCGGATGGTGAGTTTCTTGGGCTCCTGCTCGAGCACCTCGTAGGTCCCCGAGTCGAAGATGCGTACCTCGCCCGCTCCGTAGTTCCCCTTCGGGATCGTCCCTGAGAACGTGCCGTACTCGAACGGGTGGTCCTCGACATGCACAGCGAGATGGCGCAGGCCTTTCTTCTGCGGCATGTTTTTCGGGACCGCCCAGGAGACGAGGACCGGCGTAGAGCCGTTCATCATCTCGAGCCGCAGGTCGAAGTGGAGCCTCGTCGCATGGTGCTGGTGGACCATGAACGTCGGGCCCGGAGTCGCCTGAGTCGGGTCGACGTTCCCGGAGAAGTCCGGAGGCGGCTCAGGCGTCTCGTCGAACGAACGCTTGTCGGCGTAGTCCCTCGTGTCGGCCATGACGAGCAGCCTAAGACGCGGCGGGGGACCTCTCGGTGAGCCAGCGGGCCAAGCCGATGCCTCCGGAGTCGTCTGCTGTGGGGATCCCCTCGTGCTTGGTGAAGGCGAAGACGTCGCGGCTCTCGGCCTCCTCCGCCAGCAGCTCCGCCCACGCCTGCTTGGCCTCCGGGGAGTAGCGCTGGCCCCGGAGCCGGATGTATGCGAGGGGGCCGGGCGGGAGCGGCTTGGGCGCCTCGCCCTCGGTCTCCGAGACGCAGATCGTTCCCCCCGCGGCGGCCACCATCTCCTCCACCTCGGGCCCTGCCCACGAGTCGTTCCGGAACTCGAGCACGAACGGCGGTTCGTCACCCAGCGCCGCAATGAAAGAAGAGAGGTCCTCGTCGCTCCGCTCCCTGTGCTTGGGGAACTGGAACAGGATCGCCCCCAGCTTGTCCCCGAGGAGGCTCACGTCCGTCATGAAGTCCCCGAGGAAGGTCTTCCTGTCTCCCTCGATCTTCATCTGTCTCGCGTGCGTGAGGGCCCGGTGGGCCTTCGTCGCGAACCGGAAGTCATGGGACGTAGCGCCCGCCCATTTGGCGAACGTCGTGGGGGCCTGGCGTCGGTAGAAGGTCGCGTTGATCTCGCAAGCACCGAGGATGCTCCCGTAATGCTCGAGGAATCGTTTCTGCGGCAGGTCGGCGGGGTAGAAGTCGGGCTTCCACTCCTTGTAAGCCCACCCCGATGTACCAACGAAAAGCGCCATGAACTGAGCCTAGGACACTGTCAGAGGCGGGGAGATTAAATCTGGGTGCGGTCGGGCGGGCCTCCAGTCTCTGGTTACCACGACCACCGCATGGGAGTCACGGGCCGGAACGTCTGGAAGGGGCTCTTGCCGGGATGCTGCTCCTGGAAGGACGGTTTCGAGCGCCGGCCTCTGCTGCCGAAGGGCCGTTTCGACGTCCCCTTGATGATCATGGATCCTGATCGTCGACAAGGTCGCCAGGGGAGCGGCCGGCGAACTGGAGGCGGCGCCTCCTGCCGACCTGGCCGTCGGGGACCGGGTCCTCGTGAACGGGGTCCCTGAGCCGTACTTCAAGGTGAAGGCCCGCCGGTACAGGCTGCGTCTCGTGAACGCCTCGAACTTCACCGCCTACCGGCTGCGGCTGACGAACGGGAAAGAGCTGACCCAGATCGGCACCGGACAGGGCCTTCTCCCCACGCCGGTCCGCCGGGGCGCCATCTTCCTCGGCCCTTCACAGCGGGCCGAGGTGATCGTCAACTTCAGGGGCCTGCCTGGCGAGCGCGTGGTCCTCGAGAGCGTGCCCCGGCCCCAGTCCGAACCCAGGACCGGGACCAAGGCCGCCGACGTCCTGCAGTTCCGGGTGGGGGACCGAGCCCGGGACGGAAGCCAGGTGCCGGACCGCCTGCGACCCCTCCCGAAGTGGGTGGCGAAGGCTCCTCTCCTCCCCAGCAAGGTGTGGGACTTCGGGCTCGGGGTCGACGAGAACACGGGCGGGACGGCCTGGACCATCAACGGCAGGACGTTCGATCACGACAGGGTCGACGCCGAGGTCCCGAAGGGCTCGGTCCAGACGTGGCAGTTCGTGAACACCAGCAACACGACCCACTGGGTGCACCAGCACGGCGTCCCGTTCGTCGTCCTCAGCCGGAACGGGGAGGCTCCCCCTGCCTGGGAGGCCGGCTTGGAGGACACGATTCCGGCCGACCCGGGGGAGAACGTGGTGGTCGCGTCGAAGTTCTCTGACTACACGGGCAGATACGTGCTGCACTGCCACATGATCGAGCACGGGGACCACGGGATGATGGCGCACTTCAAGGTGACGGAGAGCTAGCGAGATGGCTCACTCGCGCCGCCTTAGACTCGCGATCGGAGCCGTGACGGCCGCCCTCTGCCTGGCGCCGTTCGCTCCCGTCCAAGCCGCTATCCCAGGGGTCGGCCGGCTGACCGGGCTGGAGGCGCCTGCCGCTTGTCCCACCGGGTCCGTCCCACTCTTCGCCGCAGCCGCCACGCCCGTCTCGAACGGCTACTTCTTTCCCGGCGCGGCCTTCTACGAGGGCAAGAAGTTCGTCGGAGCCCCGTACACGATCCCGAAAGGGTGCAACCTCCGCTTCATCAACACCGACGTCAGCGTCCTCACGAACAAGCACAGGATCATGTCGCTGAAGCGCAAGAAGGGCGTCCCGCTGTTCTGGTCCAAGGCGGTTGCGGGCCCAGGGGAGACGACGGTCAAGACCTCTCACCTCAAGCCCGGCACCTACGCCTACTACTGCTCGATCCACTACGGGATGTTCGGGCAGATCGAGGTCTCCGCCGACCTCTAGGCCGGCTGCATCCGGATGGCTCAGCGTGGGACGCGGGCCGTGACCTTCCCCGTGATCTTGAACGTCTCGATGACCGGCTCGAGCTGTTCGAGGGCCGCGCTCAGCGACTGACCCGGCCCCTCCGCGACGGGGAGGAACGGATCTCCGACCGCGACCAGGCGGTCGAAGATCGTCCCCATGTCATAGAGCTTCGGGTGCACGTCGGGGAGCTCGTCCCAGGTAAAAGGCGTAGACACCGTCGCCTCGGGCTGCGGGCGCACCGAGTATGCCCCCGCGATGTTGGCGCCCTCCCGGTTCATGTTGACGTCGAGATAGACGGTCTTTCCGCGGCTCGAGATCTCCCACTCCATCGAGGTCGCTTCCTTGTCCGCCTCGTGCACCATCGACGAAACGGCCCCGACGAAGCGGCGGACGTCCGTGTAGTCGTGGCTTCCGTCGAGCGGGACCATGATCTGCATCCCCGTCGCGCCTGAGGTCTTGGGGTAGGCCTCGATCCCCACCTGGTCGAGCACGATCTTGACGAGCCCGGCCACGTACCGGACCTCCTCCCAGCCCACACCCTCCATCGGGTCGAGGTCGAAGAAGGCGTAGGAGGGATGGCTCTGGTCGCGGCCCTTGCCGTGCAGCGGGTGGAACTCGATGCAGCCGAGGTTCGCGATCCACAGCATGTCCGCGGCGTCCTTGACCGATAGGTAGTTGATCGTCTTCTTCTCGGATGGAACCGGGATGCGCTCGATCCAGTCCGGCGTGTGCTTGGCCGCATTCTTCTCGTAGAAGAAGTCCCCGTGGATCCCGTTCGGCATGCGCTTCAGGGTGAGCGGGCGCCCCATGAGGTGGGGCAGCATCCAGGGGGAGATGTTGAAGTAATAGGTGAGGAGGTCGCCCTTCGTGTAGCCCTCCTCGGGGAAGTACACCTTCGTGAGGTTCGAGAGCCTCAGCTCCTTGTCCCCGGCGCGGGCCATCCAATGGTCGCCCTTCTTGACCGCGGGCAGCTCGACCGGGAAGTCGATGGTGGTGAAGGAGCTCATCGTGGGTAGATAACCACAGGGGGACGGCTCGAGGAAAAGGGAGGAAAGCATGGCGAAGATCGCCTTCATCGTCGGAGACATGTTCGAGGACTCGGAGTTCAAGGTGCCTTACGACCGGGTCAAGGAAGCGGGGCATGAGCCCGTGGTGATCGGGGTCGAGGCAGGTAAGTCCCACGAGGGCAAGAAGGGCGAGGAGACCGTGACCGCCGAGCGGTCCGCAGCGGACGTCGACGCGACCGAGTTCGCAGGACTGGTTATCCCCGGCGGCTACTCGCCCGACAAGATCCGCACCGACGCCGCCATGGTGGCGCTGACGAGGGAGATGGCGGGTAGCGGCAAACCGGTGGCGGCGATCTGCCACGCGGGGTGGATGCTGGCCGAGGCCGGCGTCGTCCGCGGCAAGACCGTCACCTCGTGGCCCTCGATCAAGACCGACCTCGTCAACGCGGGGGCCGACTGGATCGACCAGGAGGTCGTCGAGGACGGGAATATCATCACCTCGCGCATGCCCGACGACCTCGAGGCGTTCTCGAAGGCCTTCATCGGGCAGGTAGAGGCGCAGGCGTAGCTATCGGTTGGAGCCGCCCCTAATGGCGGGGCGGCTCCGTCCCCCTTAGATCCCCCGGGTCCTCGCCGAGCGAAGTCTGGGCCGTTGCCTCCACTCCCATGGGAGCGTCCGAGGGGCCGGCGTGGTGGTGCTCTTGGTGCTCATGCACCAGTGCCTCCTCGACGTCGTCGTCTCCTCCACCGGTGGCCGCACCCGGCTGAGGTGCGGGACCCACCTGCTCCAGACCGGTGACGCCCTCGTAAACGAGGGCCGCGGCGGCACCGCCGATGATGGGGCCTAGGAAGTAGATCCCGAGGTCGCTCCAGGGGATAGCCCCCGTCTCGTAGCGCAGAGACGCCACGAACGGGCCGAGGCTGCGAGCGAAGTTGGCGGAGCCACCGGTTGCCCGGGCCGTGACGAGGATCCCTGCCACCAGGCCGAGCCCGATGATGAGCCCGGACCAGCCCTTCGGCGCCCTGTGATCGACTGCGACGGCCATGATCGCCGTCATGAGGACGAAGGCGATGAAGGCCTCGGCCAGCAGGGCCTGAAAAGTGTCTACCCCGAGGACCGTTGCGCCGAACAGGATGTCTTTGCCCCCGAGCGAGGCTCCGTCTTGACCGTAGATCCCTGCGATCACGAACGCGCCGGCGACGGCCCCCGCACATTGGACCAACCAATACATCGGGACCTCACTCCATCGGAAGCGCCTCGACCCCGCGAGGGCGAAGGTCACCATCGGGTTGAAGTGGGCTCCGGAGACGCCGCCGCAGGCGTAGACGCGCGCCGCAAGCGCGGTCCCGAAGGTGAGGGCTACCGCCAGGCCGTCCGCGAACGAAATCTGGAACCGCGCCTGCACGAGCGGGTGGGGAGCCGACTGCGGGGTGGCCGACGTCGAGAGCGCAATAGCGATCTCCGGCCGC
>JAUJNU010000055.1 GCA_030448085.1 Actinomycetota bacterium | reverse complement strand
ACTCCGGCGTGTACGCCTACCGTGACCGTCGGGCCAAGAAGGGTGACTTCCGCCGGCTCTGGATCACCAGGATCAACGCGGCCGCTCGCATCAACGGGCTCTCCTACAGCCGGCTCATAGCCGGGTTGCGCTTGGCCGAGGTCGAGGTGGACCGCAAGATCCTGGCCGAGCTCGCAGTGAACGACCCATCCGCCTTCGCGGCACTCGCCGAGGTGGCCAAGGGCTCGCTCGCCAGCGCCTCCTAGGAAGCCGCTCGCCGTCGCCGGGACGATCACCAGCCTGAAGAACCCGACCGTCCAGGCCGCCCGGCGGTTGCTCCGACGCGTCCACCGCGAGGAGGAGCGGCTCTTCCTGCTGGAGGGACCCGTCGCCTTGGCCGAGGCCGTGGACGCGGGAGCCTCCGTGGAGGGGGTGTTCGTGGACGCGGACCTGGGCGAACGTGACGAGATCGAACGGGTGGCCGGGTCGGCCGGGGCCCGGGTATGGCCCGTCTCGGCCCCCGTGATCAAGGCGCTCGCCGACACGACAACCCCTCGCGGGGTCGTCTCGGTTGCGAGGATGCCGGGGACCGGCCTGGACGCCCTCCCGACGAAGTTGGCCCTGGCGCTGGTCCTCGTCGCCGTGAGGGACCCCGGGAACGTCGGCACGCTCATGCGCTCGGCTCTGGGAGCCGGCGCGGACGCCGTGATCGTCTGCGAGGGAAGCGCGGACCCGTTTGCCTCGAAGACGGTGCGGGCCGCGGCAGGGGCCGCTCTCAGGCTTCGCCTGGTGGTTCACCCGGGTTTCGCCGAGGTGGCCGCGGCTCTGAAGGAGCGCGGGCTGCGCCTCGTGGGAGCCGACGCCGGAGCAGACCGAGCCCACAACGAGGGGGCATTGGAGCCGCCGGTGGCGATAGTTCTCGGGAACGAGGGGTGGGGGATCCCCACCGCCTCCCGGTCGCTGCTTGACGAGACGGTGGCCATAACCATGCCGGGCCCGGCCGAGTCCCTCAATGTAGCCATGGCAGGCTCGATCTTGTTGTTCGAAGTGGTGGCCTCGGATGACCCCGGACGCGTATCCTCACGGTCCGATGGCTGAACACGAGGTTTCCTTCGCCGAGCTGATCTCCAAGATCGCGCACGAGCTGCGCTCGCCCCTCACCGCGGTCAAGGGTTTCTCGTCGACGCTCGTGTCCCGCTGGGATCGGTTCACCGACGAGCAGAGACGGGAGTTGGTCGGCGTCATCAACGCTGATGCCGACAGGATGGGGAGGATCGTCGCCGAGGTGCTGGACCTCGCCCGCCTCGAGACGGGGAGGATGGAGCTGAGGCGGAGCGACGCCCCCGTGAAGGCCCTCGCCGAGAAGGCTCTCCAGGACCGCTCTAACCTCGAGGGATCCGACCGGGTCCAGCTGGAGGTCCCCGAGGACGTCTACGCCTGGGTCGACCCCGATCGCTTCCTTCACGTGGTGACGAACCTGATCGAGAACGCCATCAAGTTCTCCGAAGACGGGGCGATCCTCGTACGGGCCCAGCGCGTCGGCGACGAGACGCTGTTCGAGGTCCAGGACCAGGGGGTGGGCATCGCCTCGGACCGGGTGAGCACTGTCTTCGATGGCCCCGGCCCGACCGGCCAGCGCTCTACCCCCTCGGGAACGGGGCTCGGCCTCTATCTGAGCCGCCGCCTGATCGAGGCCCACGGCGGAACCATCGACGTCGAGAGCCGCCTGGGGGAGGGGTCCACGTTCCGCGTGAAGGTGGCCGCCACGGGTAGCGGGGAGTGAGCGGGGCAGCGGACCTTCGGGAGCGTCTCGAGTCGGAGCGCAACAAGGGGCTGGAAGTCATCGGAAGCGCAACGGATCTCGCCTCCCTTGAAGAGGCGAAGGTGCGGATCCTCGGGCGCAAGTCGACGCTCAGCGCGGCGCGCTCGGGACTGCGGGATGTCCCCGGCGAGGAGCGCAAGGATCTCGGCAAGCTGGCGAACGAGGTCCAAG
Organism: Actinomycetota bacterium; assembly: GCA_030448085.1. Next base: position 6,882 of record JAUJNU010000055.1, on the reverse strand, counting down.
CCGACCTCGAGTCGGCGGTCGAATCCCGCCGCCAGGCGTTCGAGGCGGTTGCCACGGCCAAGCGTTGGGAGCGCGAGAAGCTGGACGTCACGCTCCCCGGCACCCGTCCTCCGGTGGGCTCTCTGCATCCTTTGACGCGCACCTTGTGGGAGATCACCGACATCTTCACCGGGCTCGGTTACACCGTGGCCGAAGGGCCCGAGGTCGAGTTCTCTCGTCTCAACTTCGATGCACTCAATACCCCGCCGGAGCATCCCTCCCGCTCTCCGAGCGACACCTTCTACATAGAGGGAGGCGGGCAGGACATATGCCTTCGGCCGCAGACCTCGCCGGTTCAGATCAGGGTGATGCGCGCCCAGGAGCCACCGATCTACATAGTTGCCCCCGGTCGCACCTATCGCCGCGACGCCGAGGACGCGACTCACACGAGCCAGTTCTTCCAGATGGAGGGGTTGGCGGTCGACGAGGGCATAACGATGGCCGACCTCAAGGGCACGCTCCAGGCGTTCGCCCGGGGCATCTTCGGACAGGACCTCGACATCAGACTACGCCCCCACTTCTTCCCGTTCACCGAGCCCTCGGCCGAGATGGACGTCCAATGCTTCGTGTGTAAGGGCGATGGCTGCCGCATCTGCAAGGGGGAGGGGTGGATCGAGGTCCTCGGGTGCGGCATGGTCCACCCGGCCGTCCTCGAGAACTGCGGCATCGACCCGGAGCGGTACTCCGGTTTCGCATTCGGGCTCGGCATCGAGCGGATCGCGGCCCTCGCCCACGGGATCTCTGACATCAGGACCCTCTACGAGAACGACGTGAGGTTGCTCGGCCAGTTCAGGGGGCTCGTATGAGGGTCCCTCTCGGCTGGCTCCGAGACTACGTGGATATCAGCGTCCCGGTGGAGGACCTCGCCGACATGCTGGACATGTCCGGGACGAAGGTGGAGGCGATCCACCACCCGGGCGCCGGAACGAACGGGGTCGTGGTGGCGCAGGTGCTTGCTATCGAGCCGCACCCGAACGCCGACAGCCTCACCCTCGTGGACGTCAGCGCCGGCGGCGACCCCCAGCGGGTGGTGTGCGGAGCCAAGAACTTCCGGGTCGGTGACCTCGTGCCTCTGGCCCGCACCGGGGCACGGCTTCCGGAGATGGAGATCACCGAGCGCAAGATCAGGGGCCAGGTGTCGAACGGCATGCTCTGCTCCGCCTCCGAGCTCGGGATATCGAGGGACCACTCGGGGATCCTCGTCCTGCCTCCCGATGCCGAGCCCGGCTCCGACGTGGTCGAGCTGTTGGGGCTGGACGAGGCCATCCTCGAGCTAGAGATCACGCCCAACCGACCGGACTGCATGGCCGTTCTCGGCGTGGCGCGCGAAGTAGCCGCGCTGACCGGCGGAGACCTGCGTCCCCCTACTTCCGTGACATCCATCACGGCTCGGTCGGACGCGGGTGGACGGGAGCCACGGGTGACGGTGGATGTCCGGGACCCCGATGGCTGCGCGCGCTACTCGGCTCGTTACGTCGAGGGAGTGACCGTGGCCCCGTCGCCCGCCCATATCGCCGCACGGCTCGTCGCGGCCGGGGTGCGGCCCAGCTCGAGCGGCCTGGACATCACGAAAGACTACGTGATGCTGGAGCTGGGCCAGCCGCTCCACGTTCGATGCAGAGCGGATCGAAGGCGGCTCGATCGTCGTCCGACGAGCGGACGGAGGAGCGGTTCACGACACTCGATGGGGTGGAGCGGACGCTGGGCGCAGGCGACCTGATGATCGCAGACCCGGGGCGTGCCCTCGCCATCGCCGGAGTGATGGGCGGCCTCGACTCGGAGATCTCCGAGACGTGAAGGCACGATCCGCGGTCGGCGGGCTTCGACAAGTTCGGTCGCGTACACGAGCCGTCGTCACGGTATACGGACCGGGCGTCCGCTCGATTCGAGAGGCGTGGACGCCGGGGGTGTGTCTACCGCGGCGGAGCGGGCCGTCCGCTTGATCCTCGAGAAGCGCGGGCGGGACCGCCGACGGCCCCCACAGCCGCGGACTCCTACCCCGGGCCCCAGAACGGCCTCAACCTCCTGCCCGACCCGCCCGGACCGAGAGACTGCTCGGGATGGAGGTCCCCCGCCTCGGCGGGCAGGCGGAGCACCTCCGCTCGATCGGGCTCGCGGTGACGGAGACGGACGTTTCCCTCGATGTGGAGGTTCCGACCTTCCGGCCGGACCTCGGAAGCGAGGAGGACCTCATCGAGGAGGTCGCCCGCCTTCGCGGCCTCGACAAGGTGCCGGCCACTCTTCCTTCGGGCCGGGCCGGACGTGAGCCCCGCCCGATCGGCACAGCGCAGGCTGCCTCCGCGCTCCTCGCCGGCTTCGCGACGCAGGAGGTGAGGACCTCATCCTTCCTGTCCGAAGAGGGGCTGGACCGGCTGGGGCTCGACCCGGACCATCCCGCCCGCAGGCCGGTGAGACTGGCCCACCCCATGACAGAGGACGAGACGGCCCTGAGGACCACGCTGATGCCGGCCCTGCTAAAGGCGGCTGCTCATAACCTCTCGAGGTCGGCGCGCGGCGCCGCGTTCTTCGAGATCGCCCGCGCCTACGAGCCCCCTCTGGAAGGTCCCTCGAGGGAGGAGTTGCCGAAGGAGCCCCTGGTGCTGGGCGCTATCTTCAGCGGCGAAAGGGTCCCGGGGGGCTGGCAGAGCCCGGCGGAGTATTGGGACCTGTTCTCTGCCAAGGGGACCTTCGAGTCCGCGCTAGCGTCCCTCGGCGCCTCTGCCGCTCGTTACCGCACCGCCTCCGGCATGCCCTTCCACCCCACACGCGCCGGCGCGGTTCTGCATGGAAAATCGCTCATCGGTGCCATCGGCGAGGTCCATCCCGAGGTGTGTGAGCGGTTCGACGTGCCTGAGAAGACGGTTCTCCTGGAGATCGCGCTCGAGCCTCTCCTTGCGAGTCTCGGCGGGCGGGTGAGGGTGGCCGACGTCCCGCGCTTCCCGCCGAACCTCATCGACATAGCCCTCGTAGTGGACGAAGACCTACCGGCGGACAGGGTTGAGGACCTCATCTGGAAGGCTGGTGCCCCAGAGGTGTCGGTGGTCAGGTTGTTCGACCTCTACCGGGGGGACCAGGTCCCTCCTGGGAAGAAGAGCCTCGCCTACGCCCTCGAGCTCCGGAAGGCGGACAGCTCGATGACCGACGAGGAGGCGGCCCGGGTGAGGGTTCGGGTGGTCAGCGTGCTGCGGGAGAGGACCGGCGCCGAGCTCCGCTCCTGATGGGGCGCCTTAGGAGGTCCTTCTACGAGCGCGATGCGGTGACGGTGGCGCGTGAGCTGATCGGCTGCGTCCTCACCCATCGGTCGGCGGAGGGGATCGCCAGCGTGAGGCTCGTCGAGACCGAGGCGTACCGCGGCCCCCAAGACCCCGGATCCCACGGCTTCCGGGGCGTCACGCCGCGCACCGAGGTCATGTTTGGCCCGCCCGGCCGGATCTACGTGTACTTCAGCTACGGCATGCACTGGTGCGCCAACATCGTCTGCGGTCGGGACGGTGAGTGCGAGGCCGTCCTGCTCCGGGCCGGACAGCCGCTGCAGGGGATCGAGCTGATGCGGACCAGGCGTCAAGGGGTGGTGGAGAGGCGGGGGGAGCGGGCCGACCGGCTTCTCACCTCGGGTCCGGCGCGGCTGACGCAGGCTCTCGGCATCGGGAAACAGCACAACGGGGCGGAGATCCTGCGGGGAGGGCCCATCTGGTGCTCGGAAGATGAGGAGACCGAAGCTCTGCGGCGGGGGCCGGTGTCCCAAACTCCTCGGATAGGGCTCGGGGAGGGGCGGGGCGATGACATCCCGTGGCGGTTCGTGATCGCCGGACACCCTTACGCGTCAAGGGCCCGGTAGCTCAGGGGTTGACGTAGATGGTTACGGTCGATCCGGGCGAGGCCCCGGTGCCGGAGCCCGGTGACTGCTTCCACACGCGGCCGCTGCGCTTCTTTGCTTGACCGGGTGAGGACTCGGACTCGGTCACGGCCACCACCGAGAACCCGGCACTCTGCAAACGCCCCTCCGCCTCGCCGCGCGTTAGCCCGAGAACGGAGGGGATGGTGGTGGTCCCTTCGTCATCGTCGTCATCTGACTCCGTCACCGAGACCGTGATCGTGACGGTGGAGCCTCTGGCCGCGTCCGAGCCCCCCGATGGGGTCTGCCCGACAACGGTGCCCGGCGGGTACGTGGTGGACTCTTCCTCCCGTGTCGAGACGTCAAAGCCCGCCTCTTCCAGGACCTCGATCGCTTCGGGGACCGAGCTGAACCCGACGACGTCCGGTACCTCCGCGATGTCGCCCTCCTCCCGGCACTCCTCGGTCGGCTCCGTCCCTGCCACGAACGTGGAGGTGACCCGGTGTTCCTCAGGGGTGAACTCGCCGGCGAGGCAGCCGTTCCGCTTGTCCGTCGTCACAGTGATGAGCGCGGCGTCGGGAGGCTCGATGAAGTCGCTGGCAGGGACGTTCGTGAGGGCCCGGGTGATGAAGTAGTTCCAGATCTGGGCAGGGAACGAGCCGCCCGTGACTCCGCCGGACGTGATCGTCCGGGTGGGCCGGCATACCTCGCGCTCGCCGATGTGGGTCACGGAGCAGGAAGGCTTCATCTCGATCTGGCCCTTGGGATAGCCAACCCACACCGCCGCCACGATGTCCGGGGTGTAGCCGACGAACCAGGCATCCCTGTACTCCTGCGACGTGCCGGTCTTGCCCGCCGCCGGCCTGCCCAGGAACTCTCCGGCCCGGGTCCCCGTCCCGCGCAGCACGACCTGCTCGAGCGCTGTGGTGGTGAGGAAGGCGGCCCCAGGCTCCACCACGTCCTGCTGCATCTGTGACTTGTCCTTGTAGAGGACCTTGCCGTCCGGACCTTCGATGCGCTTGACGGCGACCGGTGGATGGTGGTCTCCGTTCGTGGCGAACGTCCCGAACGCAGAGGCCATCCCCAGGGGGTTCACCTCGTTAGTTCCGAGGGGGGCGGAGGCGTAAGGGAACAGGGGCGTGGTGACCCCCATCTTCTTGGCGGTATCTATGACGCTCTGCACCCCGATCTCCTGCCCGAGGAGGGCAAAGACCACATTCACGCTGTTGACCATCGCCTCCAGCAGCGAGATCTTGCCGAAGGCCCCGCTCTCGTAGTTGTGGACGGTGTAGTCGGCCCCGTTGTCGGCGCCGGGGATGATGGCGCTGCCGTCAGAGCCCCCTCCATCGAAGACCTTCGAGAGAGATACGCCTTGCTCGATAGCGGCCTCTAACGCGAACGGCTTGAACGAGGAACCGGCTTGACGGCCGGTGCCGGGGGCCGGGGCGGGCTCGTAGGGCTTGCGGCACTGTCCGCTCTTCTTCCCCTTCTGGTAACGGACACAGTCGAGTTTGGGCTCGCTGAGGGTGGCCAGGTTCAGCTTCGCGAATGGGTCCTTCTTGCGCGGAGCGAAGAAGTCCCGGCCCCCGACCATCGCCATGATCGCGCCGGTGTGGGGATCTATCGCGACGAGGGACCCGTGAGGGTCGCCGGGCTGGTAGAGGATCTGCCGCACGGCTTCCTCAGCGGACCGTTGCGCCTCGGGATCGACCGTCGTGTAGATCCGGAGGCCTCCCTGGAACATGAGCTGCTCGCGTTCCTCGGGGGTCTTCCCAAGATCCTTGAAGCGAGGGTCGAACTTGATGAGCCGCTTCACGTAGTCCACGAAGTAGGGAGCTATGTAGCGGTCGGTGTCCCTGCCCGGCCTCAGCCCGAGCCCCTGACGCTTCGCCTCCGCGGCCTTGGCTTGGGGGGCGAAGTCGAGCCGCTCCATCTGAGAGATGACGAGGTTCCTGCGGCGCACCGCCTTCTCGGGCCGGTCGAAGGGGTCGTAGCTCTCGGGCGCCTTGATGATCCCCGCGAGCAGGGCGCTCTCCGGCAGCGACAGAGCCTTCGCCGGCTTGTTGAAGTAAGCGCGCGCCGCTGCCTGGATCCCGTAGGCGCCCTTGCCGAAGTAAACGGTGTTGAGATAGCGCTCGAGGATCTCCTTCTTCGAGAGCTTCGTCTCGAGCTGACGGGCCAGAGCCGCCTCGTTGATCTTGCGCTCGAACGTCTTCTCGGCCAGCTCTCCCGGCGCTATGAGGGCGTTCTTCACGTACTGCTGGGTGATCGTCGAGCCGCCCTCCTCGATGTCCCCGCTGCTGACGTTCGCGAACAGGGCTCTCAGCACGGCTCTTGGGTCGACCCCCTCGTGCTCGTAGAAGCGCTCGTCCTCGATCGCGATCACGGCATCCTTCAGATTCTTGGGCACCTTCGACAGCGGGACGATGGTCCGGTTCTCCGGGCCGTGAAGCGTGGTGATGAGGCGTCCGTCCCCGGCGTAGACACGGGACGACTGGGCCAGAACGATCTTCTCGAGGTCCTTGTCCTCCAACGTGGGCAGGTTCGTGAGCTGCGCGCAGGAGGTGGCTATGAGGGCTGAGGCGGCGAGGAGCGCCGTCGACGCGCGCTGGAGACGAGACATATAGGAGGAAGTTTAGACGGGGGACGCCCCGTAAGCGGTGGAGGGTGGGCAAAGGCGTGGAGGGTGGGGAGCAAATCGGTGGAGGGTGGGAGCAAGCCGGGTGGAGCCTCGCTTTGTCTGTAGCATCCTCGGCACATGACGAACGCCCTGGAGACCCTTATGGTCCGCACCGAGCACGTGGTGAGGGTGGCCGACCTCGAAGACCGCCTGGCCCTGAGCCGTCCGCTGCGGGTGAAGTTCGGTGTCGACCCCACGGCCCGGGACATCACGCTCGGCTGGGCGGTACCTCTGCGCAAGCGGAGGGAGTTCCAGGATGCGGGGCACCGCGCGGTGCGCGGCCTAGGCGCGGGCTGAGGCCGGGGCGGGGTCGCAGGGGGGCGTGGCG
>JAUJNU010000003.1 GCA_030448085.1 Actinomycetota bacterium | reverse complement strand
CGACTGGGGGATCCCCCCAGCGGGGGACCTGGACGAGGATCAGATCGAGCCCGTGGCCCGGCTGCTGGACGAGGCGGCCAGACCGGTCATCGTGGCAGGCTCGAACGTCTGGCTCGACGGGGGAGAGAAGGACCTGCGCTCTCTCGTAGAGAAAGCGTCGGTGCCCGTGTTGATGAACGGCCAGGGGCGAGGCTGCGTGCCGGCCGACCACAGGCTCGCTTTCTCCCGCGCCCGTTCGAAGGCGTTCCGGGAGGCAGACCTCGTCGTCGTCGCCGGGACGCCGTTGGACTTCCGCCTGGGGTTCGGTGATTTCGGGAACGCGAAGGTCGTGCACCTCGACTCACAGCCGATCGCCGGTCATGTGGCGCTCGCGGCCGGGGTGCAGGGCCCCCTGTGCGACATCCTGTGCCAGTTGACCCAAGCGGTGTCGGCCGGCAAGGACCGCGAGGGGTGGGTCGCCCTCCTACGGGGCGAGGAAGAGAAGAAGCGGTCCGCTGCCGAGTCGGAGCTCGGCTCCACCGCCAGCCCGATCCATCCCATGCGTATCTACGGCGAGTTGAACGAGGTTCTGGACCGCGACGCCGTGGTCATCGGCGACGGGGGTGACTTCGTCTCCTACGCAGGCCGGGAGGTGAGGAGCTACGAGCCCGGGTGTTGGCTCGACCCGGGGCCCTTCGGCTGCCTCGGGGTCGGCCCGGGATATGCGATGGCGGCTCGGCTCGCGCATCCCGACCGTCAGGTGGCGGTCCTGTACGGCGACGGTGCGCTCGGGTTCTCCGGGATGGAGCTCGAGACCCTCGTGCGCCTCGAGCTACCGGCCGTCTGCATCATCGGGAACAACGGGATCTGGGGGCTTGAGAAGCACCCGATGCGGGCCCTCTACGGGTACGACGTGGTCGCGGACCTGAGGCCCGGCATCCGCTACGACAAGATGATGGAGGCTCTCGGGGGCCGGGGAGAGCTCGTGACGGAGCCGGACCAGATCGGGCCGGCACTGCGCAGGGCGTTCGACTCGGGCGAACCGACGGTCGTCAATATCCTGACGGACCCCGACATCGCCTACCCGCGCTCCTCGAACCTCGCCTAGCCCAGGCGGGCTAGCGGAGCACGAAGATAAGCAAGCCATCCTCCTCACCCACCTGTTCGAAGCCACATCTGCGAAGGACCGTGATCGAGCCGGGGTTGCCGTCCGACACCCAGGCCTCTAAAGGGCGCTCGGTCAGCAGCTCGAGGAACAGGCCCAGCGCCTTCGTCGCCACGCCTTTGCCCCAGTAGTCCCGGCCGAGCCAATACCCGATCTCCCTGGTCCCCTCCTCGACCCAGCTGACGATGTTCCCCGCCACCTCTTCTCCGTAGAGGACGGTGCGGTTGAACACATCGGGCCGGGCGAGGACCTTGTGCCAATGATCGAAGTGAGCCGTTTCGTCGCGAGCGGGGAAGGCGGCCATCATCGTGGCCTCGGGCTCTGCCTGGTGCTCGTAGAACACCCGCAGGTCGGCTTGGAGGATCGGACGCAACGTGACTTCGGGACCGCCCGCCTGTGGAGACTCCATGCAGTCGAGCATAGGCAAGCGATCTTGGCGCGAGGCTGCCATGGGGCTGCCGAGGACTTTGTTCCCGTGCGCGGTAGCCTCGGAACGGATGAAGGAACTCCTCCAACTCGCTCTCGACGCTGCCGTCGACGCGGGTGCGTCCTACGCCGACGTGCGCGGAGGATCGGTCGAGACCGAGTCACTCTCCGTGCGCGGCCAGATCGTGGAAAGCCTCGATAGAGCCGAGTCCAGCGGGTTCGGAGTAAGGGTTCTCGCGGGCGGGGCGTGGGGCCATGCCTCGTCCTCTGTCCTCAACGAGGAGCAGGCGGTGCGGGTCGCCAAGATGGCGGTCGAGGTGGGCCGGGCAAGCGCCAGCAAGATCAGCCGTCCCGTGGAGCTGGTTCCGGAGCCCGTCCACGTTGACGGTTGGAGCTCTCCGTTCGAGAGGGACCCATTCGACGTCTCGCTGGAGGAGAAGGTGGGCTCTCTCGCGGCCGCCACCAGCGCGATCGAGGCCGTTGCCGGGGTCAAGCATGGCCGAGCCACGATGGACCTCCTCCGGCAAGGGACCTGGTTCGTGTCTTCGGAAGGCTCCGACATCGAACAGATCATCGTGCATACCGGTGGGGGTATGGAGGCAACGGCCGTGGCCGGCTCGGAGGTGCAGACCCGGTCCTATCCCGGCTCGGATCGCGGGCACTACGCCGCTGCGGGATACGAGCTGATCGAGCAGATGGACCTCAGCGGCCACGCCCCCCGTATCGCAGAGGAGGCCGTGCGGTTGTTGGCAGCTCCGGAGTGTCCCTCGGGGATCTCCACGCTCGTCCTCGACGGCAATCAGGTGATGTTGCAGGTCCACGAGTCGGTGGGGCATCCGACGGAGCTGGACCGGGTCCTCGGCATGGAGGCCGCTTTCGCGGGGACATCCTTCGTGGGGCTCGGCGACATGGGCAGCCTCCGGTACGGGGCTCCTCTCGTGAACATCACCTCCGACGCGACGATCCCCGGCGGGCTCGGAACCTACGCCTACGACGACGAAGGGGTGTCGGGACAGGAGGTGGACCTCGTGAAGGAGGGGATCCTCGTGGGGTTGCAGACCTCTAGGGAGACGGCTGCCACGGTCGGCGAGGGCCGCTCCAACGGCACGATGCGCGCCGAGGGCTGGGCCAACTTCCCCCTGATCCGGATGACCAACATCAACCTGCTCCCGGGGGCCGGGACGCTCGAGGACCTGCTGGCGGATGTCGACGACGGCATCTACATGGCGACGAACAAGTCGTGGTCTATCGACGACAAGCGGAAGAACTTCCAGTTCGGCTGTGAGATCGCCTGGGAGATCAAGAAGGGGAAGCTCACCCGCATCTTCAAGAACCCACGGTACACGGGCGTGACCCCCGCGTTCTGGGCCTCCTGCGACGCGGTCGCCGGGCCCGAGGAATGGAAGATGTGGGGCACCCCGAACTGCGGCAAAGGCCAGCCCGGTCAGACCATGAGGGTCGGGCACGGGGACTTCCCCGGCCCGCTTCCGTGTGGGAGTCGCCATCGGGACCGGTCAGTGAGCCTCCTGTCCCACGACGAAGCACGCGCTGCGGCCGAGGTCGTGCTCGATCACCCGGGGGCCGACGAAGTCGAGGTCGTGGCGGAGGCGGCCTCCACGGCCCTCACTCGCTTCGCCCGTTCGGAGATAATCCAGAACACCGCTAGGGAAGAGGTTCGGGTGACCGTGAGGGTGGGGGTCGGGGGCCGCGTGGCGTCCGCCTCTGCCACGCAGCTGGACCCGAAGACCCTGACGCGGGCCGCGGATAACGCTCTGGCCGCGGCCCGGGCCTCACTGCCGGACCCCGGCTGGGTCGGGCTTCCCGACCCGGCACTGGTGGGGCGGCCGATGCCCCAGATGCGCTGGGACGAGGCAACCTCGGACTCCTCGCCGTCGAGCCGAGCCGCGGCAGTGAAGGAGCTCCTCGCCGCGTCCTCCACGGACAACGCGGCCGGCGTCTACGGGACCGGCTCCCACCTCTTCGGGATCTTCTCCAGCAAAGGCGTCGATTGCTTCGACGGATATACCCGTTGTCTCACGACCTGCCTTGCCGACAACGGCGAGTCGACGGGCTGGGGGGACGCCAGCTCGCATGCCGTCGGTGAGGTCGACCACGTTGCGGCCGCCGTGAGAGCCCGCGACAAGGCCGAGGCGGGTCGTGGCGCGTCGGCCGCGGCCCCCGGAACCTACGAGGTGATCCTCGAGCCGGCCGCGACCGCCCTTCTCCTGGAGTACCTGGCCTACGTCGGCTTCAGCGCGAAGCAGGTGGTGGAAGGCGACAGCTTCCTCGCTACCAGAGCCGGGGACATGGTGGCCTCGAGGGGCATCAGCATCTCGGATGACGTCTCGCATCCTCTCTCAGTGGGCATCGGGTTCGATATGGAGGGGGTGCCGCGAGAGCGGGTGGCGGTGGTGGACGACGGCGTCGCCACCCGCCCGGTGACCGACCTTCGGACGGGCAGCCAGATGGGGCTTCCCACCTCGGGGCACTACTCCGGGTCGGGGGAGACCGGGCCTTACGCGTTCAACCTGGTCCTTGATGCCGGCCGGGCCACTCCCCAGGACCTCGTGGGGGAGGTGCGAAGGGGGATCCTCGTCACCCGCTTCCACTACGTGAACGTGCTCGACGGGCCGAAGACCCTGCTGACGGGCATGACCCGGGACGGCACCTACCTCATCTCGGAGGGGGAGATCGTCGGAGGCCTCAACAACCTGCGTTTCGCGGAAAGTGTCCTGGGCACGCTGGCGACGACCCTGGGGGTGGGGAGCGACCTTGCGGCGTTCGGGCCGGAGTACGGCTCCTTCGGCTCCACGGTGGCCCCCACGCTGCGACTCGGCGAGTTCAGCTTCTCCTCCGGCACCTCGCACTAGTGGCTCTTCACACCGCCTGGCACATCTTCCTCCTCGGGGCGAGCCTCCTGGCGGCGGCCGGCGGGGCGATCCTTGCCCTGTCGAACCTGGTCTTCGACGATCCCCCGCCGGGCCTCGTGAAAGCCCGGCCCTGGGTACTCGGAGGCATCGGTTTGGTGCTGTTCGCCTTCCTTGTGGAATGGTTGGGTACCCACTGAGCGTTTTCTATACTTGGAGGACCCGAAAAAAGGGGCCTAGCAGCAGGAACGGGACGCGCTGAAGCGGACCGCAGGCAAAAAGGAAAGGGAGCACAAGATGCCAATCTCGATCACGGAGAACGCAGCCCATAAGGTCAACGAGCTGCTCGAGCGTGAGATCAGCTCGGCTCCCGGCGAGCACGAGGGAAAGAGCTACGCCCTCAGGATCGCGGTCCAGCCGGGTGGTTGCGCCGGCCTTCGCTACGCCCTCTACTTCGACGACCGCCGGCTCGAGGACGACCAGATCGAGTCCAAGCACGGCGTCGAGATCCGCGTCGACAAGATGAGCGCTCCGTACCTGTCCGAGGCGGAGGTCGACTACGTCGACAGCCTCGCCCAGTCCGGCTTCACGATCAACAACCCCCAGGCCAAGGGCACCTGCGCCTGCGGCGACAGCGCTCAGTTCTGAGAAGTCACACCCCTGCCGAACGGCGGGGGCCGTTTTTGATCTAGTATCGAAGACGCTCATCTAGAGCGGGGGAGGGCCCGGCCCGTCGATCCCGCCGCAACCACCGACCGAAGAGGGACGGCAGGTGCGAATCCCGGGTCGATGAGCGAATAGAGACCAGTCAAGCCTCTTCCCGGGAGGGAGGGGGCTTTTTCGATTTCGGAGAAAGGAAGTCGCGATGCCCATCCGTTCAACGGTGGTCGGCTCGTACCCGAAGCCACCGGATGAAGGAAACCCGTTCGTCGTCCGGAAGACGCTCCATGGCCTCGAGAAGGGCGCCACGACTGTCGATGACCTGCACCGGGCCCAGGACGATCTCGTCACCGAAGTGATCCGCGAGCACGAGGCCGCGGGGATCGACGTCATCACCGACGGCCAGGCCCGCTGGGACGACATCCTCACCCCGTTCGCGCGGAACATCGCCGGTTTCGAGATCGGTGGTCTCCTGCGCTGGTTCGACAACAACGTCTACTACCGCAAGCCGATCTGCGTCGGCCCGCTCGAGTGGCGCGGGCCCTCGACGGTGGAGGCTTACCGCTTCGCCGCCTCGGTCGCGACGCGCCCGGTGAAGGCGGTCATCCCCGGTCCGGTCACGTTCGCACGGCTCTCGATCGACGAGCACTACGCGGACCACGAGAAGTTCGTGATGGCGATCGCCGGCATCCTCGCTCAGGAGGCTGCCGAGCTGGAGGCCGCCGGGGCCGGCCACATCCAGTTCGACGAGCCCGCCCTTCTGGATGCTCCCGAGGACCTTGCCCTCGCCCGTCGTGCCCTCGGCACGATCACCTCGAGCTTGTCGCGCGTTGAGACGACCCTCGCCACGTACTTCGGGGATGCGAAGCGCCTCGGGCCCGAGCTCTTCGACATCGAGGTGGACGGCTTCGGGTTCGACCTCATCTCCGGGCCGGAGAACCTCGAGGTCATGAAGCAGGTCCCCGAGGGCAAGCACGTCCAGGCGGGGATCCTCAACGCCAGGAACACCCGGCTCGAGTCGGTCGAGGACCTCGTCGTCACCGTCGACGAGCTCGTCAACATCTTCGGAGCCGAAAAGCTCTACGTGAGCCCCTCTTCGGGTCTCGAGTACCTCCCCCGGGAGAAAGCAAGAGCGAAGCTCGAGCGCCTCGGCGAGGTCGTACAGAAAGTAGGTGCGTAGTGGAGAAGATCGACCTGCAGGGACCGGGGCTGTGGACGACGTCCGTCGGCAGCCTCCCGAAGCCGGACTACATCCTGAAGGCACGGACACAGGCGGCGCGTAAAGAGATCGAACGCTCCGAGCTGCAAGAGCTCGAGCGCAGGGCGACCAAAGAGTGGGTTGAGTGGCAGGACTCGCTCGGCGTCGACCTCATCGTGGACGGCGAGCAGTACCGCGGCGACATGGTCGCGTTCTTCGCGGAAGAGCTCCCCGGCCTCGAGATCGGCGGCCTCGTGCGCTCGTACGGCAACCGTTATTACCGGAAGCCCATCGCCACCGGGCCTGTGGGCCGCGAGCGCCCGGTCACGGTCGACTGGTGGAAGTACGCCCAGGGACTGACCGAGCGCCCCGTGAAGGGCATGTTGACGGGGCCGTACACGATCTGTGATTGGTCTTTCAACGAGTACTACGACACCCGCCGGGACTACGTCTTGGATCTCGCCAAGGTCATCAGGGACGAGGCGCTCGACCTCGAGCGCGCCGGCGCCCGCTACATCCAGATCGACGAGCCCGCCGCCTCCACGCGCATGGATGAGCTGGACCTCGTGATCGAGGCGATGCAGATCGTCACGGAGCCGCTCTCGGCCCACACGATCACGCACATCTGCTACGGGGACTTTCACCGGGCATATCCGAAGATGCTCGAGATCCCGGTCGACCAGATCGACCTCGAGTTCGCCAACTCGGACTACTCGCTCCTCGACGAGTTCGACGATGCGCCGTTCACCTCTTACATCGGCCTCGGGGTCTCGGATGTCCATACCCACGTCGTCGAGCCCGTGGAAGAGATGGCGGAGGGGATCAGGAGATCTCTGAAGCGCATCCCCGCGGAGCGCATGTTCGTTGACCCCGATTGCGGGCTCAAGACCCGCAGTGTCGAAGAGGCGAAGCAGAAGATGAGGAACATCCAGAAAGCGGTGGAGATCGTTCGTTCGGAGCTTTAACGCGAGCTGGCCGTCCGGAGAGGTCACACTGAGCGCATGAAGCTCTCTGAAATCGGTTCCGACAGGCTCGTGGCGGTCGTGGGGGCGCCGGTGAGGCACGCGACCCCCGAGCATAATACCGACAAGGTCATGTAGCTGATAGCGGCGGAAGCTCAGATCCTTACCGGGGCCGCAGCTGCGGCGGTCGAGCTGCTGGAGGGGAACAGCTGGTCTGCGCGGCTGCTGCCGGACGGGTCCGGCCCGCCGAGGAGCTCCGTTATCCGCTGGACGGCTCCCTTGCCGCCGGGTGCCTCGAGACCGGGCATGTGGCGGTGTCCGAAGAGACGGCTGAGGACCAGGGCCGTCCCAGGTGGGCCATGTGCGCCTCGCTTCAACACCCGGACGGCCCCCGGCATCGTGAAGGTGACGAAGGAGACGGCCGCCGGGTTCAGCGAAGAAGATGCGGCGGTCCTGGAGTCGGTGAGCCGTGTGATGGGCGCTTGCCTCGCGAACGGGTTCAGGTTCGTGTCCGAGAGAGGTGCAACGGGGATCGACCCGGTCACGGGGCTGGGGAACGAGCAGGCTCTCCAGTCGCAGCTCGCCACCGAGCTGCTGCGCATCAAGCGTCACGGCGACCCCGTGAGCCTCGTCCTACTGGAAGTGGACGATCACGCTTCACTGACGGAGTCCCTCGGCGCCGAGCGGGCAAATGGGATCGACAAGGGCATCGCCGACGTTCTTCACAGCGGAAACGCCTCGGACATCTACTTCTCGCTACGACCGGGCTTCTTGCGGTGCTGATGCCCAGGACCTCGAGGAGGGGGCTGAGATCGCCGCGATCAGGCTTGCCTGGAGGATCGCTACCGCCGGCGAGGGGTTGCGCAACGCAACGGTCTCCGCAGGCGTAGGCGACAACTCCTCTTCCGAGGGCTCGATCTACGCGCGAGCCGAGGCCTCCCTCAGGGAGACGCAGGCGCAGACGTCGGCGTAATTGCCTTAGGCTGAGCCGAGCGCGGGGAGCCTACGGGCTGAGAGGCAGCCGTCACCGACGGCCACGACCCCAGATCCGGGAGACCGGACACAACCTGATCAGGTTCAGACCTGCGGAGGAGACGCCATGGCCACCGAGACCTTGCTGCCTAGCGACACCATCGTTCAGCCGACCGCCCCCACCAGAGGGTGTTGTCGGGCCGGCACCTCTCGCCGTCCTGTGGGGCGACCTCGGCATCGGCATGCTGGTTCTCGTGACCGGCGCGCTGCTGGTCCCCGGGCTCGGCTTCGCCACCGCTCTCGTTGCGATCGTCGTCGGCTCCGTCCTGGGGCCGGGTTGTTGGGCCTCGCGGGGCCGCCAGGTGCGCAGAGCGGAGTTCCGACGATGGTTCTTCTCCGGCCACTCCTCGGCGTTCGTGGATCGTGGGTTCCTAGCGCCCTCAATGCCCTGCAGTTGATCGGTTGGACCGCGGTGGAGCTGTGGGCAATCTCGTTCGTGGCCGACCTGGTGGTGCAACAGGTGTTCGGGATCTCGCTTCGTTGGTTGTGGCTCGGGATAGCCGCCCTCGTCTGCACCGGCCTCGCGCTGTGGGGGCCCGTCGGGGTCACGAAGGTGTGGATGGAGCGGTTCGGGGTGTGGGTCATCGAGCGATCTGCCTCGTCCTGACGGGCCTCGTCGTGACGAGCGAGGGGATAGGTGCTGCGCTAACTGCGCCCGGGACGGGCGAGCTGAGCTTCGGTATCGGGCTGGATCTCGTGATCGTCATGCCGATCTCGTGGATCCCGCTCGTCGCCGACTACACGCGTTATGCGACCGGTCCTCGGGCTGCGTTCCGCCGGGACCTTCGTCGGTTACCTGGCAGCGAACGTGTGGCTCTATGCGCTGGGAGCGGCTCTGGTGCTCGGAGCGGGGGCCGCTCCTTCACCGGGGGCCATCGCAGCCGGAGTGCTCGCGCTCGCCGGTGGGTCCCTCGCCGGAATCCTCTTTCTGACGGGGCTGCTCGTGGGGACCGAGGCGTTCGCGAACATGTACTCAGCAGCCGTGTCGCTTCAGAACATCTGGCCGCGGGTCTCGCGCCGCGCGTTCCTGATCGCGATAGCCGTGATCGGCACGGGCTTGCGGGAGCTCTCACGATGGAGCGCTATGAGTTCTTCCTGTTCCTCCTCGGTTCGGTCTTCGTGCCGTTATTCGCGGTTCTGGCTGCTCACCACCTGTCGCGGCGCGGGTCGCCGTGGCTGCGGCCCGCCCCGGGGTCAGGTGGGTCCCGTTCATCCCATGGGTCACCGGTTTCGCGCTCTATCACTGGATCAGCCCCACCGGGCCCGTGGTGGACGGCCGGGGTCCGCAACATGGTGGGTGAGCCGCTGACGGACATAGCGGGCACGGTCGGCGCCTCTATCCCGACCTTCGCTGTCAGTTTCCTCTTAGCGAGCGCTCTCTTTCGAGGGAAGGGCAAGGACCCGGTCTAGTATCAGTCAGGCGGACCCGGTGAGCGAAGGTGAGACCTTGAAGATCGAGGCAACGTGCGACAACTGTGACAGGACCTTTCTCCTGTCGCAGATAGGCCCTGAGTCTGACGCGCCAGGCCGCTGTCCCTTCTGCGGGTCCCGCTTCGCGAGGGCACTACTCGCCACTGCTCGTCGAGACGGTCGCCACGACCGAGCTCGCCGCGGAAACTTCGTGGACGCTTTGGCATCGCGGCTCCAGGGCCTCGAGACGGGGTTCCGCCTCGACCTGGATGGGCTTCTCAAGGCGGTCTCGCAGCAGGCGCAAGAGCAGGAGCGGAGCGCGGATGCCGCCTCCGGAGGCTGAGGAGACCGCCGAGCCACTGCAGGTCCTGGTGGTCTCTGACGACGACCACGTACGCGAGGAAGCCACGTTCGGGTTTCCTGCTCACGTCGAAGTGGTGCTTGCGGAAGACGCTGGGGATGCGTTGGCGCGGCTGGAAGAAGAGGTGCCCGGCGCGATCATCGTCTCTCTTCGAACGGGGAACTCCGGCGGCTTCGCGCTTCTTGCCGACATGTCACAGCGGGAGGACCTCCATGACATCCCCGTGTTGATGCTGCTCGAACGCGAGCAGGACCGATGGCTGGGGCGAGCCGGGGCGAAGGTTTGCCTCACCAAGCCTGTTGATGTCTCCATGCTGATCGACTCGACCCTCGCCCTGATCTGATCCCGCCCGAGGAGCGCGCTTCTCCTAGGTCCTCGCCCTCACCCCCGGCCCCGCGACACTCGACCCGATTCTTCGCGGCCCGCTTGCCACGGGCGGCCCTTGGCCCCTAGAATCACAAAGATGTAATTACAGGGCGGGAGTTAGGTAGGGGATCCTAGCTCCTCGACGGCAGGCTAAGACCGAGCCGGGTGGTTGTGAGATCGAAAACGACCTCGCGGCCGGATGGCAGAGGGAAAGGTCCGGGGACATGCAACGCATAACAACGAAGTTGCTGCAGCCAGTCGATTGGCAGGTGCATGCTCGCTGCAACGAGGTCGACCCCGAGATCTTCTTTCCCGAACGCGGTGGCTCGTCAAAGGCGGCTCGCGCAGTTTGCAATCAATGCCCCGTTCGTTCGCAGTGTCTCGAATACGCGCTCAACAACAAAGAGCATTCGGTATCTGGGGCGGTACACTCGGAAGAGAACGACGTCGGCTGCGGCGCGAAAAGCGAACGGCGCGCAGACTTCGTAGCGCGTAAACGCTCGAACGTTTTCTTCGACCACCGCAGCGCGTGAACACGCGTCGCTCCTTCCTCCTGCACCGTCGTGACGAACTCCATGAGAAACATGCAACACACGCGCGCATCGAACAAATGCTTGCACCTTCGTGATGTATAGGGCTTTAATGCTCTTGTACTTGTTTAAGTACACGTTGCATCGAAGCACCGCGCAGTTCGAGTTGTTGCATCTCCATCTCTAAGAGTGGAGACGGGGAAACCACCACGTGGAGTCGAGACGGTTCCACGGGAGAGACGATCGGGAGGTGTGGGGATTGGCAGCGAAGAAGACGACGGGACGCAAGTCCACCGGCACGAAGAAGACGACCGCACGTAAGTCGACCGGAACGAAGAGGACCACCGGCCGCAAGTCCACCGGCACGAAGAAGACGACCGGGCGTAAGTCGACGGCGAAGAAGACGACCGGGCGTAAGTCGACGGCGAAGAAGAGCACCGGCCGCAAGACCACCGGTCGCAAGTCGACGGCGAAGAAGAGCACCGGCCGCAAGACCACCGGTCGCAAGTCGACGGCGAAGAAGAGCACCGGCCGCAAGACCACCGGTCGCAAGTCGACGGCGAAGAAGAGCACCGGCCGCAAGACCACCGGTCGCAAGTCGACGGCGAAGAAGAGCACCGGCCGCAAGTCCACCGGCCGCAAGTCCACCGGCCGCAAGTCCACCGGCCGCAAGACCACCGGTCGCAAGTCGACGGCGAAGAAGAGCACCGGCCGCAAGACCACCGGTCGCAAGTCGACGGCGAAGAAGAGCACCGGCCGCAAGTCGACCGGGGCGAGGAAGTCAACCCGCCGCTAGACGCAGCCTTTCTTCCAAGGAGCGGCCCGGCCGGATCAGCAGCCGGGCCGCTGCCCTGTCCGGTGCCGGAAGGAACCTGTCCGGTATCAGGCCGATCAGCTCGGTCCCTCGATCTCGGCGCCGATCTTCCGGGCGTGCTCTTGGACCGCCGCAAAAGCATCCTCGACGCCGGTTTTCTCCGGCTCGACGAGGTTCATCGATACTTGGGACACGCCGGGACCGATGGCGAGGCCGAGAGCTCTTACCCCCCGGATCTGGCGCACCTCCCTCGCTATGGAGGCCGCCGACTCAGCTTCGGCTCGGAGCCAGACGTTGAACGATCAGCACGTCGCGGGCTCCCACGCACGACGCCCCCTGCGGGGTCGATCTCCTGAGGCCCGAGATCGGGCACGAAACCTTGCTTCGCCCTGGCGATCAGCGAGGCCAAGCCGCCCTCCTTATGTCTGGCAGGGCGCGCTTTTCCTCCCTCGTTGCCGCGGCTCCGTACAGGTAGACCGGGAGCGCCAGCTCATCGGCTATGCGCTTGCCCACTTCGCGAGCGGTCGTCACCGCTTCTTCCATCGGCGCCTCGTGGGGCACCAGCGGGCAGACGTCGAGGGTCCCGACCCGCGGATGTGCGCCCTCCTGGCGGGTGAGGTCGATCATCCCGTCGGCGGACGCGGCGAGGGAGGCCAGGCTGTCCCTGAGGGCATCTGCGGCTCCGGTCAGGGTGAACACGGTCCTGTTGTGCGCGGGGTCGGAATCGGTGTCGAGGACCTCGGCACCGCTGCCGGAAGCAGCCCACCGCAGGTCGGCTATGCGCTGGCCGTCGGTGCCTTCGGAAACGTTGGGGATCGCTATGAGGGACATGAGAGCGGGTACCGTAATGGCACATGAGTGGATACGGATACTCGATAGCCGTGCCTCAGGGGTACGACGAGGCGGTCATCAAGACCCGGCTCGCATTCCGAGGCGAGGGTTTCTCGATCCTGTCTGAGATGCATGTCGGCGGCCTCCTCGGGCCTGAAGCTGGTGACGAACGTCAGTATCTGATCATGGGTGTGTGGAACTCCAGTGTCAGCAAGCGAGCCGTCGAAGGGTCTGACATGGAGGTGGCGGTTCATCTGCCCTGCAACCTCGTGGTCCAGCAGACCGGGGAGACCGCGGTCGTCGCGGCACTCGACCCCGAGGACATCATCGAGGGGGCCGAAGAACCGGCCGCGGAAGGTCTCGTCCGAGAGGTGAGGGACGCGTTGCAAAGGGTGCTTCACAAAGTAGGAGTTCCCGGCTGATGCCTCGTCAGGTTCCGGTCGCGGAGATCGTGATCCGCTTCTTGGCCAGGCTGGACGAGGTCGTCGAGAGATCTGCAGTGGCGATCTGGGACGCCGTGCCCTCCTATGGGAGGTCGGGTGATCTTCTGCTAGAAGACGTACGGGATTCGGTCCGTGGCAACGTAGAGACGCTGGCGCGGGTTCTGAGCGATAGCCGTCACGTGGGGCGGGAGGAGCTCGAGGCGATAGAGCGTGTCGGTGCCCGCCGCGCTGAGGCGAGCATCCCTCTCGATGATGTCCTTCATGCCTATCGGACGGTCTCCCGGGTTTGCTGGGACATGCTTGCGGACGAGTGCCGTTCCTCGGAAGGTGATCCGCTGGAGGCTACGATCGAGCTGGCCGAAGCGGTTCTCCGTTACACCGACCAGATCTCGACGGCCGTTGCGGAGGCGTACTCGCGAGCTCAGCGCGCGATCGTGCGGGAGCAAGAGGGGGCGAGGCGGGAGTTCCTGGCGGACCTGCTGTACGGATCCGACGCCTCGCCCGAGGACATCCTGGCCCGGGCTCATTCCTTCGGTTACGACCTCTCGCTCAGCTACGTGGCCCTGGTTGGGAACGGGCCCGGGAAGGACACGCGCAAGGAGGCGATCGTCTCGTCGGCGGCGTCGAACGCTGCGTCGGGGACGACCGGGGATCCGATCGTCCTTCAGAAGGGTGAGCAAACGATCGCCTTGCTGCCATCGGACCCGTTCACCGATGGCGGGCTCGCAGGGGAGAAGCTCGCCGGGGAGCTCGGGAGCGGGTGGAGGTTCGGCTTGGGAGGCCCGGAGCTTGGGCTAGAAGGGATCCGCAGGGCTTATCTCGAGGCCAGGGAGGCGCTCGAGATCGGACTCGACCTCGACCTCCTCGGCCCCGTCTATCGGTTCGATGACTTGATCCTCTATCACTTCCTCCGGATCGACCCGGGGCTCATCGGTCGCTTCGTGGAACAGATGCTCGGCCCCCTGATCGCGTACGACGAACGCAGGAAGGGTGAACTAGTGAAAACCATCGAAGCGTTCTTCGACGCGGACGGGAGCGTAAAGATGGCGGGCAGCAAGCTGTTCGCTCATCCCCACACGGTCACCTACCGGTTGAAACAGATCGAGAAGCTCACGGGGTGGTCTCTTAGGGAGCCCGAAGACAAGCTCCGCATGCAGCTAGCCCTGAGGGCCTTTCGTCTCGCCACGTCACGCAGGGAGGTCGAGGAGGCCAGGTAGGAGGGTCTCGACTTACTCGATTAACCTCATCTCCTAACCACGAGAAGGAGGTTCCAAGGTGCGCGCACGTAGGTCCTGTCTGTCCGTCCCGGGGTCTAGCCCGAAGATGCTCGCGAAGGGGCCAACCCTTCCCGCCGACATGGTCTTCATGGACCTGGAGGACTCGGTGGCGCCGCTCGCAAAGGAAGAGGCCCGGGGCAACGTCGTCGACGCTCTTAAGGGGAACGACTGGCGCGAGAAAACAGTCGTGGTCCGCATCAACTCGATAGACACCCAATGGGCAGCGGATGACCTCAAGACGGTGGTTGAGGCGGCGGGCCAGCATCTCGATTGTGTGATGGTGCCCAAGGTCCAACACGCCCACGAGGTGAAGTTCGTGGATCACATGCTGCGCATGATCGAGACGAACCTCGACTTCGACAGGCGGATCGGCATCGAGGCTCAGATCGAGACGGCTACGGGTTTGAAGAACGTGCACGAGATCGCCCACGCCTCCGACCGGCTCGAGACGCTGATCTTCGGCCCTGCGGACATGAGCGCCTCCCTCGGGCTGCCCACGGTCACCGCCGGGCTTCCGATGCCCGGCTACCCGGGGGACCACTGGCACTGGGTCCTCGAGACCATCCTCGTAGCGGCTCGGGACGCCGGCCTGCAAGCCATCGATGGCCCCTACCTGCTCATCAAGGATCTCGAGGGCTTCCGGGCCATGGCGATGCGTTCCCGGGCCCTCGGATACGACGGGAAATGGGCGCTCCACCCGGGGCAGGTCGACGTCCTCAATGAGGTATTCACTCCGACGCAGGAGGAGTACGACAAGGCGGAGGCCCTCCTCGACGCGTATCGCCATTCCACCGAGGTGGATCGCAGGGGCGCCGTCATGTTCGGGAACGAGATGATCGACGAAGCCTCGAGGAAGATGGCTATCCAGTTCGCTGAGCGAGGGCGGGCCGCAGGTCTCGTCCGGGTGAAGAAGCTCGAGGACTACCAGGCTGAGTGGGGACAGAGCTGATGCTCCAACTGAGCGACACGCAGAAAGCGATCGTCGAGACGGTCCGGGAGTTCGTGGAGAAGGAAGTCATCCCGGTAGCCGACGAGATGGAGCACAGGGACGAGTACCCCGAGCAGATCGTCGAGCAGATGAAGGAGATGGGCCTGTTCGGCATCACCGTTCCCGAGGAGTTCGGCGGCGTCGGCGAGTCCCTCACCACCTACGCCCTCACCGTGGTGGAGCTGGCACGTGGATGGATGAGCCTGTCCGGTGTGCTCAACACGCACTTCATGGGCTGCTATCTCCTCAACCGGTTCGGGAGCGACGAGCAGAAGCAGAGGCTCCTGCCACTCATGGCGACGGGGGAGATACGGGCCGCGCTCGCGATGAGCGAGCCGGAGGCTGGAAGCGACGTCCAGGCGATACGCACGAAGGCGATACGGGATGGCGACGAGTACGTCTTGAACGGACAGAAGATGTGGCTCACGAACGGCCTTAGGTCCGGGATCGTCATGACGTTGGTCAAGACCGACCCGGAAGCAGATCCCCCACACAAGGGGATGAGCATGCTGGTCATCGAGAAGGAGCCCGGGAACCCGACCCCGGCCCCAGGCCTCGATGTCGGTAAGAACATCGAGAAGTTGGGCTACAAGGGCGTCGAGACCACCGAGATGAACTTCTCCGACTTCAGGGTCAGCACCGCATCACTTCTCGGGCCGGAGGAGGGGCAGGGGTTCAGGCAGGTCCTCGATGCGATCGAACTGGGGCGGGTCAACGTATCCGCTCGCGCCGTCGGGGTCGCCACCAGAGCTTTCGAAGAAGCCATCCGCTACTCCCAGGAGCGAAAGGCCTTCGGGAAGGCGATCTCCCAGCATCAAGCGATCCAGATCCACCTCGCCGAGATGGGCACCACTCTCGAAGCGGCCCGGTTGATGCTCCTGTCGGCGGCAGAGAAGAAGTCGGCGGGTGAGCGCTCCGACCTCGAGGCCGGGATGGCGAAGCTCTTCGCCTCCGAGGCGTGCAACGAGATCGTGCTGAAGTCCCTGCGGGTCCACGGTGGTTACGGCTACTCGAAGGAGTTCACGATCGAGCGCCTCTATCGGGACGCGCCGTTCCTGCTGATCGGCGAGGGCACCTCGGAGATCCAGAAAACGGTAATCGCGAGACGTCTCTTGGAGCGCCACAAGATCTAACCGGCCGGGTCCTGCTGGTCCGATGGTCCGTAAGAACTAGACACCGCCCGTTTTCTGGCTGAAATTTCCTCAATCTTGCCCCATATGTCCGGGATTTCCTAATAGTTGGGAGGATTAAGTCCTCTGCGTAGCGGTATAACTACTCCTAGTTAGCTACTTCGACGGGGAGGGTCCGGGTGAGGCAGGGATACGGGGGGGAGCTGAAAGGGGTCGTCGACCCTCTGCTCGGCCCCCAGCGCGAGGAGACGGCCCGCCGCCTCGCCACCACTCTCACGCATAACAAGGACGCGATCGCCACCACGTGGCTGAAGTTCGCGGTCACCACAGACGGCACTCCCTCCCCGGTCCTCGAGCGCTACCTCCGCTCGCTGATATCCGGGCTGGTCGAGGTCTTCCGCGATGACGATTGGAGCCTGATGCAGACCGTCATCGACGGGATGGCCGAGCGCCGCGCCCGCGACGACAGGCAGCCGGAGCCGGGCTTCCAAAGGGCTCTGATCTCCGGACGCCACGCGATCCGCCCCTTCATCGCGGAGAACTTCGAGGCGGTTGACGACTTCCTCCTGGAGACACTCCACGAGTGCGTGTTCAGGTATTTCGAGTCCTACCAGGGGACCCGCCTGCGCGTCCGAGAACGACCGCCTCTACACCCGCATCATCAAGTCGCTCGTGGCTGCGCTCGAGGCGAGAGACCCCTACACGAAGGGGCATTCCATCTCGGTGGCGATGCTGTGTCAGAAGCTCGCTACCGAGCTGGGGGCCGAAGAGCCGACCCGCTCCTACCTCGCAGGGCTCCTGCACGACGTCGGCAAGGTGGGAGTGCCCGACAGCATCCTCTCCAAGCCGGCCCCGCTCGACGATGAGGAGTGGGACGTGATGCGGACGCACCCTGTGCTGGGCGCGAACATCCTGCGGCCCATCAAGCTCTACCCCGAGGTCGTGGCCGCGGTGCTCGGTCATCACGAGAACGTCGACGGCACCGGTTACCCGAATCGGCTCGCCGGCGAAGAGATCCCGCTGCCGGCCCGCATCATCAGGGTCGTGGACAGCTTCGAAGCGATGACCTCCACGAGGGTCTATCGGGCCTCCCGCGGTGTAGACGAGGCGATGGGAGAGCTGATCGACCTCAGAGGACGGTTTACGACGCCGAGGTAGTCGATTGCCTCGACGAGATCGTCAAGGCGCCCAACGCGATGCGTGAGCTCAGCATGGCTTCCCTGCAGATCGACGTGGGCGAATACGCCGGTTAGGTCCGGGTTAGTCGAGGTCCCCGGCTTCGACCCTCTCCAAGCGCAGATCGCGTGCGAGGCGGTGCCCGGTCAGCGTCTCGAGTGTCGCCGGCTCGGTCATCCCCTCCGCCACCAGGCTGAGGAGGTCCCGGAGCGAGATGATCCCGACGACCTCTCCCTCGCTGGTCACGACCGGGAGGTGACGGAACCACTTGTCGAACATGATCCCGGCCGCATCCCGAAGGCCCGTGTCGGGAGGGATCGTGACGGGGTCGGTCGTCATGATGTCCCGGAGGGTGATCGAAGACGGGTCGTGCCCCTCGGCGATAGCCCTTAGAACGTCGCGCTCGGTGACGATACCGATCAGGCGGGAGCTGTCCATGATGAGCAGCGAGCCTGTCTGCTGCTGCCACATCTTGGCCGAGGCCTCCTGCAGGATGTCGTCTGCGGAATCGCCCAGTGCCGCCGGTGTCATCAGGTCTGAAACCTTCATGTGAGGGATTCTAGACTGCCCGGATGAGACTCGGGTTGGCTTTGCCGCACTACGACACATCCTTTGCCGGAGGACCGGCCTCGTGGGAAGGTGTGCTGGCCGCCGCTCGCGTCGCGGAGGCGTCGGGGTTCCACTCGGTCTGGGTCTCGGACCACCTGTTCCTCGACTGGGGCAAGTACGGCGCTACTGCGGAGGTCCAGGGAAGCCTCGAGTGCTGGACGACACTGTCGGCGCTCGCGGGTACGACGACCAGCGTCAGGCTCGGCTCCTCACCCTATGCAACGATCTGAGAAACCCGGCCCTGGTGGCGAAGATGGCCGCCACGCTCGACCTTCTTTCCGGCGGACGGCTGGAGCTGGGCCTGGGGGTGGCTGGTACGAGCCCGAATACGCGGCCGCAGGCATCTCCTTCGACTCAGCCGGTACGAGGATCCGCAGGATGGGTGAGTCGGCTCACATCATCGGACGGCTGCTCGAGGGCGAGGTGCTCTCTCCTTCGGCGGGCGCTTCTATCCCATAGACGGGGCGCTCTGCCGTCCCGGTCCGCGCCGAGCCCCGTCCGCCGATATGGATCGGGAGCAAGGGCGACCTGCTGCTCGCCGCGGCCCGCCATGCCGACGGATGGAACTTCTCCTGGATCGGATCAACGGAGACCTACAGGTCCCGCTCGGAGGTTGCCGACAGGGCTTGCGAGGAGGTGGGCAGGGACCCCGCCTCCCTCAGGCGCTCCGTAGGGGTCTATCTGATGGTCGGGCAGGACGAGGCCGATCTCGGCCGACGTCTGGAGCGCCTCGAGAACGTCACCCCCGCGGGCGTTCTTCCGGGTGGTAGCGGCGGAGCGGCAGTATCCTGGGACGAGTTCCGGCGCACGCACGTGGTCGGAACGGTGGACGAGGTCGTGGACCGTCTGGGCGAGCTGGCCGATCTCGGGGTCGAGGAAGCGATAGTGACCCTGGGAGCCTTGCCTTTCCAGCTCAGCGACCTCGAGGACATCGAGCTCGTGGGGGCCGAAGTGGCCTCCCGGATCGGCTAGGAGGAGACGAAATGTCATCGATCGGGCCCGTGGAGATCATCCTGTTCCTCGTCGTCCTGCTGCTGCTGTTCGGCTCAACCCGGCTCCCCAAGCTTGCGCGCTCCGTCGGGCAAGCGAGCAAAGAGTTCAAGGCGGGGATCAAGGAGGGGGCGGTTGCCCCGCCGGTAGAGGGCCCGTGCCCGTTCTGCGGGATCTCTGTGGCGGCGGACTCGAAGTTCTGCCCCGGATGCGCGAAGCCGGCTACCGAGATAGTCGCCGAGCGTCAGCGTCTCCTGGACGTCGCGGACGCTTAGTAGGCGTCACGGCAGTAGCAGCACCTTCATAGCGGCCCTGGCCGCGAACAGCTCGTAGGCGGACTCCGCCTCGTCGATGGGGAGGCGGTGGGAGACCACCTTCGACGGCTCCACCTCCCCCGACCTGACTGCCTCGAGCGCCTCGTCCCACACACCCTGGACGTTGGCCATGCCCCCGAACCTCAACTCGATGCCTCTGACCCAGGCCATCCCCATGGACAACTCGAGTCTTTCGGCGCCGTACACGCCGATGACGACGATGCGGCCTCCGTCCCGAACGCACCGCATGCCGGTCTTGACCGCGGGTATCGATCCGACCGCGTCCACGACTATGTCGGCCATCGCCCCAGCGGTGACCTCGGCGACCTGGGCGGAGGCGTCGTCGCCGAGATGGATGGACTCGAACCCCATCCTGTCCTGGGCGAACCGGGCCCGCCCGGCATCGGTGTCTGCAACGATCGTGCGAGCGCCCTTCCGCACCAGGCCCCCGGCCGTGAAGAGGCCGATCGGCCCCGCCCCCATCACCAGGACGGTGGTCTTCGGTGCCGCGTCTGCCAGCGCGGCGGCGTAGAAGCCGGTGGCCAGAACGTCGCCGCAGAAGAGCGCCTGCTCGTCGGCCAGCCCGGCCAGCTCTGCCCGCAGTGGGTGCAGGTTCAATCCCGCGTTCGGAACCCGGACGTATTCCGCCTGCGCCCCATCGAGGTCCCCTGTGAGGGTGCCCAGGCCGAGGGCGCGCCTCTTGAGGCAGAAGTTGTACCGGCCCGCGCTGCAGTGGGTGCATCCCCCGCAGGCGATGAGGAACGACCCCACCACCCTCGTGCCCGTCTCGACACCGGCCGTCGCCCCCGCGTCGGTGACCTCGCCGACGAACTCGTGCCCGATCACAGAGCCCACCCTCATGCCCGCGGTCTTCCCGCTGAGGAGGTGGAGGTCGCTCCCGCATATCGCCGACAGCGAGATCCTCACCACCGCGTCGGTCGGTGACTCCACCTCGGGTTGCGGGAGGTCCTCCACCCGGACCCGACCCTCGCCCGCGAAAACGACGGCTTTCACGGGTTCGGCTGCTGGGGGAGGGGGGAATGGGTATCCATGAGAGGTCGTTATCTTGCCTTAGCGAGACGAGGAGAACAGATGCCGACCATGGACGAGCCGATAACGATGTACTCCACCACCTGGTGCGGCTACTGCCGCAGGCTCAAGCGGCAGCTGGCGGAGGTGGGGATAGAGGTGCAGGAGGTCGACATCGACGAGCAGCCTCACCTGGGCGCGCAGATCGAGGCGAAAACAGGCGGCTTCCGGGTGGTGCCCACGGTCCAGATCAACGGTGCTCTCCTCGTGAATCCCACGGTCTTCGAGGTCCAGGCCGCCCTCGAAGCCTGATCCAGTCCTTTTACAAGTATCGTAAGGTACGAACATGTCTAACTTTCGGGAGGTCCTGGCGCGTGTCCGGGCCTCCATCAAGGAGACGGGGCCCGACCAGCTGAACGAGCGGCTGGGGGCCGGCTCCCGTCCCCGGCTCCTCGACGTCCGGGAGCAGGACGAGGTAGAGCGGGGGATGATCCCGGGGGCCGCGCACCTGTCACGCGCCCACCTCGAGAGCCGGGTGGAGGACGTGCTGCCGGACAAGGATGCAGAGATCGTCGTCTACTGCGCCGGCGGTGTCCGCAGCGCATTCGTCACCAAGACCCTCGAAGAGCTCGGTTACACGAACGTCACCTCCCTCGCTGGGGGGTTCTCACTGTGGAGGGACCGGGGCTTCGATTTCGAGGTACCGAAGATGCTCGGTCTCGATGCCAGGGATCGCTATTCGCGCCACCTCCTGCTGCCCGAGGTGGGTGAGAGGGGGCAGATATCACTGCTCCGATCGAAGGTCCTCGCCATCGGAGCGGGGGGGTTGGGCTCCCCTGCGCTGCTCTATCTGGCCGCGGCGGGCGTGGGGACGATCGGCATCGTCGACTCCGATGTCGTCGAGACGAGCAATCTCCAAAGGCAGGTGATCCACTCCACGGAGTCGGTGGGGGAGCTGAAAGCCGAGTCCGCAGCGGCGGCGATCGGCGAGCTCAACCCCGATGTGAACGTGAAGATCCACCCCTTCAGGATCGACGAGACTAACGCGACCTCCTCAGCCAGTACGACGTGATCGTCGACGGCTGCGACAACTTCGAGACTCGCTACGTCGTGAACGACACTGCGGTGGCCTTGCGCAAGCCGGTCATCCACGGTTCGATCTTCCGCTTCGAAGGGATGGCTTCGACGTTCATCCCCTTCGAAGGGCCCTGTTACAGGTGCTTGTTCCCCGAGGCGCCGCCGCCGGAGCTGGCGCCTACCTGAAGTGAGGCAGGTGTCCTGGGCGTGCTCCCGGGAATCGTTGGATGTCTCCAGGCGAACGAGGCGTTGAAGCTGATAGTCGGTTACGGGGAGCCTCTGGTGGGACGACTGCTCACGTTCGACGCCCAGGCGACCCGGTTCTCGGAGGTAAAGGTTCGTCGGGACCCCTCTTGCCCCGCGTGCGGGAAAGGTGCGGTGGCCGGCCTACCCCGAGAGGCGACTTCGACCGGCTCGGCGTGAAGGTAGTCGTCGTCGCCGACACCCACACGAGAGGGATGTCACGAACCGTGCCGATGGGGGCGTGGCCGTACCTCGAGTCCGCGGACCACATCCTTCATGCGGGAGACGTCGTCGATCCGGGCCTCCTCGACGAGCTCAGCGCGCTGGCGCCGCTGACGGTGGTCGCGGGCAATTGCGACGGGCACGATGTGCGGGCGTGGGGGGCGCCGGAGGAGGCGACTGTCGAGCTAGGCGGGATGCTCATCTCGATGACGCACGACTCCGGTTCGAAAGGCACGAGGCGCCGGGCGATGAAACAGAGGTTCCCTCGTTCTCGCGTCGTGGTGTTCGGACACTCCCACATCCCGTGGAACGAGGACGAGGACGGGCTCCTTCTGTTCAACCCCGGAAGCCCCACCTGGAAGAGACAGGCGCCCTTCACATCGATGGGCATCCTTTGGATCGAGAACGGGGACGTAGAGGGGGAGATCTTTCCCGTCTAGCCAGCGTACGATGGCGCCATCCGCGTGGGGATCGCGGCCTTTAGGGGGTTCTCGATGGGCGTTCGCCGTGTTCCGGTACTTCTTCTTTCACTGGTGGTTGCGACCAGCCTCGTCGTGAGCCTTGCCCTCACCTCGCTGAGCGCCAAAGAGGCCTCTCGCCCGAGCGCCCGGGGCGCGACCGCTGCGTACCAAGGCCCCCTAACCGAGAACGCGGCCAGGGCCGGGGTTTCCGTCGTCGACGCCACTTTCCACGTAGGCGTTTCCGCCGGGCAGTACGCGAGCACCCAGGACTCCGACGCAGACGAGCCGGTCCACAACCTCGACCCGTACGGGCAGCAGACGAAGAACGTGCCCTCCTACGGTATCCAGTCACGGCTCTCAGCTCGGGCGATCGTGGTCGAGGGTGAGGACCCGCTGACCGACGAGCGGACGAGGGTGGCACTCGTGAAGAACGATCTCTACATCCCTCAGGACCTCCTCAACACGCGCGTCGCCGGCATCTTGGAGGAATACGACGCGCAGGTCGCTCTCGGCGCCTGTCCGGTCACCGGGCCAACGCCCTCGAAGGTTCCCGAAGGCGGCTGCCAGCCCACCGGGATCGACCACTCGAACCTCGTGATCGGGGTCAGCCACAATCACACCTCCCCCTACTACTCCAGTCCCTCCTGGGGTGTCATGTTGTTCCAGGACGCGTTCGACGTTCGCTTCTTCGAATACCTCGCGAACCAGATGGCGCTGGCGGTGATCAACGCCTCGAACGAGATGGTGCCGGTGCGGATGGGAGCGGCCACCGGGTTCTTCGACGACACCCAGAAGCATTCGTTCGGCCCGAGCATCGCCGACGACGGCACGCCTGCGGGTTATCCGCAGACGGACGGGGACCTCTCGCTCTCGGTGGTCCGCTTCGACGACGTGAGTGACCCGGCCGACCCGAAGCCCCTCGCCAACTTCGTCACCCTGGGCGAGCACCCCGAGTTCCTCGAGGGGAACAACCTCATCAGCGGTGACTACATCTCCTCGATGGAGCGGATGAGCGAGGCCGCGACAGGGGCCCCCACGGTGTTCGTTCAGAACAACACCGGGACGGCGGAGGACGATTCCGACTGCAAGGCCCACGCATGCTCCGAGCGCCGGGAGTTCGGGCATCGGGAGTACGCGCAGGCCGAACGGGGAGGGCGCTTCATGGCGGACGCGATCGTGAGGACTTGGAGTGACATCGCGAGGTGCTCGATCGAACTGACCGAGCCCGGCGAGTGCAGCGACCGGGCCGAGCGGCTTCCCTCCTACGACAAGAAAGTGGTGCCATTCGAGACCGATTTCGTGGTGGGGGTGAACGACAAGCAGTTCGCCCCCCCGTACTCCCACCCCTACCCGTCCGTCTCCAACTGCCGGACGCACGAGGCCTTCAACGGGAACCCCGGGGTGCCGATCGCCGGGGTGCCCGATTGCGAGAGGATCGATGACGAGAGCGACGGGTTCTTCAGGGACGTCGTGGAGCAGATCCCTCCGCCTTTCAATCCTGGATTCACGTACAACGAGCTGAAGAAGGCTGGGATCCCGCTCCCCGACAACTATGGAGCGCCTTCGTACGGGGGACTGCAGGAGACGTTCCAGGTGCACCTCCAAGCGGTACGCCTGGGCGGGGTGGGCATCACCGTCTGCCCCTGCGAGCAGTGGTCGGACCAGTCCCGCAACATCAAGACCAGGCTGGACAAGACGCCGGACAACCAGTGGGTCGGGTTCGACTGGTCAACGATCTGCAGCCACGATCCCGCGACCGGTAAATGGTCGTGCCCCGGGGGCCGCGACGGCCACTCCGGGCAGCCTCTGAACGAAGACGGCACCCCCATAGAGCCCGTCACGGCCGGGGAGTGGGAGCGGATGGTCGCTCAGGTGCGGAACGATGCGAGGGGGTGGGATGCCGGGTTCGAGGCGTGCGAGCCGCAGCTCGTGAACGACGGTCAGTGCCCGCTGCGAGCCGAGACCGACCCGGCCGACCCGGACCTCATCAAGGGCAATTTCACACAAACACCTTTCACACCCGCGGAGCACGAAGGGGAGCCCTTCCCGGCCGAACCGACCCAGCAGGGGTACGACCTCGTCTTACCGGTCGGCATGGCCAACGACTACTGGGGCTACATCGCCTCCTATCGCGAGTATCAGAGGGGAGATCACTACCGCAAGGCCCTGACGGGTCTGGGAGCTCACTCGTCGGATTTCCTTGCCACCCGTCTGGTGACGATGGCCGCCAACCTGAACGGAGGCCCCGACTACCCCTACAACGCTCTCGACACCGCGTACATGGTGGACGGCGCGCACCAGTTCGCACGGGCTGAGGTCATAGGGAACGACGGGAAGGCCTACACCGCTGCTTACGACAGGCAGAAGCCGCGCGACGGCGGGGTCCCCCACATCGTCAGTCACCCCCAGCCGATCGAGCGGTTCGATGTGACGAATCTCGTATGGGTCGGCGGGTCGAACTACCAGGACGATCCTCAGGTTCGTGTGGAGCGCCGTCTTCCCGACGGGACCTGGACGCTCGCCGGCGACATGACCGGTGAGGTCGTGGCGACCGTGGATTACCCCAAGAACGATACGGAGCTGGCCGCGTGGCGCGCCGGTCTATACCGGTGGCGCTGGACAGCCTCGTGGGAGGCCTTCGACTCGGACATCGATACGGGTCGGGGAAACCAGACACCGACGGGCACCTACCGCTTCAGGGTGAACGGGCTACATCACGAAGGGGCGGGGGTGGAGACGCCGTATGCCCTCACGTCGAATCCATTCCAGGTCTCGCCGTGGGACGGGATCACAGTGCCGGACATGAGCTACTCGCCCGGGCAGCTGGACTTCTCCGTGGGGCCTGTCAGGACGAAGGATTTCTACCCCAAGTACCCATTCCGTAGGTGTGTCAGAGACGGGGCCGAGTGTCTCGATCGGGTGAGGTCGATATCGGTTGGGCCGATCGACTACCCCGACACTTGGGCACCCTTGAAGCTTCCGCAGGGCCAACCCGAGACGGGGGACATCTTGTTCCCCAGGTTAGAACGTACCTACATCAGTTGTGTCGATGTGGGCAGGTGCTTCACCGTGGATCCGGAAGAGCCCGAGCTCTACTGCTTCTCGTGCACGTTCCGTCCCTGGGTCGACACGGGCACCAGCGCGTCCGCTGAGGTCACCGTCTACCGGGAGGACGGGACGGTCGAGCTGATACCCGCCGTGAAGCAACCGTCTCAGGGGACGGGAGCCGACGGGCTGAAGGATCGGTGGAGCGCCCCGCTAAACCTGGCTCCAGGTGACGTCGCCTTCGTGAACAAGAAGGGGGTGAAGGACACCTTCGGCGAGATCAACGGTGCCTGCTACGGCCCGATCACAACGGACAACCCGGCCCCGACGAGCACCCGGATGGCCGCGTGTCCCACGGTTCAAGGGGGAGGGGCCGGCGCTCTTCAGGTGACGATCCGAGCTTCGAAGCCGAGGACCAGTTACATGGAATCGACGAGGTTCTCAGGCGAGGTCATCCCGGAGCCGGGATGCACCGGCCCTTACAGCGTCAAGATCCGCAAGCGCAGGCACGACGGAAACACCTTCAAGTACGCGCGCAGCGTGAAGGTTGCTGCGGACAACACGTGGAGGTTCGTGCGCAGATCCAAGGTCAACGCCGATTACTCGGCAACGGTCGAGCCCACCAACTGCACGGGCGACACCTCTGACGCGACCACCGTCTTGGTGAAAGCGCATGTGAAGGTGAAAGAGGTCGGGTGTGGGCGCCACACGTCCTACGTGGCGGGACGGGTGCGGCCGGATCACAAAGGGACCGATGTCGTGCTGCGAAGACGCCGCGATGAGCGATGGAGGACCGCCGCGAGGGACGTGCTCGACGGGGAGTCTAGGTTCCGGCTCGAGATGCCGTCCTGCAAAGGGCGATACAGAGTGGTGTGGCCCGAGCAGGGGTCTTTGAACCTTAGGGGGTGGGCCCCCGTCCCGATCCCTCCGAAGCCCCAGTTCTGAGGCCCAACGGGCTCAGGATCCGGAGATCCGTTCCATCCAGGCGAAAGGGTCTTTGATCTCGCTTGCGCTTGGAAGGTTGTCCGGCGCCGACCACAGCAGGTTCAGGTCTGCTACCCCCCGGATCTTCACGACCGCGGCGCAAAAGGTCGCTCCCGCAGCATGCATCGTGCGAGTCGCGTCGAGGCCGAGGATGCCGGTGAGGGCACTCCTGCCCTCGCTGGGGGATGCCGCAAGCCTGGCCATGCCCTCGTCGATGCGCCCGATGTCCTCGATGAAGCCTGCCCCGACCCTGGCAGCCGCGTGTGCTGCATATCCCTCGAAGATCGTGATGAAGGCTTTGAGGCGATCGGCGGCCACGCGATGTCGCTCGGTCCTTGAGATGGGGAAGCTGTCACCCCCTCCGAGCCCGTCCTGAAACGCCTCAGGGCCGCCGGTCTGAAGCTCAGACAGGCGGCGCTCCAGGTCTGCCATGTCGATCTCTATGGAATCAACGAGGTCTCCGAGGAGGCTGCGGAAGTAGCGCTCGACCCACCGGTGGGCCGTGAGGACCAGGTGCCTCTCCTGCTTGTCGCGAAGGGCAAGCCAGCTACGGAAGCCGGCGGAGTCGAAGTCGTAGTCGGCGGCCACCTTGCACGTTCGCCTCGACGAGGAAGAGCTCGCCATTGTCGTCGCGTGGGATCGGGAGGTCGTAGCGGGTGAGCACCTCATACGGCCCGAGGTGGCCGAGCAGGGTCCCGACCTGGAGCCGAGGAGGAGCGGAGCGAGCTGGCCGATGATCATCTGAGCCCCCCGGCACGCCGGGCGAGCCTCTTCACCGAACCCTTGTGCGGCGACGTGAAGCGGGAGAAAGGCGCTCGAAGACCCATCGCCACGCCCCCAGGGTTCTGTCACCCACTCGCCCCGTCCGATCACCCGGGTCCGAGCGGAGCTCCGAGACGGCGAGGCGCGGTACCCCGACAGGACCATTTCCGCGGCGTGAACCGTCTCGCCGAAGGAGCGGGCAGATGCGGGATCAACCCGGGGTCTCGGGTTCCCCTCGGTGGCCAGGGGCGAGCGCCACCTGGGTGGCGATGTCGGTGTTCAGAGGCCCTTACCCCGATGCGAGCAGTCTCTGCAGCTCGGAAGAGGGGATGTCTCCGAATGGGTCTTGCGTCACGCCACCCACCTTACGACCGCGGGCGCTGAAGGCGGGCGGGGTAACTTCCCCCATGCGTCGCGATCACAGGCTCGTCGATATGTAGCCGAGCGTCTCATCTCCTCACTGGTGAAGCTCGACGAGGTAGACCGGGTCCTGGGGTTCGACGTGCAGCCTCCCCGTCTGCGCCATCAGAAGTTCGTCTTCGACGAGATGGACGTACGGGATGCTTGCTCTCGCCGCGAGGCTCCAGGGGATCGATGTCCTGGTGCATCTCGCATTCGTGATGGATCCCATCCAGTGAGGCCAAGATGCGGGACATCAACGTCAATGGGAGTCAAAACGTCTTTCGGTGCGCCGGAGAGGCGGGCGTGGGCAAGGTCGTCTACACCTCGTCGGCGACGGTTTACGGCGCCCATCCCGACAACGACCAGCCACTTACCGAGGAGTCTCCTCTGCGGGCGAATCCCCGACTTCTCCTACCCGGCCCACAAGCTGGAGGTCGAGTACGTGGTCCGCGAGTTCAGCGATGAGTTCCCGCAGGTCAAGTTCGTGCTCTTTCGGACCGGCGATCGTGTTCGGGCCGCGGGACAACGCTTGGTCTCACCTGCTCGAGCTGCCCGTCAATCCCCTGCGGGTCCAGGGGTATGCGCCTCGGATGCAGTTCGTGCACGAGGACGATGTCGGCGACGCAGGTTGCCTGGGCGGTGCTGAACGACGTGGAGGGGATCTTCAACCTTGCGCCCCCTGACCATCTGAGCCAGGAGGAGATCCTCGCCGCAGCCGGGCGCCGCAAGGTGGACCTGCCGGAGCCGCTTGCCTTCGCAACGGCGGAGAGGATGTGGACCCTCCGGCTGGGAGAAGCCCCCGCCGGGATTGCTCCATTACGTGATGCACCCCTGGGTGCTGGACCCGGGCAAGTTGGTGCCGCGGGCTTCGCCTGCCGTTACTCGAGCGGCCAAGCCCTCGGGGCCACCGTCACGAGGACCCGAGACAACCTGAGGCTCGGAAAGACCCGTCAACAAGAGGTCCGCGGGCGTCGGTTGGCCCTCGGCGCCGGCGCTGTCGGCGGTGTGTTCGCGGTGCGAGCGGCGCGGGGTAGGCGAGCCGGCCACCCGTCTTAGAGGCCCAAGCTGCTACCCTGGCCCCGCTTCAGCAGGCTTGCTTGCGCCTCGAGGCATCGACCAACGACCAGGGAGCGACGTGTCCTGACCTTGCTATAGACCTAGGAACGGCGAACACCCTGGTCTATCAGCGCGGCAAGGGGATCCTCTTCGCCGAGCCCACGGTCCTTGCCCTCAACGCAAGGAGACGGGGGCGGTTCTCATGGGGGACGAGGCGGCAGATGATCGGCCGCACCCCCGGCTACATAGTCGCTTACGCGGTGAGGCCTCTCAGGTCCGGGGGCGATCTCTGACTTCGACATAACCGAGAAGCTCATCTGACTCATCATGGAGCGCTCGGGGGTGTCACGGTTCTCGAGGCCGAGGGTTCTCATCAGCGTCGCCAGCGTTTTCCACCGAGGTGGAGCGCAGGGCCGGAGGAGGCCGCCTGGGGGCCGGAGCGCGGACCTGTCACCTGATCGAAGAGCCCATCCGCGGCGGCCATCGGGGCGAACCTGCCGATCCACGAGCCGCTCGGAAACCTGGTCGTTGACATAGGCGGCGGGACGAGCGAGGTGGCGCTCATCTCGATGGGCGGCATCGTCACGAACACCGCCGTCAGGGTCGGAGGGTTCGACCTCGATGCCGCTGCAGAACCACGTGCGCCGCGAGTACACGATCGCGATCGGCGAAAGGACAGGGCGAGTTGATCGAAGATGTCGATCGGGTCGGCTTTCCTCCGGCTCACGAAGACAAGGCCGAGCTGAGGGGGAGAGGACCTCGCCACCGGCTTCTGCCCGAACATCCTCATCACTTCTGAGGAGATCCGCGAGGCGATCGCAGCAGAGCCGGTCCGTACCGTCGTGGCCGCTGTCGTCGAATGCCCAAGCTCCTCGCCGCCGGACCTGGTGCAAGACGTTCTCTCGAACGGGATCAAGTCACTGGTGGAGGGGCGATGCTGAAAGGGCTCGACATGCTCATCTCGCAAGAGGCGGAGGTTCCGGTGCACATCACCGAGCAACCATTGGAGGCAGTTGTGCTCGGCGGGGTAGTGCCTCGAGGCTTTCTGACGGGGCTCGCTCGGTCCTTCTCGGGCGGCGCGCAACTGCGCCGAAGGCTGCTTTTAGCACCGGCGACGGGCCAGCTCCGGGGCCGT
Organism: Actinomycetota bacterium; assembly: GCA_030448085.1. Next base: position 71,198 of record JAUJNU010000003.1, on the reverse strand, counting down.
GCACCATAACCAGTGGGATCTGCCCGGTCTCCGGCGTCGAGCTCGGTGAAGGGCGAGCGGTTTGGCGCTGGGTGATAGCACTGGCGATCCTCGTTGCTCTCGCCGTCGCCCTCCTTCATGTCACCCTCCCGTTCTTCTATGCCTACCTGCCCGGCCCGGTCGAGGACGTCGCGCTTGATCGAGGTCTCGGGGGGTTGGAGACCTATTCTTCCGAGGGCGGCCTCTTCCTCACCACTGTCAGCGTCGATATCAACGTCACGTTCGTCGACTGGTGAGGCATTCGCTCGACCCCCACAAGCTCATCGTGAAGCGGAAGCTGTCACCGGAGGAAAGTCCTTCGAGCAACTGACGACCGAGCAGCTGGACGAGATGGCACTTTCGAAGCAACACGCTCAAGAGGTGGCGCTGACCGCGCTGGGGCTCAGCAAGCCGATGAGCGACGGCGCAGGTCCGCTTGCGGTCGAAGTGTCCCCGGCCGCAGATTTCCTGCAGCCCAAGGACCGGATCCTCGCGGTGGACGGGGAGCGGGCGACGTCGACGTGCGCTGTCGGAAACGTGATCGGCGGCCGCGACTCGGGAGACGAGGTCAGGGTGACGGTGCTCAGGAAGGCCGAAAGAAGAGCTTTTCTATAGAGACCTACGGGGATCCGAGCAATCCCACTGGCCATCATCGGCGTGAGCATGTCGGACGTGAACCCAGCTTCGACCCGGGGCTCGACGTACAGATAGACACCGTCCGCTTCGCCACGGGCGAGGAGAGCAAAGCCGGCCCCTTCCGCAGGCTTGTTCTCACTCTGGCGCTCTACGACAAGCTGACTCCTGAGGACCCGACGCACGGAAGAAAGATCGCGCGGGGACGGGCACGATCGCCTGCGACGGGGAGGTCGGCTCCATCGGGGGCATCGAGCAGAAGGTTGCGGGCGCGGAGGCCGAAGGAGCCGAGATCTTCCTCGCGCTGGCCGGCAACTTCGAGGCGGCTGAAGGCGCCGCCGAGCAGATCGTAGTCGTGTCGGTCGGGACCTTGACGACGCCATCGCGCACCTGGAGGGACTGGACCAAGCAGGCATGCCGGTGCCCTGCATGCGACACTGATGGCGATGTTCGACAGCCTCATAACGGTGCCGCTCCACTTCACGATCGAGTTCCCTGGGCTTCCTCGTGATGGCCGGGGGAGCGGTCCTCGTCCTGACCTGTCCCGACCTCGTCCCTGCTGCAGCATCCAACCGGATGTCGGTAGGCTCCGCCCGGCCGCCTGGCGGGGCGCAGGTTCTTCACGGGGAGCCTTCGTCCAGGACGAGGCGCAGACCCTCTTGCTCATCGCCGAAGAGCCTTGGTTTCGCCTCATCCTGATCGGGGCTCGTCGGGGGCCTGAGGCCTGCTCTCGGGCCGTTGCAGGCGTGTCGACCTTCGAGCTGAAGGAGCCGTTGCAGATAGCCTGGCGGTAGCCGCAGCTTTCGTTGCCGCCGCTTTTCTCGGGCTCCCTGCGGGGGCCGAAGGACCTGCGTCGCCCGTCGTTGGCCTCAGGCTACTTGCGGCTCTTCGGAGTTCCTCACGGCCGCGGCCCCACCGCCCGCTTCGGAGCGGGAACTCTCCGAGCCTTCTCCTACAGCGCTCACGGATTGAAGCTGCTGGGCTTCGTCGCACTGGCGGCGTGGTTCTGGAGCGCGGCCAAGTACAGCATCGACGCGTCTGTCGCCTCCTTCGGCGTTCTCCCTCGTGGCGGTGATCCTGGCGCTCTCGACGGCGCTCATCGGCGTTATCTCCAACAGCGTGCGAAGGGACGAGTTGGATCAGTGCAGGGGCAGGTGAAGAACGCGGTCGAAACCATCAAGATCGACCAGACCCAGGGCCTGGCTCGCGGATGCGAGGACGATCGCCGCCCTCGACTCCGTGCGCAGACGGATGACACAGGAGGGCGAGTGCGTCTGCGGTCCGGGCGGCGGGGATCCAGGAGCTGAACCTCGGCCGACCCGACTTCATAATCGTGGACCCGAAGGGGTCCCTGCCGGGTCACATCGGTCGGGGGCCCTTCCTCACCGACCGCCGCGGGCACCGCGAGACGGATCCCGAGCCGTTGGCGGAGGAAGACGTGATTCTCATCCTCGGCTCTGACGTCGTGCAGGAGGTCATAGTAGGCGGCGGCTCCTCCGCCAGCCCCACGAGGATCGGCGACCACCTCGCGCTTGTCGCCTCGCAGGAGGTGTCCCGTCCCGGCTCCCGGGCCAGCACGGGCGTCCTGACCATCGGGAGGTGGCTCGATGGAGTGACGGTCGACGGCATCTCCGACGCGGTGCGGCCGGCCCGGGCGTCGCTGCTGGCGGGTCGCAGGGTCGTCGCCTCGAACCTTCCGCTGGAGCAGGCGAGAGAGCTTCCCCGGACGGAGATAGGTGAGGGAGAAGGCCTCCTGGCCGAGCAGCAACATCTCGGCGGGCTCTCCTATTTCAGTGCCGGCGCCACCCTTACCAGCTTCGATAACGAGCCGGTGGCCGAGCTGATCCTGTCTTCTCCGGCCACGGGGCTGGTCGCGACCAGGGAGGACGTCGTCACCACGATCCTCTTCCTGTCGGCCATGGTGGTTGGCGCGATAGCCCTCGTCCTGGCGTGGTTGTCGGGCCGCCGGATCACGCGGCCGATCCAGCTGCTGACCGCCACGGCGGGGGCCGTTCGCGAGGGTGATCTCCAGGCTCAGACGCGGGTCACCAGCAGTGACGAGGTCGGCCAGTTGGGCGAGACCTTCAACGAGATGACGTCTTCCCTCTTCAAGATGACGAACGACCTGAGGACCGCGGCGCGAGAGGAGCACAACCTCCGGACGAGGATCGAGACGATCATCGAATCGATGGCGGACGGTCTGGTAGCCGTCGACTCGAGGAGCCGGGTGCTCGCCTTCAACCGGGAAGCGGAGGACCTGACGGGCGTTTCTTCCAAAGAAGCTCTCGGTAAGCGAGCGCAGGACGTGCTGCAGGCGATCGATTCTCAGGGTCAGTCCGTAGACCTTCCGCTCTACAGCCTGGCTCCCGGGTCCGTGGGGGGGATCTTCTTGAAGAACGGGGACGGGGACCCGGTCCCCGTAGCGATCACGAGCGCCGTGCTGCGCGGCGAGCAACAGGAGGTTGCCGGGGCCGTTGCCGTGGTGAGAGACATAACCCGGGAGCGCGAGGTCGAAAGGATGAAGACCGAGTTCCTGTCCAACATCTCCCACGAGCTGAGAACCCCCCTGACTCCGATCAAGGGCTACGCCCAGGTCCTGCAGAGAAAGAACGTCCCCCCCGAGAAGATGAAGCAGTTCGTCGCCGGGATCCTGGAGTCCACGAACCGCTTGGAGCGCATCGTGGAGCTCCTCGTCGATTTCTCGGCGATGGAAGCGGGCCGGATGGCTCCCCGTTCGACGCCGGTGGACATGGCTCAGATCCTCGAGAAGCTGGCCTCGGACTGGGAGGCCCGGGCCCCTGGGCACGACGTCGTGGCAGACGTCGAGGAGGGGCTGCCTCAGGTGATCGGGGACGGGCGGCTCCTGCGTCGCTCGCTCGAAGAGGTGGTGGACAACGCGGTGAAGTTCTCGCCGAGGGGCGGCACGATCATGTTGAAGGCGCGCCGGGCCGCCAGGACCAACGGCAGCGGGCCGACCGCGGTGGTAGAGGTCGAGATCTCGGACGAAGGGATCGGGATCTCCGACGAGGACGTGACGAAGATCTTCTCGGACTTCCAGCAGCTCGACGGGTCCGAGACGAGGAGCTTTGGGGGCCTCGGGCTCGGGCTGGCATTCGTGCGCCGGATCGTCGAGGTTCACGAGGGCTCGATCGACGTCGATAGCTCGCCGGACGAGGGCACGCGGCTTATCATCGCTATCCCGGCGGTGAAGGAGAACGTAGGGGCTGATGACTAGTCATTTGTGACTAGGGATTGACTATTCCTTTATGTGGAGAAATCGGCCAAACTAGGTGGTCATGAGGTCCAAAGGAATGGCTCGGGGGGGCCAGCTGGTCCACTCCCTGACGATGCGCAGGATCGCTTTCCTTCCTCTCGTCGCGGCCATCGGCGGGCTTCTCTACCTGCCCTTCTACGGCGACGACGCCCTGGGACAGATGCAGGTGAGGGCGCAAGGGGGCACCGTCGAGATAAGCCGCGACGGCGAGACCTTCGAGGTGGATGACACCAGCTCCATAGAGCCCGGAGACATCATCTCGACCTTCAAGGCCGACGGAGCCGTCGTCCGGCTCGGCGGGGCACGAAAGGTCTGGCTCACGTACGACAGCGAGATCGAGATCCACGGGACGAAGTCCGTGGAGGGTCTCTCGGGCAGTGTCCTCGCCGAGGCTCCCTCGCCGACCACCGTCTCTTTCGGAGACGTCAAAGCTTCTTCCTCGGACGGGGTGATCAGGTTCGACCAGCACGCCGGCTCCGGCCGGGTGGCGAGCTACGGCGGAGAGGTCGAGCTGAGCTCCCCGGGGCAGAGTCCCCTTCGTCTGCCCCAGTACTTCCAGGCGTCTGTCGCCGCCGGTCAGATCCCGGCCCGAGCCGTTCCCTATGAGCTGGGTACGGACGAGGGACCGGATCCGGACCCGACGGGAACCGGCTGGGAGGCTGCCTGGCTTGGTGGCGTGATCGAGGTCGACGAGCAGCTCGGCGCGATGGGCGCTGCTCTGTCGAGCCAGATGGGTGGCGATAGACCCGGCCTGGATTATTTCTCCGCGCTGGCGGAGCGGCCGGTCCGCTTCATGAGCCGCTACGTGAAGCGACCGACCCACGAGCTTGTCATCGGTTTCACGGTCGCTCGCACCGCGGGGGGGTCCAACTTCAAGTCGGCCTTCCAAGAGACCTTCCGTCTGGTGGATCAGGGGGGCCGATGGGGGGTGGTGGCGGCCATCATGAGGTCGAAGCCGCCGGTACTGCTGTCGCAGTTGGAGGAACTCATCGTCGGAACGGGTATCGCCGCCTCGGGCGAGACCGCCGCGCAGCCGGACTTCTCCCTCGCGTCCGCCGAGACGACCGCGGCACCGGGCGGAGAGGCGGGCAGCGGCGATCCCGTGACCACCGACCCCACCCCCGGAGACCCGACGGACCCAACCGATCCGACGGATCCCACCGACCCGACCGACCCCACCGACCCGGACGACCCGGATGATCCGGATGAGCCGGAGGACCCCGACGACCCCGAAGAACCGGGGCCGGAAGACTGCTCGAGCGAAGCAGACTGCGCGGCCAAGGATGTGGTCGACCAGCTCCCCGACACCGGCGACGATGTCCCCGGGGGTGACGTGGATCCTCTGAGCGGAGGTCGTTGAGCGAAGAGGTCATCCTGGTCGCTGAGGATGACCCCAGCGTCCGGATGACATTGGAGTTCGTCCTGAAGGACGGGGGGTTCGAGGTCGTTTGCGCCAGCAACGGCGAGGAGGCGCTCGAGAAAGCGAAGGCTCTTCTTCCCGCTGCGATCCTCCTCGATCAGATCATGCCCAAGATGGAGGGCAAGGAAGTCTTCAAGCATCTGCGGGACGATGAGGCCACGAGAGGCATCCCCGTGCTCGTCCTCAGTGGGATGGCCGGGGATCGGAAGGGGTGGGAGGGCGCCGAGTTCGTCGGCAAGCCCTTCAGCCCGGACGAGCTCATCGAGCGCATCCGAAAGCGTCTGGCGGGCAGCTAAGGCGCGAGCATCCTGCGGGGGCTCTGCGCTGTTGCTCCCGTATCCGTTTACGCTCCTCTCATGAGCACCAGACCTCCTGCAAGGGGGAACAAGCGCGGCGTCATCTTCGCGGCGGTGCTCTTAACTCTTTTCGTCCTGTTCACCTCCGCGCGTTTCTATACGGACGTCCTTTGGTTCGACGAGGTCGGGTTCACCTCCGTGCTGTGGACGAGCTTGCGCACGCAGTTCCTCGTCGGGCTCGGGGTGGGCGTCCTGACCGCCGCCATCGTTTGGGCGAACCTCAAGATCGCCGAGCGGATCGCTCCCGCCTACCGGCCCGGCAACCTCTCCCTGGCGGGGCGGATGGACCCGATGCAGCGCTATCGGGAGCAGTTGCTCCCCTTCGCCCGTTGGATCCGGCTCGCCGTGGCCGTTACCGTCGGCCTGCTGTCGGGCTTCGGGGCCAGCACCGCCTGGCAGACCTTCCTTCTGTGGTCCAACAGGGTTTCGTTCGGTGCCTCGGACCCCCAGTTCGGCAAGGACATCGGCTTCTACGTCTTCGAGCTGCCTTTCCTCAACCAGATAAGCGATTGGATCTGGTTCGCCCTCATCGCCTCACTCGTCCTGTCTCTGGGGGCCCATTACTTCTACGGCTCGATCCGTCCCGAGATCGGCTGGCGCGGGGTGCTCTCGGGCGCCCTCGCGCACGTCTCGGTGCTCCTCGGCCTTCTCGCCCTTGTCAAGGCCGCGCAGTACTGGCTCGGGACCTATGGCCTCAACTTCTCCGAGCGGGGGGTGGTCACCGGCGCCAGCTACACGGACGTAGAGGCCCAGCTCCCCGCCCTCCGCCTGCTGGCGATCATCTCGGTCGTCTCGGCCCTGCTGTTCCTCGTGAACATCCGCGTGAGGCGTTTGTCCCTTCCGCTGACCGCGATCGCGATCTGGTTGTTCTTCTCCCTAGCGGCGGGGACCCTGTGGCCACTCGCGATCCAGCAGTTCTCGGTCGAGCCTCAGGAGCCGCAGCGTGAGGAGCCGTACATCCGCCGGAACATCGATATGACGAGGGCGGGCTTCGACCTGTCCGAGGTGGAGGTCCAGGACTATCCCGGCACCGGCGATCTGACGGCGGAAGAGGCGGAGGCGAACGGCTCGGCGCTGCAGAACGTGCGTTTGTGGGATCCGGGTGTCCTCCAGCAGGCGTACGCCCAGCTGCAGTCGATCCGTACCTACTACAGGTTCGAGGACGTCGACGTCGATCGCTATGAGGTCGGCGGCGAGCCGCGCCAGGTCCTGCTCTCCGCCCGTGAGCTTTCCTTGGAGGACGCGGAGACCTCCCGGTCGTGGCAGAACAGGCACCTCGTCTACACCCACGGCTTCGGGCTCGTCGCGAGTCTCGCCAATGCCAGCACCTCGGCCGGCCAGCCGAGCTTCCTCGTGCGCGATGTGCCGGGGCAGGCGGTCGAGGGGGCCGAGTCGCTGCAGGTGGACCAGCCCCGCATCTACTTCGGCGAGGGCTTCGATGCCGACGAGTACTCGGTCGTGAGGTCGAAGCAGCAGGAGACCGACTACCCGCTCGAGGGCGGCGAGGTGCAGCGGAGCACCTACGAGGGGGTCGGGGGTGTGCCCGTGGGGAACCTCTTCCGCAGGCTCGCCTTCGCGGTCAGAGAGAGCGACCCGAACCTCGTGCTGTCCGGCCTCATCTCGGGTGACTCGAGGATCCTCGTCTACAGGAACGTAAGGGACAGGGTCCGCCGGGCTGCTCCCTTCCTCCGGCTCGACAGCGACCCCTACCTCGCAGTGATCGACGGCCGTCTCTTGTGGATCATCGACGGGTACACGGCCACCGAGTGGTACCCCTACTCACAAAGGTTCGATGCGGGCGAGGTGGTCGACAGTAGTGAGAGCGGTGCGCTCGACGGCCGCATGAACTACGTGAGGAACTCGGTCAAGGTGACCGTCGACGCCTACGACGGGACCATGAACTTCCACATCGTCGATCCCGAGGACCCGCGCATCCACGCGTGGGCCGGGGCCTGCCCGGCGCTCTTCACTGCGGGGGCCCCCTCCGAGGACCTGCGGGCTCATTTCCGCTATCCCGAGGACCTCTTCAAGATGCAGTCGGAGGTCTACCGCAGGTACCACATGGACAGCCCGATCGACTTCTACTCGAACGAGGACGCGGAGGTCCCACAGTCGCCGACCGTGTCCGGGTTCGGCTCGACGGAGGCGGCGGACACCGCCATCAATCCCGTCTACCTCCTTCGAAGTGCCGGGGGAGACCGAGCAGGAGTTCGTCCTCTCCCGCCCCTTCACCCCGAGGGACCGCGACAACATGATCTCGACCTCTCGCCTGCTCGGACCCCGAGCATTACGGCGAGCTCGTGTCCCTGCGGTTCTCGCCGAGCACCATCCCCGGCCCCCAGCAGGTCGACAACCTCATCAACCAGGACACAGAGATATCACCGGTCCTGACGCTTCTCGGGAGCCAGGGCTCGTCCGTGCAGTTCGGCTCGCTCGTGATCCTGCCGATCGAGGATGCGATCCTTCTACGTCCAGCCGCTCTTCATCACCGCCGAGAACGTCGGCATCCCCGAGCTGAAGAAGGTGGTGCTGGTCCTGGGCGAAGAGGTCGTGATGGCCGACACCTTCGAGGATGCCCTGAGGGACCTCCTCGGCGCCGGCACCGACGGGACCGACCCTGATCCGGACCCCTCGCCATCGCCGTCGCCGGTGCCGTCCGGTTCACCAACGCCCTCGCCGGCGCCCAGCCCCACGGAGGATGACCTGGCCCCCGACGGGGACCTCGACGAGATTATCGCCCAGGCCGGCTGTCTCTACGAGAAGGCTCAGGGAGGCCCTGGCCGAAGGGGACTTCACCAGGTACGCGAAGGATCGAGCGTGTTGGTGAGCTACTGAGCAGGCCCAGGCCCTCTCCGGCCGCTAGGCGGCGTTCCTCCGGGTCGCCGTCTTGATCTTTGGGGGTCATGGGCGTTGTGCGACCGGGATGCCCAAAGAACGTTGGGCGGAGGCACCGCAGCGGGCGGTCCCTGCAGTTGGCGCTGCCCGCTGCCTGTTATCTTGCAGGGGCAGGGTGGAGCAGTCTGGTAGCTCGCCGGGCTCATAACCCGGAGGTCGCGGGTTCAAATCCCGCCCCTGCAACCAAGAAGGCCCCCGGAAACGGGGGCCTTTTGTTTTCTGAGGGCGGCGCGAAACTCCTCTCCAACCGCGCCAGGAATGTGGCCTAGGGCTTGATCTCCTGGAGAACTAGAAGTGTGGGCACGGTTACCCGTGCGGGCGGATACTTCAGGGATGGCCGAACACGTCCTGATAAGGAAGCTGGAGCATCTGACGAAGTCGGGCCGCGCTCCGCGACTGGGATATGCGGTCGAGACCCGGGCCAGCGCCGGCCCGGCCTACAAGACGGGGGCATTTCCTCGAGACGTCGTGTGGATCAAGCTCCACGGGGGGCTCGTCGTCGGTAGAGCTCAGGTCAAGATCGCCTGGATGGGCGTGTTCTCCTCGATCGCCGAGATCAGGCGCCGAACGGCCGGCTCACCCATCCACGACCTCGGGGGGTTCTGGGCGGGAAGGCCCAAGATCGGTTACGCCGTCGTCGCCGAGCTAACCGCAGAGAGATGGGTCGACCCTCATTGGGCAGGTCCCCGGATGTACGGCTACGAATGGGTGGTCCTGGACGACAAGAAAAGGGCCTCGTGGTTGGAGGTGAAGGATCCACCCAAAGGCGGCGCAGACCTGCTGGGAGCCTTCACCCGGTGGCGCGATGGCTGAAGCAGCTTTTTTCTTAGCGGAGCAGCGGCGCGGCCCCCTCTAACCCCTCCCTCACCGTCGGGAACCGGGGGCGCCAGCCAAGCTCCTCTCGGGCTTTGCGGTTGGACACGTGGAGCCTCGTTTCGTTCATCACGGCCAGATATCCGCTGAACGCCTTGACCAACCCTGCAGGGACCACCCACGGGCCCCGGGTCCCGAGCTGCCGCGCCAGCTCCCGCGTGAAATCAACGAACCCCAAGCTCTCATCGCCGACGATGTTGTAGGTCTCGCCGGATGCCCCCGCCTCGAGAACGCAGGCCACTCCACTGGCCGCATCCGAGAGCTCGACCCAGGGGACCGCCCCGGCTTGCTTGGGCATCGGAAGGAGGCCTCGCCGGAGCCACCTCGCCATGTAGTGGGTAGAGCCGACGCCGGCGCCGTAATAGAAACCGACCCTTGCAACCATCCCCTCGATGAGGCCCTTCCTCGCCGCCCCGAGGACCATCTCCTCTTCGGCGTGGATGGCCTCGACCGCCGGTCGGAGCATCTCGAAGTCGGTGTGCGCAGGGGTCGGGGAACCTTCGTCGAGCCTTTCTTCGCCCCTGTCCCCGTAGCCGTAGATAGCGACGATTGACTCCGCAACGTACCGGGACACTCCGGCGGCGACCGAAGCGTCGAGCAGGTTCCTCGTTCCTTCGGTTCGAAGGCGGTTCGTGGGAGCCAGCTCGCGCGCCCTGATCGGCCCCCTCTCGGGCAGCGCGATCGGAAGTTGCACGACCGCCTCCGGCTGGACCGCCGCGACGACAGCCGAGATCGCTTCTCTGTCGAAGAGGTCGCCTTGAGCCGGATGCAGTCCCCGCTCTCGGAGCTCCGCGACCCTCGAGCGGGTCAGGGCGTGGACCTCGTGGCCGGCGGCGAGCAGGAGGGCAGAGGTCTTCGAGCCAAGGTCCCCTAAAGCACCTGCTACCAGAACCCTCACCTGCTACTCATCCTCGCGGGCCTAGCGATCCATCGTCTGGTGGATGCACTCTGCGCACCTCTCCAGCTCCAACCCCAGGCCGCCCTTCCACGAGATGTGGGGGAAGACGACCTGGTCCTCCCCCGGCAAGCCGCAAGCGGTCTGGTTGCGGTCGGTATCGAAGGCGTGGAGCGTGCCCTCCGGCAAACCATCCGCCAGCTCGCCCGCGCCGGGCTGCCTCACCCCTGCGGCCGACGTCACGCACTCCATCGCCCGAGCCTAGCGACAAAGCCTGGCCGGGCGGGAACCTTTCCCGGCCCAGCGAAGTCTTAGACTCGACTCGACTAGGGAGGTTCTCGATGACTCGTCTGACTCGATCGATCGCAGTGGCGCTGCTGGTGGGCCTGCTGGGCACGACGGCCCTCGCCGGAGAAGTCGTTCCGACCGAGGTTCTGAGGCGGGGCCGGGCCCGGCCGATGCACACCTACGCCAACATCACCGAGTACGTGCGGGACAAGGCCGAGTACCGGCGGCAGTGGGAGAGGTTCGGGTTCAAGGGGGAGCGGCCCCCCGTCAACTTCAGCAACCGAAGGGTCGTCTTCGTCGCCACCCACGAGTCCGGGTCCTGTCCGAAGTACTTCGAGAACGTGGTTCTCAGGCGGGAGGAGAGAGAGTTGATCGTGCGCCTGCGGGTGGACGCTCCGGCCGACGGAGCCTGCACCGATGACTGGCGCCCCCGCAGCTTCGTCCTGTTGCTGCAGAAGAAGGGCCTGCCCCGGGGAGAGCTAGACGTGAAGGTCCGCTCCTTCGTCAGATAGAGCTCGATCAACGACCCATCCCTGTAGCCAAGGCCACGTCCTGACTGTAGTTTTGCGTCGATGGCAGCTGTGAAGCCGAGACGCGCCCCCACCCGCTTACGCCGCTTTCTGAGCACTCCGTTGTTCAAGGGAGCGGCCGCGGCGGTGGGCGTCCTATTCCTGTGCGCGCTCCTTTTCTACTTCGCCGAGTCCCCCAGCAACCCAGAGATAACCGGGTTCTGGTCGGCTTTCGACTGGCTCGGTCGCACGGTAGCGGAGCAGGCCTCCTCGAAGTCGATCTCGACGGCCGGCGGGCTCGTCGCTTACTACATCGTGATCGTGATCGCCCTGGGTTTCGTGGCGATGGTGACCGGGGCCATCGCATCTAAGCTCTTGCAGATCGTCTTTCGAAGGGAGAGAGGCTTGGGCGCAGTGAAGCTCCGAGGGCACATAGTCATCGCCGGCTGGAACTCGAAGGGGGACGAGATCCTGCGCGAGCTGCGGGCGAAGGAGGTCGAGGATCCCAGGGACGTGGTGATCCTCGCGCCGCTCGACTCGAAGCCCACCCGCGACGAGGCTGCCTACTTCGTCCAGGGCAATCCCAGCGACGCCAGGGACCTCGGTCGGGCCGGGATCACCGAGGCCAGCACCGCCCTCATCCTTGCGGATGCAACGAACCAGTCGATGGGGCCGGACGACGTCGATGCGAAGACGCTGCTCACCACCCTCGCGATCGAGAGCATCGTCCCCGAGTGCTACACCTGCGTCGAGGTCATCAGGTCGGAGAACCGCCAGCACTTCGAAAGGACCAAGGCCAACGAGCTCATCGTGAGCGCAGAGGTCACCGGTGCGCTCCTGGCAGGTGCGGCCGTCACTCACGGGGTCAGCAGGGTCGTGACGGATCTGCTGACCCACCCCGAAGGCAGCGAGTTCTACTCGATAGAGGCCCCGGCGGCCATCCAGGGCAAGCACCTGGCGGCCGCGATCAGCGATATGAAGGCCCAGTACGACTGTCTGCTGGTGGGAGTCACCAAAGAGGACGGCAAGTTCCTCATCAATCCACCATCGGACCTCGTCATCACGGGAACCCACCAGTTGCTGATCATCGCCCGCAACGACACCGCCCTCGCCTTCTAGGGGCCGCAGCTAGGAGTAGCGGGTGATGTACCCGCGGGCCCGGAACAGCCGGAACATGCGGGCGAGGAAGAACCCTGCAGCGAGGGCGCAGACGAGGGCGGAGGCAGCCGCTATCCCGATCTTCCCCCAGTTCATCCCGTGCCCGTCGTACAGCTCCTGAGCCGCCGCAAAGGCGTGGGTTGTGGGAAGGGCAAGGGAGACCGGACGCAGGAACGCCGGGAGCGCCTCCGGTGGGTAGAACACGCCGGACAGGGGCATCACCGCGAACATGAGGCCCCACGCAAGCGCCTCGGCCCCGGCGCCGAAACGCAACACGAGCCCCACGACGAAGACCGCTATCACCCACCCGACGACCAGCAGTATCGCCACGATGGGGATCAACCCGAGCCCCAGGTCGGTGATGTCGAAGGCGAAGAACGCGATGGCAGTGACGGCCACCACTCCGACACCTGCCGCAATCTTCACGAGGCCGAACAGGATCACTCCGGCGGCGTACTCGCTCTCCCTCAGTGGGGTCACCATGAGGTTCAGGAGGTTGCGCGACCACGTCTCCTCCAGGAACCCCGTGGAGGCTCCGATCTGGGCCTGGTAGACGACGTGCCACAGGACCACGCCCGACAGGAGATAGCCGAACGCCGTGGTGCCGCCGGCCCGTCCACCGACGAAGACACCTATCGAGCCGAAGAGCAGCACGTCGACCAGTGGCCAGATCGTAAGGTCGAACAACCTGTGGGGCGAGCGCCTCAGCGTGTAGGCGTGTCTGACCGCGACGGCACGGATCCTCAGCCACGAGGCCCGTGCGTCCGACCGAGCCGGTGCCACCTCGGCTCGGCTCATGGGCGTGCCTCTTCCTGGGCCCTCTCCTCAGCCGGGGCGTCCCTACCTTCAGCGAGATGGAGGAACACGCCCTCCAGGTCCGCCATGCTGAAGCGCGAGGCGACCTCCTGGGGCGACCCATCTGCCGCCACCTTGCCGGCCGACAGGAAGATCACGCGTTCGCACAGACGCTCGACCTCGGTCATGTTGTGGCTCGTGACGAGCAGCGCTGCCCCCTGCTCGGTGCAGTAGTCCTGAAGGCCGGTACGCACACGAAGCGCCACGTCCGGGTCGAGGGATGCCGTGGGTTCGTCGAGGACGAGCAACGAAGGCTGGTGCAGGGTTGCTTTCGCTATGCCGACGAGCGTGCGCTGACCTGAAGAGAGTTGCTCGCCCATCTGGCCCTTGAGGTGAGAGATGCGGAACCGCTCGAGCATGGAGTCGATCCGCTCGTCGCGGTGTTCGACGCCAAAGAGATCGGCGTACATCGACAAGAACTCGATCACCTTCAACCGTTGCGTCAGGGGCATGTACCCGGCCGCGAACCCGACGTTCTCCATCGCTGCCGCTCGCTCCGCGGGCAGGCGATGTCCGACGATCTCCACGGTACCCTCGTCGGGAGACATAACGCCGAGCAGCATGAAGATCGTCGTGGTCTTTCCCGCTCCGTTCGGACCCAGGAGCGCGACCCGCTCGCCGGCCCCGACCCGAAGATCGATCCCGCCAACGGCAACCTTCTCGCCAAACTGCTTCTTGAGGCCCTTCACCTCGAGCATCGTTTCCATGAACCGAACTATGCCAGCCGCACCACGGGGGAAGGGACCAGATGCACCGGCGCCGTAGCGCAGTCTGGGAGCATGACCCGGTGACCTTCATCGATGACGGAGCCAGGGCGCTCGAGGTAGACGGCGCGCGCGTCCGTCTCTACGACTCTGGCAGCGGCGAGCCGGTGGTGATCCTGCACGGGTGGGGGGGCAGGATCGAGTCGATGACGCCGGTGATCAGGTGTCTCGGCCCCCATTTCCGCACGATCGCCCTGGACCTGCCGGGTTTCGGCGACTCCCCGCTACCGGAGGGTGTCTGGGGCACCGCCGACTACGCCGGCTTCGTTGCCGCGGCCCTTCGGTCGATCGGGGTGGAGCGGGCGCATTTCGTCGGTCATTCCTACGGGGCCAAGACGTCTCTCTACCTGGCCGCAACGTCCCCGGGATGGGTCGACAAGCTGGTCCTTGCGGGCTCTTCGGGGCTGCGGACGCCTCCCTCGGCCACGGCCCGGGCGAAGCGCATGGTGTCCAAGGCGGGCAGGTACGCAGGGAAGATGGGCCCCCCGGGCCGCAAGCTGCGCGCCGCGCTGTACGAACGCATCGCGTCCGACGACTACAAGGCTGCGGGCAACCTCCGCCCGATCCTCGTCAAGGTGGTGAACGAGGACCTGAAGGACCTGCTGCCACGGATCGAGGCCTCCACTCTCCTCGTCTGGGGGAGCAAGGACGAAGCGGTTCCCATGAGCCATGCCCGCACGATGGAGCGGCTCATCCCCGATGCCGGCCTCGTCGTCTTCGAGGGGGCCGGGCACTTCGCGCACCTCGACGAGAGCGAACGTTTCTGCAGGGTCGTCAAGCACTTCCTCGGAGTGCGCTGATGGGCGCGCGCCGACCCCTTCTACGGCTACTCGCTGATCCTCAGGCTCATCATTTACATCGTGGTCCCGGCGTTCGCGGCGTTCAACTTCGTGAGGCTCCGCCGGGCCTTCCACGTCTTCCAGCTGGAGGCCTACAAGCGCCACTGGTTCCGGGCCTGGTGCTCGGAGGATCGCCGCAGAGCCCTCTTCCTCCGTCCCTACAAGGATGCGAAGAAACCGCTCGTGATGACGGGGAGGGCGTGGCGGACGATCATCCCGGCGGTCCTCATCACCGTGCTCGGCGTCCTCCTCCCCGCCGGCGCGGTTCATCTTGCCGTGGGGGCACCCTTCGACATCCTCACGGCCGCCGTGATGTTGACGCTCATGTTCCTGCTCCCGGACAGGGTCCTTCGCATCGGACGTGGCGATGACCCCGGTGCAGGCGGCGATCAACGGCCGCTTCCTGAGGCAGGCTCGGCGCAGGCTAGAACAGGTCGACCCGCTCGTCATCGGCATCACCGGCTCTTTCGGTAAGACGTCGACGAAGTTCGCCACCGCCCGGGCCCTGGGCGATCCGGCCGAGGTGCTGGCGACCCCCTCGTCCTTCAACACCCCGCTCGGTGTTTCCCGGACCATCAACGAAGGGCTGAGGGATGACCATAAGTACTTCGTGGTCGAGATCGGGGCGCGCAATGCCGGAGATGTGGCCGAGGTCGCCCGGCTCGTGTCCTCTTCGATAGGAGTGCTCACTTCGATCGGGCCGGCCCACCTGGAGAGCTTCGGGTCGATAGAGGGCGTGACGAGGGCGAAGTACGAGATCGTCCAGTCGCTCCCCGCCGCGGGGGTGGCCGTCATGAACGTCGACGACCTCCGCGTTCGGGCCCTGGCCGATGACATGGCCTCGGGAGCGTCCCCGGGGCCGGAGTGGCCGGAGGTGCGAACCGATCTCCGGGTGATCAGGTTCGGGCTCGACCCCGCCGTGCGCGACCTGCTGCTGGCGCGGGCGCTGGAGGTGCACAGACGCGGGACCAAGATGATGCTGGTCGACGAGGGATCGGCCTCGTCGGCGGATCTGGACACGCGGCTCCTTGGACGGCACGCGGTAAGCAATGTCCTGGCGGCGGCGGCCGTGAGCAGCGCCGCCGGGCGCTCGCTGACGGACGCCGCCGCGTCCCTGTCGGGCCTCGAGCCTGTGGAGCACCGCCTCCAGATCATCGAGGGCGCAGGCGGGGTCACCGTGATCGACGACGCCTATAACTCGAACCCCGTGGGTGCCGCCGCTGCGCTCGAGGTGCTTGCTTCGATGCCCGCCCGCAAGCGCGTCGTGATCACGCCGGGGATGGTCGAGCTGGGCGCCGAGCAGGCGGCCGCCAACGAAGAGCTCGGCCGGCTCGCGGGTGCCGCGGCCGACGTTGCGATATTCGTGGCGCCGCTTAACAGGCAAGCGCTCGTGGCGGGTGCGTCCGGGGGCCGGGCCGATGTGAAGGTGGTGGACTCCCTGGCGGAGGCTACGGCCATCCTCCAAGGCCTCATCGGAGCGGGGGACGTGGTCCTTTTCGAGAACGATCTCCCCGACCAATATGAAGGCCCTCAAAGGTAACGTCGCACCCGGCCCTTAGACTCACGGATATGGCGAAAGTGGCGACGAAGCTGACGGTGGGGGTCATCTTCGGAGGGCGCTCGGTGGAGCATGACGTGTCGATCGTGACGGCGCACCAGGTGATGGCGGCCCTCCAGCCCCGCCACGAGGTGGTCCCGATATACGTGACGCGAGAGGGCCGCTGGCTTACGTCATCCCGCCTTCAGGATCTCGAGGTCTACCGTTCCGGCCGCTGGGCCGAGGTGGGCGAGGAGGCCATGCTGGCCCCTGCCGGCGCTGGCTTGCAGGTCCAGGGAGGGCGCCTGCGGGGGCCGAAGCGTGTCCCCCTAGACGTCGCCATCCCGGCCATCCACGGGACCTTCGGAGAGGACGGGACACTCCAGGGGCTCCTCGAGCTGGCGGACGTCCCTTACACGGGGTCGGGCGTCGTCGGATCGGCCGTGGGGATGGACAAGGTGGCGATGAAAGCCGTCTTCATGTCCGCAGGCATCCCCGTGGTGCCTCACGTCCTCGTCGAAAGCCGCCGTCTGGGACACGATCCCGAGGGCGTGTTCGAAGAGGTGGAGAAGGAGATCGGCTACCCGGCTTTCGTGAAGCCGGCCCGGCTCGGTTCCAGTGTCGGCATCGGCAAGGCGCGGGACCGAAGCGGGCTGGAGGAAGCGCTCGAGGTGGCCCGCCGCTACGACCGCCGCATCCTCGTCGAGGAGGCCATGGAGGGGTGCGTCGAGATCAACTGCTCCGTGCTCGGCGGCTTCGACCGTGAGCTTCGGGCGTCGGTCTGCGAGCAACCCGTCCCGTGGGAGGAGTTCCTCTCCTTCTCCGACAAGTACATGAGGGGGGGCAAGCCAACGGGGAGCAAGGACGCAGGCGTCAAAGGCACGGGAGGCATGGCCTCCCAGGAGAGGCGCATCCCGGCCCCCATATCCGAGGCGCTGACGAAAGAGGTGCAGTCGAACGCTCTCAGGGCTTTCGCTGCGGTCGATGCCGCAGGCGTCGCCCGCGTCGACTCTTTCGTGCGTGAAGAGTCGGGGGAGACCTGGGTCATGGAGATCAACACGATCCCGGGCTCGTTCTCGTTCTACCTGTGGGAGGAAACGGGCCTCGGGTTCGCAGGTCTACTCGAGGAGCTGATCGAGATGGCCCTCGCCGCCCATCGCTCCAAGTCCGAGCTCATGTTCTCGTTCGACTCCGGGATGCTCGAGAGAGCCGCGGGGGGAGCGAAGAGCAGTGGCTGACACCAGGGTGGATCTGCCCGCCGAGGACAAGCGGAGGTTCGAGGACGAGGCCCTGCCGCTTCTCGACCCGCTGTACGCCGGGGCTCTCAGGATGACCCGTAACCCTGCCGACGCCGAGGACCTGCTTCAGGAGACCATGATGCGGGCGTACCGGTCCTTCGCCCGGTTCGAGCCGGGGACGAACCTCAAGGCATGGCTCTTCCGGATCCTCACGAACGCCTACATCAACACCTACCGCAAGAAGCAGAGGGAGCCCAAGAAGGTGTCCCAGGACGAAGTAGAGGACTTCGACCTCTACCGGGA
The DNA here is from genome assembly GCA_030448085.1 of Actinomycetota bacterium. Next base: position 53,343 of record JAUJNU010000003.1, on the reverse strand, counting down.
GCTGAAGGACCACGACCCCTCGATGTCGATCACACCCGAGACGCTGGTCCTCGATAGGCTCGTCGACTCCGACATCCTGGATGCCATCCAGGACCTGCCCGAGCAGTTCCGGATGGCCGTCATCCTGTCGGATGTGGAGGGCTTCTCCTATGCCGAGATGGCGGAGATCATGGATGTGCCCCTCGGAACCGTGATGTCGCGGCTCCACCGGGGAAGAAAGGCGCTGCAGAAGCGGTTATGGGAGTTAGCCCGGGATCGTGGGATCGTGAGGGGACAGCCCAATGGGACCAGGGAAACACCAACTGGCCGCAAGGGGGACGATGGCGCCGGTGAAGACGGGATGCGATGAAAGAGGACTGTAAGCAGGCGCTGGCCCGTGCCTACCTCTACCTGGATGGCGAGGTGCTGGGCCCAGCGGAGCGCAAAGAGATCGAGGTCCACTTGCTCGAATGCGCCCCCTGCTACGAGCGGGTCGGTTTGGAGCGAGAGTTCTCCGCTCTGCTCTCGAAGCTGAGAGGATCCGACCCCTGTCCGACCGAGCTCAGGTCCCGCATCAGATCGTTGATCAGAGGTTCCTGAAACTCCCTTACTTAGGCGCTGGGCAGAGAGTATGGTGACGAGCACCCCGGTCCCTACTAAGGCGAGTGTTCTATGGCGCGCACGAACCTGCACGAACTAGCAACCAAGTTGCTCCAAGCCCTCGATCAGGCCTCCCCAGACGGCACTTTCCATGGCAAGTTACGCATGGTCGCCGCCGAAGCCGGACTGAACTCAGTCCGCAGCGCCGAGGCAGTCAAGCTCCTCGAGAGCCTCGGACGGATCGAGATCCAGCAGCGCGGGCGCAGGGGTCGCGACACGATCATCGATATCAAGTCCAAAGACCCCGTCGTCCTCTCGGACGCCGAGGCGTCCCTGCCGGGTCGGTCGGCGAAGAAGACGGTCCGCCTCGACTACGAGGACCTCGGCCGGTCTGTCGTCGACCGGCTCCTCGAGCTGGGGCGGGACGACGCGCTCCGGGCGGCGCAGGTCGAAGCTTTCGCCACCGTCGGCGAACAGCTTCGGAAGCGCGAGGAGGAGTTGCAAGCGGCCCTCGACGCGGCCGAAGAGCGCGAGGCGAGTCTCCGGATAAAGCTGCGTGCGGCCGAGGAAGCATTGCAGCGGACGGAGGAGAACCTCAAGCTTGCGCTCGACCCTCACCCGGCTCGTGGGTCCAGCGGTCAGCGCTCTCAGCCGGCGGCCCCGACCCCCGTGGCGGACGATGACGCGAGAGCCGTTCTCGAGATACTTCGTTCCGGAAGCGCTTGACCGAAGCCTCATCCCCGGTAGTCACCGCCGTCAGTGGTGGTGTGGGCACCGTCACGATCGACCGACCGGAGCGTCGCAACGCCCTCAGCCCCGAGGTGGTGAGGGGCATCGCCGTCTCTCTCGCGGCTATGGAAGAGCGAGACGACGTGAGGGTGATGGTCCTTACGGGGGCGGGCGAGAAAGCGTTCTGCGCCGGAGGGGACCTCGGCGGCATGTCCGATGGGGGCCGGGTGGCGCAGCACTTCGAGAGGGCGGAGGTGGCGGGGCTGTTCTCGCAGATGAGGCGATCCCGGCTTCCGATAGTTGCGAGGGTCAATGGGCATGCCCTGGCCGGGGGGTTCGGGCTGATGCTCGCCTGCGATCTCGTCGTCGCCGTTTCGACCTGCGAGATGGGGACCCCGGAGATCAACCTCGGCCTGTGGCCGTTCATGATCACTGCTCTCATCCAGCGCGACATCCCGCGCAAGGTAGCGCTCGACCTGATGCTCACGGGCCGCCGCGTCCCCGCAGACGAGGGTCTGAGGTGGGGGTTCGTGAACCGTGTGGCGGAGCCGGATGCCCTCGACACGACCGTGGCCGACCTTGCGCAGGCGCTCATGAGCAAAAGCCCCCTCGTCACCGCTCTCGGGAAGCGCTCTTTCTACAAGGCCGAGGACATGGATTTCGATGCCTCGGTGGAGTACCTCGCGGGGATGCTGACGGTGTGCCTCGAGTCCGAGGACACGATCGAAGGGGTGAGCGCGTTCCTCCAGAAGCGGGACCCCTCTTGGAAGGGACGTTGAAGCTGTAGCCTCGGCTGAGCGAGCCCCGGAAGACTTCGGTGCGCAGCACCGGCGAAGGGCTCCAGGACAAGGATGGTGAGACCATGCCCGACGCGCCCGAGGCTGGAGCTCCGGCACGCCCCTCGATCACTTACTCCTATGACGGCCCCGACATGCGGGCTATGGCAGCAGAGCTCGAGGAGAAGAAGACGAGGGCCCGCGGGATGGGGGGGTCTGAGAAGGTCCAACGCCAGCATGACGCCGGGAAGCTCACCGCCCGCGAGCGCCTGGGCCTCCTGTTCGATGAGGGCACCTTCACCGAGCTAGGCCTCCTCGCGCACCATCAGTCGCAGTCGCCTCAGATGCAGGGGAAGCACACACCGGCAGACGGTGTCATAACCGGCGTCGGGAAGGTGGATGGGCGCCCCGTGGCGCTCGTCGCCTACGACTTCACCGTGATGGCTGGGTCCATGGGCATGGTGACCGAGCTGAAGGCGACTCGGATCCGCGAGCTGGCCCTTCGCGAGCGCATGCCGCTCGTGTGGCTGATCGACTCGGCCGGCGCGCGCATCCAGGAAGCCACCGGCTCCATGTTCGCCCGCACGGGTGACCTCTTCCGCGAGCAGGTCATCATGAGCGGCGTCGTCCCGCAGGTGGCCGCGATGATGGGGCCCGGAGCCGCCGGCACCGCATACATCCCCGGCCTCGCCGACTTCGTTCCGATGGTGAAGGGCAACTCCAACATGGCGCTGGCCGGCCCCCATCTGGTCAAGGCCGCGGTTGGGGAAGAAGTCACCGCCGAGGACATGGGCGGCTCCAAGGTCCACTGCAAGATCTCGGGCGTCGCAGACCTCGAGGTCCCCGACGATCGCGCCTGCCTCGATGCGGTGCGGAAATACCTCTCCTACTTCCCGTCCTCGAACCTCCTTCCGCCCCCGATAGCGGAGGTCTCCGACCCCGTGGACAGGCGGTGCGAGGACCTCTATGACATCGTCCCGGCCAACCCCCGCCAGGCTTACGACGTGCACAAGGTGATCGCGTCGATCGTGGACGACGGCGACTTCTTCCCCATGAAGCCCGACTGGGCCAAGAGCGTCGTCACGGGCTTCGCTCGCATCGGAGGGAGACCCGTAGGGATAGTTGCGAACCAGCCTAAGTTCCTGGGCGGCGCTCGACGTGAACAGCGCCGACAAAGCCGCTCGATTCGTGTGGCTCTGCGACGCCTACGGGATCCCACTCGTGTTCCTGATGGACTGTCCCGGCTTCCTCGTGGGCAGCGCGGTCGAGAAGCAGGGGATCATCCGCCACGGCGCGAAGATGCTCTTCGCCGTCTCCGAGGCGACGGTCCCGAAGATCACCGTGGTGATGCGCAAGGGTTATGGAGCCGGCTACTACGTGATGAACGGTCGCGCCTTCGAGCCCGACCTGATCGTGGCCTGGCCCACCGCGGAGATATCGGTGATGGGCCCCGAGGGCGCGGTGAACATCATCTTCCGCAAGCAGATCGAGGGCCTGCCCGAGGATCAGCAAGCGGATGCCCGCAACAACATGGTTGCCATCATCCGCGAGCAGATCTCCCCGTATGTCGCCGCAGGCTGGTCTTTCGTCGATGACCTGATCGACCCGGCGGACACGAGGTCGGTGATCGCCAGGGGCCTCGAATCCGCGGCTACGAAGAAGGTAGAGAGGCCGTGGCGCAAGCACGGTGTGCTTCCCGTATGAAGACTCTGTCCCCGAGGCCGCTCGGCGCGTAGGGTTCTCCGTATGTCGACCATCGTCTTCTTCCACGCCCACCCGGACGACGAAGCCATCTCCTGTGGCGGCACGATGCTGCAGGCCGCCCAGGATGGGCACCGCGTCGTCCTCGTTTGCGCCACTCGTGGTGAGAATGGCGAGGTGGAAGAGGGATTCCTGGAGGAAGGGGAGACCTTGGGGGACCGGAGGGTCAAGGAGCAGGAAGAGGCGGCCGCGATCCTCGGTGCCGCGCGCGTCGAGTTCCTCGGATACGTCGACTCGGGCATGATGGGGACGCCCGAGAACGATCACCCCGGCTCGTTCTGGCAAGCCGACGTCGAAGAGGCCGCCGCTCGCCTCACCCGGATCCTCGAAGAAGAGAATGCCGACGTGCTGACGATCTACGACGAGAACGGGACCTACGGGCATCCAGATCACATGAAGGTCCATCACGTAGGAGTTAGAGCGGCGGCCATCGCCGGGACCCCCAAGGTCTACGAGAGCGTCGTTGCCCGCGAGAGGATCGAGCGGATGGCCGAGGCGATGCGGGCGATGGGCATCGACGACATGCCGGACGATGACATCGAGCTCGGTGTGCCCGAGGCAACCATCACCCTGACGCTCGACGTGAGGGCTCATCTGCCCGCCAAGCGACGAGCCATGGCCGCGCACGCCAGTCAGATCCCACCGAGCTCGTTCTTCCTTACCATCCCTCCCGAATTCTTCGAGTCGGGGTTCGGATATGAGGAGTACCGGCTGCGGGGGGCTCCTTCCGCACTGACCGAGACCAGCCTGTTCGATGGTCTGCCTTCGCGCGGGAGCGCCTGAGGCGTGGATGCCTGCGTCATCACTTGCGCGCTGAGCGGAGTAGCCGCAAACCGCGCGCAATGCCCGGCCATCCCGTACACGCCCGAGGAATATGCCGCTGAGGCTAAGGCGGCTCGGGACGCAGGGGCGGCGGTCGTCCACATCCATGCCCGCTATCCGGACGGAACGCCGAGCTTCCGGATCGAGGAGTACAGCGCCATCACCCGCGCCATCCTCGACGCCGCGCCGGATCTCATCATCAACTTCTCGACGGGGGCCCTCGGCGTCCCCATCGAGCAGCGCGTGCACCAGGTCACGGCACTGAGGCCGGAGCTCGGCGCCCTCAACATGGGCTCGATGAACTACGCCAAATACTCGCCGAAGCGCAAGTCCATCGTGTTCGATTTCGTCTTCGCCAATCCGTTCAACGAGATCGTCTATCTCCTCGAGAAGATGAACGAGGCAGGCGTGAAGCCTGAATGCGAGAGCTTCGACACGGGACACATCGGCAATGCGTGGCCGCTTATCGACATGGGCTTGCTGAAGCCCCCGGTCCAGTTCTCGTTGATCCTCGGCGTGCTCGGAGGAGCTCCGGCGGACCCAAGGACGCTCGCCCACATGGCGAGCCTCTTGCCGCAGCCGAGCACATGGGAGGTGATCGCGATCAGCCGCAAGCAGTGGGAGCTCGTCGCGGCTGCCGTATCCCTCGGGGGGAACGTGAGGGTGGGGCTCGAGGACAACTTCTACCTGCCCTCGGGCGAGATGGCCTCCTCCAACGGGGATCTGGTCGCAGCGGCAGCTCGACTCATCGAGACCTCCGGCCGAACGGTTGCCGCCCCCGCCGAGGCCCGGGCTCTCCTCTCCCTGCCTCCACGAGCCGACAGGTCCGCCCTCGAGAGCTTCCAAGGAGCGATATGAGCGAAGAAGTGCTGGCAGAGATGGTCGCGAATGTGTGGAAGGTGGTCGTTGCCGAAGGGGATCAGGTCGAGGAGGGAGCCACCCTGTGCATCCTCGAGTCGATGAAGATGGAGATCCCCGTCGAAGCACCGGTCGCCGGCAGGGTCACAGAGGTCGCCGTGGCCGAGGGCGGAGTCGTCCAGGAGGGCGACCTGATCGCGACGATCGAGTGAGGCGGTGACTCAGCTCCTCCGCTCCGAGTCCGATGGGATCGTCACACTCACGCTCAACCGGCCTGAAGCGCGGAACGCGCTCTCCATCGAGCTGTGCGATCGGATCAATGACACGCTCGCCGAGCCCGGCTCCCGTGACGCCAGGGCCATAGTCCTCCAGGGCGCGGGAAAGATCTTCTGCGCCGGCGCTGACTTCGCTGCGGTCACTTCGGGGGCCGCCGACTTCGTTGTCTCGTTCGAGCGGATGCTGGAGAGCGTCGCCCGGCACCCGTCACCCGTGATCGCCTCGATAAAGGGAGCGGCCTTAGGAGGCGGCTTCCAGCTCGCCACAGTCTGCGACTTCAGGGTGGCTGCATCCGACGCGAAGCTCGGTATCCCTTCCACCAGCCTGGGGATCGTCGTCAACTACGAGAACGTCGAGCGTCTCGTCCTGCTCGCGGGGCCGGCGCTGGCCAAGGAGGTCCTCATGGCCGGGAGCATCCTTTCCGGAGAGCAGGGAGCAGGAGCGGGTCTCGTCACGAAGAGCGTGCCCGTCGACTCGCTCGAGGCGGAGACGAGCGCATTGGCAACGGGGATCGCGGGACTAGCCCCTCTTTCCGTGCGAGGGGCCAAGGCGGCGATACAAGCGACGCTCGATCACCTCGCTGGTGCTCGCCGCGCCCTCCCCGAGCGAACGAGCGAGGTCGACCGGCTGGTCGCGGAGGCGTACGCGAGCGCCGATCTACAGGAGGGCCTGGCTGCCCGCGCCGAACGTCGTCCGCCCCGCTTCACCGGTCATTAGGCTTTCTTTCTTCTTTCTGGCATGCACCGTGACGGTGCGCTGTTCCCCGCCCGCGCTAGAGAGGGCGGCGGCCTTGGAAGCCGTCGTCGGGGGAGTGCCAGTGCGCGACCTCGGGCTCCCCGAGGCGCCAGCACAGGTACGCGTCCCGGCCCCCGATCGTCGCGGGGAAGTCGACCAACCCGGTGGCCGGGTCGCGCAGCTCGACCTCCCACCCCGCGAGGCGCTCCATCAACTCATCGACGCGCGCCATCAGCGCGGCATCACCGGGCTCACGTTTAGGACCGCCGTTGCTAAGTGAGGCGGCACTGATCTCGGCTCGCAGCTCTCGTGCCCGGGGCAGCTTCTCCTGCAACTCCACGAGCGCGGGGGCAAGGTAGGGGAGGAGCTCGTTCGCCTCAGCGACCGTGTAGCGCCGCTCGCCCTTCACTACACCTCGAGCTTCTTCAGGACCCAGGAGCCGAGCGGGTCCGGGGTCCTGCGGGCCTCGGCGATGACCGCCCTCCGGTCGTATTCGATACGCCTGTGCCTGAACGTGATCTCCGGCCCATCGAGGTCGACGAGCAGGTAGGAAGCGGTAAGGCCGTCCGATGGAAGCCCTACGGCCCCCGTGTTGCAGACGATCGTCCCGTCTTTCAACCGCCGGGAGAAAGCGTGGTGGACGTGGGCGAAGACGACGAGCTTGGCGGCCCCTTCGTAGATCTGGAACTCCGAGGAAGGGGCATCCGGCATGGGGGCGTCGAAGCACGACCTGGGGGTTCCGTGGACGAGCAGGAGCGAGCCGGGTCCGGAGTGGCCCAGCGGCAGGTTCACGAGCCAGAGAGCGTCGTCCGGCGAGATGGCGTGCTGCGCCGCCATCGCCTTGTGGTGCTCCCGTTCCTCCGGGTCGGTGATCGTCTGAGGGTCGCCGGCGATCCAGACGTCCGTGTTGCCTTTGACGGTCGTCCAGCCGGCTTCCCGCACGCGCTGGATGCACTCGGAGGCCCACAGGCCACCCCATCCGAGATCACCGCCGCACCAGACCTGGTCGGGGGACTGCTCGTCCATATCGGCCAGCACCGCTTCGAGCGCAAGCAGGTTCCCATGGATGTCGGACAGGATCGCGATCCTCAGCTTGTACCTCCCAGCTTGTGCCTCCAGCTCGTGCCTACCCGGGCCGTGCTTACGATTACGTCATGCCCACTCTCGCCGACCGCATACGTGCGGTGGCCGACGTCTCCTCCGAGGAGGCCGAGCACCTCAGAACCCTATGTTCGTCGTGGCAGGTCCTCGCCGACCTCTCCTTCGCCGATCTTCTCCTCTACGTGAAGGTAGCGACGGACGAGACGTTCGAGGTCGCGGCTCAGATCCGGCCCTTCACCTCGCAGACCCTCTACCCGAACGACCTCGTCGGTACACGTGTCTCGCAGCCGGAGCAGCCGATCGTCGAGCGAGCGTGGAGGGAGGGCACCATCTGGGCACAAGATGACCCGGTGCTGCTTGACGGCGTGCTCGTCAAGATGGACGCGGTGCCGGTGACCCTCGAGGGCAGGGTGATCGCCGTCCTGACGAGAGAAGGCAGCCCCGCCACCTCGCGCCGGCCCGGCCGGCTCGAGGAGGTTTATCTGGAGGCGGCACAGACGGTCTCCAACATGATCCGCGTTGGTCGCTTCCCGCCACCCGGCGCCCGGCGGGGGGAGTGGCCAAGGATCGGCGATGGCCTCTTCGTCCTGGACCCGGCAGGGCTGGTCAGATGGGCCTCCCCGAACGCGCTGTCGATCCTCAGGCGTTTGGGTGTGAAGGGCAACGCCGTGGGCTCCTCCCTCGACGAGTTGCAGATGGGCGAGACGCCCGTGGCCGGAGCGCTCAACGAGCAGCGGGTCAGCGATGGCGAGCTGGTCCATGCCGGCACCCACATCTCGCTTCGAGTGCTGCCGTTGGCCGGTGAAGGGGGCCTGGTGCTCGCCCGGGACGTGACCGAGGTGAGGCAGAAGGAGCGCGAGAGCGGTCTGAAGGACGCGACGATCCGCGAGATCCACCACCGGGTGAAGAACAACCTCCAGACCATCGCGAGCCTGCTGCGGCTGCAGGGACGCAGGCTTCGGTCCGAGGAGGCGAAGGCGGCGCTGAGCGAGAGCGTCCTCCGCATCGGCTCGATCGCGCTCGTCCACGAGACCCTTTCGGAGGAGGCGTCAGACGTCGTCGAGTTCGCAGAGGTGGTGCGGAGGATCGCGACGATGGTGACGGAGGGGTTGCTGCTGCCGGGGACGGACGTCGTCATAGAGGTGACGGGCAGCGGGGGGCCGCTGGGCGCCGACCTCGCGACGCCTCTCGCGGTCAGCGTCACAGAGCTCGTTCAGAACGCGCTCGAGCACGGCTTCCCGGAGGGAAGGGGGGGCAGGGTCCAGATAGGCCTGATGCGGTCGGAGGAGCGCTTGACGGTCTCGGTGGTCGATGACGGCGTTGGGCTCAGCGTGGAGTCCACCCGAGACGGCAGGCTTGGGCTGCAGATCGTTCGGTCTCTCCTCGAGGAGATGGGAGGGACCTTCAGTCTCACTTCGGCCGCCGGCACGAGGGCAGAGATAAGCGTCCCCCTGCGGCCAGATAGTCGCTTCTAAAGGTCCCGGCTCTTATCATTCGCCTATGGCCTTGGGATTCTGCCCGGAATGTGATTCCGAGGTGGTTATCGAAGACGGACGGTGCCCCCGGGGCCATGCTGTGCGCTCCAGCGAGGTGAAAGACCTCCGGGCCGAGGTCGACGAGGCTTTCGAAACCGCCCAGGCTCAGCTCGCGCACCTCCTCGACGACGTCGATCTCTCTTCCGTGGAGGGAGACGGACCCGCTGCCTCGGAGTCGAAGACGGCGCCCGGCTCAGAGCCAAAACCGGCGGCAGCTTCAGGGGCGGCTCAGCGGCCCCCGGCGTCGGGGTCCAAGCCGGCCCCGGCCTCCGCTCCGGCCTCGGGGTCGCAACGGCCCCCAGCCTCGGCACCCAGGCGGGCTGGAGCGCCTGAGGCGGCCTCGACCACGACGCCTCAGCGACCGGCTCCTTCCTCGGGGGGTCCCCCCGCCCTGCGCCGGCCGCAGCGCCCACCCCGAGGCCGGTGCCTGTGCAGCGGGCGGCCCCTTCGGGAGATCGCCCCGGGCCGGGCGCTCGTTCCCCGCCTCCGACCGAGCGGCCCCCGCGGAACGCTCTTCGCCCGGCACCGCCGGGGGCGAGGCGCACGAGCGGCAGAGCCGTCAGCCCGCGCAGAAGGCGGAGTGGCTGGCAGCTCGAGGCGCGCGTCAGGCGGCAGCCCAGCAGAGCCCGGACCAGAAGGCAGCCGATCTCCAGACGCTGAGGTCCTACCTGCTCAGCACCGAGGCGACCCGGGTGCGTGAAACGCAGGAGGCGGAACCTCCGCCCACCGAGAGGCAGCGGCCACTCGTGGCCCGGCCATCGGTCGCTCTTTTCGTCGCCGAGCAGGAAGCGGAGGACATCCGCAGACAAGCCGAGCAAGAGGCGGCGCTGATCAGGGCGGAGGCCGAGGCCGCTGCGGCTGAGGTACGGAACGGGGCCCTCGAGCGAACTGCTCAGCAGAGCTCGGTGCTCCTCGATGAGGCGAGAGCCGAAGCGGCGTTGCTCCGAGCCCGGCACAGGAGGAGATCGTCGGAGCGTCAAACTGGAGAACCTCATAGCCGAAGCCCGACAGCAAGCTGAGGCAGCGTCTTCGCAAGCCCGGTCGGAGGCGGAGGCGGGTGTTCAGCGGGAGCTGGCCATCTTGCTCGAGTCGACCGAGAGAACGGCGACCGAGACGAGGATGGAGGCCGAGAACCGCGCCCGGGAGATCATCGAAGGCGCCAGGGCCCGAGCCACCTCCGTCACCGACGCGGCCCTCGAGGGTGCGACGCAAAGGCTGGAGCTGGCCGAGCACAGGGCGAAGACGATCCTCGAACGAGCTTTGAGCGAGGCGGCGGAGTCCCGCAGGTTGGCGGACGAGTTGGCGTCATCTCTGCGGGTCGCAGCCGAGACCGAGGCCGATGAGCTTCGGGTTCAGTCCGCCGTCGAGAGGGACGAGGCCCTGGCGCGACTGTCTGCAGAGCTCGATGAGGTGCGCCGGTCCGTCGAGGTCGAGCTGCAGGAGGTCCGACAGGCCGCCGGCGAGGAGTTCGCTCGAGAGCAGTCGGCGCGCCGGGAGCAGTTCGAGGGTGAGGTCGCAGAGCATCGGGCCGAGCTGGATACCGAGCGGTCCCAGGTCATGAACCAGCTGGAGGAGCAGAGGCAGCAGATCCAAGCGGCTGCCCGGGCCCAGGCCGAGGGCATCGTGACGGCTGCCCGCGAAGAAGGAGCCGCGCTGAAGGCCGAGGCGGAGGCACAAGGGGCCGCGTTCGCCGCCGAGCTAAAGGCGAATGCGGAATCCGAGATCGCCGAGATAAGGGCCGAGGCCGAGCGGCAGAGAGACCGGGTGCTCGAGGAAGCGGAGCAGGAGAAGCAGTCGATAGTCATGCAAGCTGAGGACGAGGCCGCCGTCATGAGGGCGAGGTTCGCCGAGGAGCGGCAGGACGCGGAGGCCGAGTTGCGGGAGACGATCGCCCGAAACGAGGCCGAGGTGGAACGCGCGCGGGTCGAGGCCGAAGCCGAGCTGGCGAACTTCCGGGCCACCGCCAAGGCAGAGGTGGAGGCGAGCAGGAACTCTGCTCGGATCGCCGTGGAGAAAGCCCGGGCCGAGGCCGAAGCAGAGATCTCTGAGCTGCGCAGGACCGCCAGAGAGGCTGCCGCCGCCCACGTGGACAAAGCGCGTGCCAAGGCGGATGCTCTCCTTGCAGCCGCGCGGGCGCACGCGAAGGAGTATGTCACCGACACAAGGAGCTCCATCGAGAGCGTGGACAGACGCGTGTCTGACTTTCAAAACACTCTCGAGACGATGAGCGCGCTGCTGAAGGACTACGGGCCGGATGGGCTTCCGGAAGAGATGTCCGACCAGAGCCACAAGCCCCGCTGGATCAGAAACAACTGACGCCGATCCCCGAAGCGCTTACGAGCTAGGTCTTCCCGTCCTTCCCGGGGGCGCCTTTCGCGTCGTCTTCGCCCTGTGACGGCGAGGGAGATGGGGACGGGGTGGGGGACGGCTTGCCCTTGCCACCTTCGGACGGGCTCGGCGAGGGCTTGGCGCCCCTGCTGGGCGAGGCCGATGGAGATGGGGATGGCTCGGGCTCGGGGGGCGGTGGGACCGGGCAGTACTCGGTCGGCACGAGCTGCCTCAGCATCGTGCGCTCCTCCCCTTCGCACCACGAGGCCGCGAGGAGGCCGGTCGCCGGGTCGATCAGGACGGTGACCAGCTCATTCTGCGGGATCTTGAACCTCTGCACCGGGCTGTCGGCGAGCGCGGCGGACATGAAGTTGCGCCAGATCTGTGCCGGGAAAGTCCCTCCGTAGACGCGGATGCCGTGGACGTTGGTCATTGGTACGCGGCCTTGGGGGTACCCGACCCAGACGGCCGTCACCAGTTGCGGTGTGTAGCCGACGAACCAAGCGTCTCCGTAGTCGTTGGTGGTGCCGGTCTTGCCGGCCGCCGGACGGCCGATGTTCGCCGCCCGACCCGTTCCTCTCGTGATCACCTGCTCCAACACCTTGTTGAGCAGGTATGCGTTCCCCGCGGTGACGGCTCCGGGCACCCGCTCCTGCTCGGGCTCGAAGATCTGGCCATTGGCCAGGGTCACCGACTGTAGCGTGGTGGGCTCCACGGAGTTTCCGTTGTTGGCGAGTGTTGCGTAAGCGGCAGCCATGTCGACGACGCTCACCTCCCCTGCGCCGAGAGCGATCGAAGGGTGTGAGGGGAGCTTGGATCTCACGCCCATCAGACGCGCCTGCGTCTTCATCTGGCCGACCCCCAACTGCAGCCCCAGCCGGGCGTAGACGCCGTTTACGGAACGGACCATCGCCTCGTCCAGCGGCAAGAGGCCCGAGCCTCCCCCTTCGGCATTCGTCACGTTCCAGGTCGAGCCTGTGGAAGACGTGAAGCTGGCCGGGGAGGACTCATAACTGGTGTCGAGCGAGATGCCTTGCTCCATCCCGGCTGCGGCGACGATCGGCTTGAACGTCGACCCAGGCTGGCGTCCCGAGCCTCCACCGGCCCGTCCCGTCGCAGGTTTACCTGCGAAGCGCTCCAGTCCCTGCCCCCACCATGGCCACGATGTGTCCCGTCCGGGGCTCGATCGCGACGAGGGCGGCGGCGGGGTCACCGGGTTGATCCAGGATGTCTTCTATCGCCTGCTCGGCGATCTTCTGCATCTCGAGGTCGAGTGTCGTGCGGATCTTGATCCCGCCCTTCCACAGTGTGTCGGCGTCTCGACGTCGCCTCTGCCGAACCGGGGGTCGGCCAGGATCTCTGCTTGACGGCTTCCACGAAGTAGGGCTGACGGGTGTCGATCCGTGGCGGGTCGGTTAGTACGCCGAGGGGTGCTTTGCGAGCCCGGAGGGCGGCCCGGGGCCCGATCATCCCCAGCTCCGCCATCCGGCCGATGACGTAGTTCCGGCGGCCTTGGCCACCTTCGGGTGCTCGAGCGGGTCAAAGAGCGGGGGTTTTGATCACCGCCGCCAGGAGCGCACACTGCGGCAGGGTCAAACGACCCACGCCCGTGCCGAAGAGCGTCTCTGCGGCCGCCTTTACGCCGTACGCCCCGTTGCTCAGATAGATCACGTTCAGGTACCGCTCGAGGATCTCGTCCTTGGAGTAGCGCCTCTCGATCTCGATCGCGAAGCGAAGCTCGGTGCGTGCTTTACGTTCGAACGTCCTGTCCGGGTGTCTGAAGAAAGTGTTCTTCACGTACTGCTGCGTGATCGTGCTGCCACCCTGTTCGACCTCTCCTTCTCGCAGGTTGACCGCAGCCGCGCGGGGCGATCGAGCGGAGGTCGAAACCAGCATGCTCGTAGAACCGAGCGTCTTCGGCCGCGAGGACCGCGCCCTTGAGGTCCTGAGGCATCGCCCCGAGATCCACGAAAGCGCGGTTCTCGCGGTAGAGGCGCGACAGGATCGACCCGTCCGCGGCGTAGATCGTCGAGCGAAGAGGGAGCGGCTTCTCGGCTTTGAGGTCGATCGGCTCGAGCCGGCACGCGGCCCCCAGCGACGAGAGCGGCCAGGAGGAGGTGAACGGCCGCCGTCCGAAGGGGGTGCTGCTCTTCATCAGTCCTCAACGCTTGGCGCAGCCGGATCAGGGCGGCGAGCAGCCGCGAGACGTGCATCTGGGAGATGCCCAAGCGGTCCGCGATCTCGGACTGGGTCATGCCCTTGAAGAAGCGAAGGTAGAGGATGTTGCGCTCCCGCTCCGGGAGCCGGGCCATCTCCGGCGCGAGCGACGCCCTGTACTCGAGGTTCTCGAGCTGCTCGTCCTCGCCCCCCAGTTGGTCGGCGAAAGAGGTGGAGCCGCCATCCTCGGAGTCGATGGGTGCGTCGAGCGAGGTGAAGTTGTAGGCCTGCGCGATCTCGAGCCCCTCCAGCACGGACTCCTCGGTGGTGCCGGCCGCCTCGGCGATCTCGGCGATCGTCGGCGACCGACCCAACTCTTGTCCCAGGTGAGCGACGATCTTCGTCAGCTCCAGATGGAGCTCTTGGAGCCTGCGCGGGACCCGCACGGCCCAGCCCTTATCCCGGAAGTGGCGCTTCAGCTCTCCCACGATCGTCGGGGTTGCGTAGGTCGAGAACTCGACCTCCCTCGTTAGATCGAACCGGTTGATCGCCTTCAGCAGCCCGATCGTCCCGACCTGAACGAGGTCCTCGAGCGGCTCGCCCCGGTTGCGGAAGCGTCTTGCGAGGAACTCGACGAGGCCGATGTACTGCTCCACCAGCTGCTCGCGATAGCGGGCTCTGGTTGACTCGTCTTCGGCCCCGATATAGGCGACGAAGACTTCCCTTACCTCTTCCTTCTCGAGCATCGCGCGCTCGGTCACGATCTGCTCTTCACCAACCCGAACTTCGGAGTGCCGTTCTCCTGCGCCAGCGTGGCGGAGTCGACGACCGTTTCGAGGATCATCTGAGAGAACTCAGTGAGGTCCGTCCTGACGTTCTCGTCGGAGACGAAGTGGCCCTCCCCGGAGATGTGGAGACGGTCCTCGTCCATCCCGAACTTGATCTCGAGATTGCCGTCGCGTCCTTTCGCACCCGTGACGTAGGCGCACAGCTCGTCGACCGCGATCTTGAGATCTTCGATCTCGTCATAGGTGAAGCCGAGGCGCGAGGCGAGGCCGGAGGCTATGAGCCGTACGACCTGAAGGTACTCAGGGGACGCGGGGATAGTGACTGTGATGCTCTCCATCTGTCTTCTCCGCTCCCGTCCGGTTTATTCCGACGATGCTTTGCGTCTGGTCGTCTTCGCCGGCGCCTTCTTGTTCTTCTTGGCTTCGGCGACGGACGCCTTGAGGGCCTCCATGAGGTCCACGACCTTCGTCGGCTCCTGATCGGGCGGAGCCGAGACGGTCACTTCCTGGCCCTCGACCTTCCGCTCGACGAGCGCCTCTAGAGCGGCTCGGTACTCGTCGTGGAACTCGCTCGGCTCGAAGTCGCTGGAGAGCTGCTGCACCAGCTGGCGTGCCATCTTCACCTCTGCGTCTCTCACGTTGATGCTCTTGTCGAGCTCTTCGAACTCCGGCTCGCGGATCTCGTCCGGCCAGTGCATCGTCTCGAGGACGAAGACGTTGTCCTTGAGGCGCACGGTTGCCAATTGTTCCTTCTCTCGCAAGGCGACCTTTGCTATCCCCACCTGCCCTTCGGCTTCGAGGGCCTCCGCGAGGAGCTTGTACGCCTTCAGTCCGGAGGGCTCCGGCGCGACGTAATAGGTCTTGTTGAAGTAGATCGGGTCGATCGCCTCGAGGGGCACGAAGGAGACGACGTCGATCGCGTGGATCGAGTCGACATCCAGGGCGTCGAGATCCTCGTCCGTGAACGTCACGTAGTGGTCCTTCGTGTACTCGTAACCCTTGACGATGTCGTCCCAGGTGACCTCTTTGCCGCATTTGCTGCATTCGCGCTTGTATTTGATGCGGCCGGAGTCCTCGTCGTGCAGCATGTGGAACTTGAGGCCCTTCTCCTGGACGGCGGAATAGAGCCTCACCGGGATCGTGATGAGGCCGAACGTGATGGCGCCCTTCCATAGTGCTCTCATAGCTGGCAAGTCTAGCCCCGCCCATCGACAAATCGAACGCGGGGAGTAGCGAAAATTGAGAGGATGTTCACAGAGAGTGTCTAATGGTGGGCCTGGAACTACTATCTGTGGTGGAGGTATCCGCCGGTGGCAGAAGGTGAGGGCTGGACTTGAGCAACGGGGACTACGCAAAGGCGCTGGGAGAGCGGCTTCGAGCTATCCGGATCCAGAAGAACATGTCGCTCCAGGACGTCCAGCAGGCATCGGACGACAAATGGAAGGCGGCTGTCGTAGGGGCCTACGAGCGGGGGGACCGCAACGTCACCGTCTCCAAGCTGTCCGAACTCGCGGACTTCTATGGCGTGCCGGTATCCGAGATCATCCCGGACGACGGGAGCGCGGTCGCTCCCGGCAACGCAGACGTCCGCCGCCGGGTCGTCATCGACCTCGAGGGCCTCAGCAGGATCCCCGAGCAGGATCGGGACTACATATCCCGCTTCGCGACCGCGATCCAGGTGCAACGTGGGGACTTCAACGGACGCGTCCTGACCATCCGGGAGGACGACCTCATGGCTCTCGCGATGATCTATCAGACGACCTCGGAAGAGCTCTCGCGCCGGCTCGACGACTGGGGTCTCCTGACGAAGAGCACCTAAGGGCTTTCAGAGGGCGAAGGCGGCGACGCAGATGAGCGCCAGGGCCGCCCAGTAGAAGCCGGTGAAGGCCCAGTCGACCCGTTCCGGCCGAAGGGGTATCAGTACGGCCAAGGTCCACACGGGCATGACGAGGAGCCCGAATAGCAGCCCGTAGACGAGGGCGGGCCACCGCGCCCATCCGCCTCCGAGGGCCACCGCGAGGGCCAATCCGATGAGCAGGATCCCGAGAGCAGCCTGCCCGATGACATCGCCCAAGGGGCCTCCCTTGGAAAGCCTGTAGACCCGGTATCCGAATCCGAGCACCGCGTTCAGGAGCAGGGCCCCAACGAGGACGGTCTGCCAGGTGGGGGAATCCATGTCGCGGAAGACGATAGCCTCGAAGCATGGCGCGAAAGAACAAGAACAAGCGTGGCGGCGCGAGCGGGGCCGAGCTCCAAGAGCGGCGGCAGCGTCAGTTAGAGGAGCGACGGCGACAGAAGGCCGAGGCTCTGCGGGAGCAGCAACGAAGGCAACGCCGGGAGCGCCTGGTACGGACGTCGCTGATCCTCCTGCTGGTGGCAGGGCTCGTCTGGTTCATCTTCCTCCGCCAGAACAGGCCCACCGAGATCAACGGCCGTCCGATCGAGTCCTTCAGCAGCACCGGCGTGAACTCCCACCAGGAAGGGGACCTCAGCTACGAGTCCACCCCGGCCGTGTCGGGAACCCACGATCCTCAGCCCGGCGTCTGTGGGGTCTTCGCGGAGTCGATCCCGGACGAGACCCAGGTGCACATGCTCGAGCACGGCGCGGTCGGCATCCAGTACAAGCCCGACCTGAACCCCGAGCAGATCAAGCAGATCGAGGAGCTCGTGACCCGGGAGGGCGACTTCGTCTTCTCCGCGCCCTACGAGGGGATGGAAACGCCCATCGCGGTCTCCTCCTGGAGCAGGTTGATGCGCCTCGACACGCTCGACATCGAAGCGATACAGGAGTACGTCGATGAGTTCGGCGGTCAACCGCCCGAGACCGGAGGGACCTGTCCGGCCCAAGCGGACGACCCCTTCGAGCCCGAGGCCGAGGCCACCCCTTCGCCTCCGGCCGAGCCCTCCCCGGAGCCTGAGCCCTCCCCGGATGAGGAGAAGTCGTCGCCGTAGCAGCGGCGCGACTGAGCCTCGTCCTGGGGCTGATCCTCGCAGGGACGGCCGTGGCCTCGGCCGCTCCTCAGTCCGCGCCGCTTCCTTTCGAAGCCGAGCCCGTGATCGTGGTGAGCGACCTCAACTTCCCCGTCGGCATCGCTTTCGCGGGGGACAGGATGTTCATCACGGAACGCCCCGGGCGCATCCGCGTCGTTGAAGGTGGCCGGCTGATCGAGGAACCGCTGGCGGAGATCCCCACAACGACCGTGGGGGAGGCGGGGCTCCTGGGGATCGCCGTTCCGCCTGGAGACGCCGACCCGGCCGTCTAGGTGTTCGCGACGGCCCCCTCCGGGGACTCGAACGCGATCTGGCGGGTGCCTACCGACGGCGGAGAGCCAGAGCGGATCGTCGAAGGTCTGGACGCGTCCGGCTATCACAATGGGGGCGGCGTCGCCTTCGACCGGTCGGGGATGCTGCTGGTCTCCCACGGTGAGCAGCACGACTCCGGTAAGGCGCAGGACCCCCAGGTGCTCGGAGGAAAGGTGTACCGCTTCACGCCCGAGGGCGGGGTGCCCCGGGACAATCCCTGGCCCGACACCCCATCTTTCTCCGTGGGTCACCGCAACCCGTTCGGCCTGACGGTGGACCCCCTGACGGGAACACCCTGGGTGTCCGAGAACGGGCCCGAGTCCTTCGACGAGATCAACCGCATCGAGGCCGGGGGCAACTACGGGTGGCCGGAGGTCAGCGGGCCGTTCTGCGACGGGGTCGGGGATCGAGTGTAGCGACCCGGTCCTCTCCTACGAGGAGGTGATCGTGCCGACGGGCATCACCTTCGCGTCCGAAGACGCGCCGGCCCCCGTCGCCGGGGACCTTTTCTTCGGAAGCTTTGCAGAAGGCTCCATCCACCGGGTGGAGCTCGACCCAGATCGAGAGCAAGCGCTCTCCGACGAGCGGATCCTGTCGGATGACGAGGGGGTGGTGGGGCTGGCATGGGGGCCCGAAGGCCTCTATTACTCGACCCCGAGCGCGGTGAAGCTGCTCCCTCTCAGGCAGAAGCGTGACGCTTCCCCTCCCCCGTCATTCGCTGGTTCCGGGGGCGGGAGCGGATCGGGGGGCCTTCTGACCGCCGTGTTTGCGGTACTGGGAGGGGCGATCCTGCTGGTTGCCGTCGTCGTCCTGGGGCGGCGCAGGCCGCGGTAGCGGTACACTCCCGGCCACATGCGCACCGTCCGCGGCGTCCTGGCGACGACCCTCATCTCGGCCCTCTTGGCACTCCCAGCTGTGCCCGCGGCGGCCGGGCTGCCGCCCAGCGAATGGGTCGTGGGCCCGAGAGAGAAGGTCGCCTTCCTCACCTTCGAAGGGGTCGCCAAGCGGGTAGCCCTGGACAACGTCCTCTCGGACCTGGAGCGCAAGCAGGCACGAGCCTCCTTCTTCATGCACGGTGCCTGGGTGAGGCGGCATCAGGCGAGGGTCCGCAGGATGAGCCGGGCCGGTCACGATTTCGGGAACAGAGGGTGGAACAGGACCTTGTTCACCCGCCTCGGCAACGATGCCTTGAGGTCATCGATCCTCCGAGGCGAGGACGCGCTGGCCGATCTCGGGATCGGCAGCCGGCCGTTCCTGAGGGCGCCTCAGGGCGTGCGGGACCTACGGGTCCTTCAGGTCGCCGGCTCCCTCGGGTACCGCTCCGTCAGATGGACCTATAAGGGCGGTTGGGGAAAGGCACGCAGCGTGGCCCGCAGGGTGGTGCGGAACGTCCAGCCCGGGGCGATCGTCGGCTTGGAGCTGTGGAAGCCGAGCAACAGGAGGGCGCTTCCGAGGATCATCGACGGGCTGCGCAGGAAGGGCTACAACCTCAGAACCCTGGGGCGGCTCGAGAGCGCCCACCCCATCCGGTGGGACGTGACGCTCCGCTCGGGCTCAACGGGGGCGGAGGTCACGTACCTTCAGAAGGCCCTACGGGCCAAGACCTACCCGGCCGGGGCTCCCGACGGGACCTTCGGGTACAAGACGCTTCAAGCGACCTATGCCTTCGAGAAGGTTCACAAGTTGCGTCGAGATGGTGTCGTCACCCCCAAGCAGATGACGGCGATAGCCACCTCTCACCGGCCCCGGGTCACGACCAGGGGCCGGGACGACATGTTGAACGTCGACATCTCCCGGCAGGTGGTGTTCGAGGTGAGGAACGGCAAGGTCCTCAACACCCTTCCCATGTCCTCGGGGAACGAGGAGTACTACACGGTGGATGGGGAGACCTACAAGGCTCACACGCCGAGGGGTGAGTTCACCATCCAACGGAAGATCCGAGGTGAGAGACACGGCCGCCTCGGCGTGCTCTACAACCCCCTCTATTTCATCGGGGGCTATGCCTTCCACGGGAGCAAATCGGTTCCCACCCACCCCGCTAGCCACGGCTGCGTGAGGCTGCCGATGTACGTATCGCTGCCGTTCTTCGACCGGAACCCGGTCGGCAGGTACGTCTACGTCCACGACTAACGCTTACCTAGGGAGCACTGTTGGCTGATTCCATGGGGCCTGACCGGAACCTGGCCCTGGAGCTGGTCCGGGTCACGGAGGCAGCGGCCCTCGCAGCCGCCAAGTGGATGGGCCGCGGCGATAAAGAGGCTGCGGACGGGGCGGCTGTCGACGCCATGCGGCTGCTTCTCGACACGGTCACGATGGACGGGACCGTCGTCATCGGCGAGGGAGAGAAGGACAACGCGCCGATGCTCTACAACGGCGAGCGCATCGGGAATGGGGAGCCTCCGGTTGTTGACGTTGCGGTCGACCCGATAGACGGCACGACTCTCACCGCTAAGGGCATGAACGGCGCCCTGGCGGTCGTGGCCATCGCCGAGCGCGGCACCATGTTCGATCCCGGCCCCTGCGTGTACATGGAGAAGATCGCAGCCGGTCCGGAAGCCCATGACGTCATCGATCTGGAAGCGCCGATCGCCGAGAACCTGGCGCGCTTGTCGAAGGTCAAGAAGACGGCCATCGACGACCTCACCGTCGTCATCCTCGATCGCCCCCGCCACGAGCAGATCGTGAAGGAAGTCCGCGAGGCGGGGGCGCGTATCAAGTTCATATCGGACGGGGACGTGGCCGGTGGGATCGCAGCAGCCCGCGATGCTTCGGGGGTCGACATGCTGGTCGGTATCGGGGGCACGCCGGAAGGGGTGATCGCGGCCGCGGCGATCAAGTGCCTCGGCGGCGTGATCCAGGGACGGCTCTGGCCTCGCAACGAGGAGGAGCGGGCCGCCGCCGAGTCGATGGGTTACGACCTCGACAAGGTGCTGACCACGGACGACCTCGTCTCAGGCGACGACGTGTTCTTCGCAGCCACCGGGGTGACCGATGGAGATCTGGTGAACGGGGTTCGCTACAGAGGGGAGAGCGCCTTGACCCAGTCGATCGTGATGAGGCACCGGTCCGGGACCGTTCGCTTGATCGACGCTCTCCACAACACAGAGAAGATCTCGCAGTTTTCGCACATCAAATACTGACGAACATCCCGTGAGCAGGCGTGTAGCCGGGGCAAAAGCTCTGGCCCTCGACATCTCCCCCCTGCGCGAGTCCAAGGCGTATCGGGCTCTATGGCTCGGGCAGGTGGTTTCGTTGATAGGGACGCAGATGCGGTTCGTCGCCGTCCCGTGGCAGGTGTACAGACTCACCGGGTCGACGGTCGCGGTGGGTCTGATCGGTTTGGTCGAGGTGATCCCTCTGATCGCCTTCTCCATCCTCGGCGGCGCCTACGCAGACGCGGTCGATCGCAGGCGTGTTGTGGCTCGCGCCAATATCGGTCTGCTGCTCACCTCGGTGGCGCTTGGGCTACTGACCTTCTCCGGCAGCGCGTCCCTTCCTTCGATCTACTTGATCACCGCCATCGCCTCATCCCTCAGTGCCATCGACCGGCCGGCGCGCAGCGCGATCATGCCGGGCCTCATCCGCGAGGACCAGCTTCCGGCCGCCATGGCTCTTCGCCAGGTCGCTTTCCAGACCACGCAGATCGTCGGTCCGGCGGTCGGGGGCGTGATGATCGCCAACTTCGACCTCGGCTGGGTCTACATGATCGACGCCCTTACCTTCGTGGCCGCGCAAGTCTCCTTGCGCTGGGTCCCTTCATCGGCGCCCGAGCCGGGGGAGGAGCGGGGAGGCATCGCCGCTATCAAGGAGGGCCTCAGCTTCGCCTTCAGGACTCCGCTGCTCCTATCGATCTTCGTGATCGACCTCGTGGCGATGATCTTCGGGATGCCGCGCGCTGTGTTCCCCGCTCTTGCCGACGAGGTTTTCAAGATCGGCGCGGGAGGCGTCGGGTTCCTCTACGCAGCCCCGTCCGTGGGGGCCCTCCTGGCGGCGCTGGCTGGGGGCTGGGTAACTCGTGTCCGCCGGCAGGGCTTGGCGGTGATCGCTTCGGTGGTGGCGTGGGGCGGAGCGATCACGCTGGCCGGTCTCTCTTTGTGGAGCCTTCCCCTCACGCTTTTCTTCCTCGCTCTCGCGGGCGCGGCGGACGTGGTGAGCGCGATCTTCCGCGGGACGATGCTGCTGCAAGAGACGCCCGACAGCCTGCGAGGGCGAGTCACTTCGGTCAACATCATGGTCGTGACGGGGGGGCCGCGGGTGGGGGACCTCGAGGCCGGTCTCCTGGCCGGCTTGGTCGGCGCCGGGCCATCGGTGGCGGTCGGCGGGATCGCCTGCCTCATCGGAACGGCGGCGGTCGCCTATGGCATCCCGGCCCTCAAGGGCTACACCCGCCAGGGGCCGGTGGAGGAGCCGCTCCCGGGCTGACCGGCCCTATCCCGTGGGCGCGGAGGCAGGCTGGTCCTTGACCCAGGCGCCGAGGAGCCCCCGGTAATGAGCGATGAACCTCTCGTGCTCGTGGGGCGGGAAGGTCGCTACCACCGTATCGACGAGGATCCTGTCGAACTCCTCGCTGGCGATGAACTCCACGACCGCCTCGTCTATCCCCTGAAGGTGCTGCTCGCAGAACTCCTCGTATTCGTCGAGGTCGAAGAAGGAGCAGGCGAGCTTCATGTACTCGCCCAGCTTCTCCTCATAGGACAGGTCGTCTTTGTCGGCTATCTCGAAGTACCTGGCGGTGTCCTGATCTACGTGCACCTTTCGGCTCGTGACGGTGCAGAAGATCGTCCACTTCAGCAGGGTCCTGATCGCCCAGGGGAAGTAGTAGTGGAGGCTCGTTATCGATACGTCGGGGGCCGCGTTCGCGTAGTCGATCGGGTAGACCTCCTCGCCCCTCACGAGGGTCTCGCACGAGTTGAACTCCCACCTGAAGAAGGCGTTCACGAGCTTGCCGATAGCGATCACTTCTTTGCCCGTTTCCGGGCTGAGGAAGTCGTGGGCGACCTGGTAGCGGTCGAACATCGGCCGGTCCGGCTCGAACTTCATGACCAGGGTCTCAGCGCCGATCGAGAGGCTCCTGACGAAGACGTCGAAGTTGTCGACCGACTTCTGCAGGTGCATGAGTCGGGTGCCCGACTCGTCGTATCCCTTCTTCAATTCCTCGGGGCCGTCGATCTTCGTGACGCCCACCCACGCCCCCCCGTCGAACGGTTTCATGAAGAGGGGATAGCCGATCTGCTCGGCGATCTGGGGCAGGTCGAAAGGCTGTGCGTACTTGCTCGAGGTATACGGGTAACGCTCGTCGGACGGCCCGACCTTGTGGGGGATCATCCACGTCTCGGGAACCTTGAGCCCGAGGCGCCTCATGGCGCAGTAGGCGGCGTGCTTCTCCATCGCCTGGAACGTGAAGGGGGAGTTCAGGAGGTAGACCCTGTCCATCAGCGCCACCTTCTTCAGCCACTCCCTCGACAGCGAGTACCAGTGAGCGAGCCTGTCGATCACGAGCGAGTACCGGGGCGTCGCCCTCAGGTCGAACGGCTCGTGCGTCACCCGCTCCGTCGAGAACGTGTGCGTCTGGCCCCTGTAGGTGATCGTGGGGTTGAACCGGCGCATCAGGGCCTCGTATGCGGTGGGCCAATCCTCCTCGGCCCCGAGCATCAGCCCGATCAGATGGTTAGGCATCACGACCCTCCTAGGCGCGGTGGACGAATGAGCTTGACGTGGACGGGCGTGTGGATGAAGGCGGGCATCAAACGAAGCGCGGGAGATGGTGGGCGATCTGGTTCCTCCACGAGGGCCAGTCGTGAGGGACGTCGTGCCCCCACAGGTCCATCTCGTGCCGGATCCCTTTGGCCGCCAGTATCCCGGCGAACCGCTTCGTGCTCTGGAGGGCGCCGGTGGTGTCCTCCCACATCCCCTGCCCGCACACGAGCACCAGGCTCACCCGGCCGCGGAGCCAGTCGAGATGGTCCCCCTGCATGTTTCCGACGTAGTCGACCGGATTGCTGAAGTAGAAGGCGTCCCCTCGCTCCCCACCGGCCAGATGTGACATGTCGTAGATCCCGCTCTGGCAGATGGCGAGGGGGAACAGGTCGGCGCGTTTCAGGGCGAAGTTAGCCGCATGGAAGGCGCCGAGGCTGCAGCCTGTGACGATGATCTCGGTGGCCCCGCCGCTGTCGGCTTGGATGAAGGGGACCACCTGCCCCACGATCCACTCCTCGTACAGTCCGTGCTTCAGCGCCCTCTCCTCGAGAGAGGCCCCCTCGAGGTCCCAGCTCCTTGCGTCGAAGCTGTCGACGCAATAGACCTTGACCTTGCCCGCGTCGATGAGGTGTGCGATCGAATCGATCATGCCGCGCTCTTCGTAGTCGAAGGCCCGGCCCTGCTGAGAGGGGAAGACGAGCAGGGGCCGCCCGTAATGGCCGTATGCGAAGACCTCGCCCGCTCCTCCGATGGAAGGGGCATCAAGCATCACGCTGTCCCTCCTCATGCCCACATCCTCGCGATCAGGTCGATGAGGTGAGGGTCGAAGGTATCTCGCCACCCGACCCAGTTGTGTGCGTCCCGGTTCTCGACCATCTTCACGTCGTACCCCTGCCGCTCGAGGGCCGCCGCGGTGGCCCTGTTGTTGGCGAGGTTCTCCTCCACCGTCCCGCAAGTGAGGACGAGCGAGATCGGGTGCGCCCATTCCGGTGCGCTCAGCGCCTCGCCCATGAAGCGGGAGATGCGCCTGAACCGCCGGAAGCCCGATTCCTGCTTGTCGTACCGCTGCCGGAAGTAGCTCCCCGATTGCAGGTAGAGGGCACCGAAGGTAGCGGGGCTCCTGCGATGCGCGTGGAGCAGCGCGAGAGCTCCCAGGCTCGCCCCGATCCCGATCCTCATGGTCCTGCCGTGCGGGGTGGGGGCGCGATCCAGGAGCTGTGGAAGGATCTCGTGGGCCAGGGCTCTGGAGTAGGCGGCGGAGGCCGAGTAGGTCTCGTCTCTGTCGAAGGCCCCGACCAATGCCGCTCTCACCTTGGGGATCCGTCCGTCCTCGATGGCGATGGCAAGCATGCGGTGAAGGCCCGCGAAGCGGGCGTAGTCGGGACCGTCGTGTGCGATGAGGAGAGGCAATGACTCCGCGGGGTCGGTCCCTCCGGGGCTCCAGAGCTCGGTGTAGACCCTTCGTCTCTGGCCCAGGCTGCGGAGCTCGAGGGTTTTCCATCTGCCCGTGGTCGCTCGGCTCCCTGTCGATCCATCCGGGCCTCGAGTAACCGGGGAGCTCCAGGACCGACTTTTCGCCGAACGCCGTCCTCAGCGGTCAGCGCGGTCCCCGGATCCTGGATGAACTCCTCCTCGCCGCCATCGTGGACGAGCTGGAACTGGTACTCCATGCGGGCCGCGTCGGGGCGCAGGAGGACTCGAGGCCCAGGCGCCCTCGTCCTCGCGCCAGGTGAACTCCGGTCCGCACCGGGGGCGGACTATCTCCTGGTTGAGACGCACCGTGGCGAGGTCGCGATCGGGGTCGGGGAAGGAGAAGACGATCCGGCCGTCTTCGACCAGCGGGGAGCGAACGTCAAGTGGCTAACGGCGCGGCTCCCATGTGAAAGTCCGCAGCGCCATCCAGCACCCCGGCCACTCCCAGGCAGCGACGACCGCGAGGTCACCCCACCGGAAGGCGTCCGGGCCGGAGCCGTTGAACGCGGCCTGCATGGCTTCCGAGAAGTGCCGGATCGGGAAGAAGTCGACGACGCGTCCAGCCACGACGGAAGGTTGTCGGTGGGGATGAAGATGTCCGAGATGAATAGCAACGGGAGGATCGAGAAGTTGATCACCGGAGGCGCCGCATCTGCGTTGGGGACCAAGCCGGTGATCCGCGAGTCCCATAGCGGCGAAGGAAGCGGCCCCCACGACCACCAGGGTCAACAGGAACGCCGGAGGGTGTCCAGCGGCACCGGCGTGCCGTACACGAGCTTGCCGAACGCGGTGACGATGGCAACGAGCAGGACCGCAACGACGCGGATGGAACTGACCGCCGAGGAGCGCGGACAGGGGAAGTGGCGTGCCCACTTCCGCTTCAGGACCCCCTGGTCCTGGTGGAGAACGTGATGCTCATGGCAACGTTCGTGTAGCAGGACGTGATCACCGAGAAGGCAGCGATCGCAGAGAACGTAGAAACGCCTGTCGTCGGCGAACAGCAACGTGAAGATGACCAGGAACATGAGGGAAGACGAAGAAAAGCGGCGGCGGGGTTCCGCCAGAAGGAGCGGTTCTCGAACGCGACCTGACGAAATGTCAGTGCGAGGGTGCTCATGACGTTGCGGCCTCTGCAGGTCTCGTGAGCTCCAGGTAGACATCCTCGAGCGATGGCTTCGCCACCGCCAGGCCCCTCAGCTCCACGTCCTCCCCCGGGCCCATGTCGTCAAGGCGTGGAGGGTGACGGCCGTTTCGTGCGGATCGTCACGTCCCCGCCGTTGCGGATCGAGTCCTGCTCGAGGGCCGGGGGCAGCGAGGCCTCCGGATGGGTCTGGAAGGTGATCGAGGTGACGTCCTTCTGCGAGCCCCCGAGCTCGGAGGGTTTGCCCTCGGCCACTATCTTGCCGCCCACGATCAGAGCCACCCGGTCCGCGAGTGCTGCGCTTCGTCCATGTAATGGGTCGTGAGAACACCGTCTTACCGAGTGCTTTCAGGTTCTGGACCATCTCCCACGCGCTCCGGCGCGCCGAGGGGTCGAAACCTCGTTGTCGGCTCGTCGAGGAAGAGGAGGTCGGGATCGCCGGCCAGCCCGACGGCGACGTCGAGCCTTCTCTGCTGGGCCCCCGATAGTTTCATCACCCTCGTGTGTCGCTTGTCGCCGAGGCCAACGACCTCTATGACCTCGTCGACCGGCCGGGGTGGGGGTAGTAGCCGCGGTACATGTCGATCACCTCAGCCACGGTGAGGAACGGCTCGACGCCGGTCTCCTGCAGCACCACCCCGATCCTCTCCCTGAAGGCCCTCTCGCCCTTGCCGGGGTCATGGCCGAGTACGCGCGCCTCCCCGGACGTGCGCTGCCGGTAACCCTCGAGGATCTCCACCGTCGTCGTCTTCCCGGCCCCGTTCGGGCCCAAGAGGGCGAACACCTCGCCCGCCGCGACCTCGAACGACACCCCTCGAACGGCCTCTAGGGGGCCGTAGGACATGCGGAGATCGGAAACGGATATCGCCTGCTCGGTCATCGACCCGAGCATAAGCTTGCCCGTATGGGCTTCCAGCAGACTCCTCCGCGCCTCCCGAGCGCGTGGACCGGGGACAGGGCTTTGAGGGAATCTCTGCGATGGTACGTCGGCGACGAGCTCTTCGAGGCCGCCGAGCCTGAGCTTCAGGCCATGGGTGAGTTGGCGACGGCTGAGCGCACGATCGCGCTTGCCCTCAGGGCGGAGCAAGAGCCGCCACGTCACATCCCCTATTCGACCTGGGGGGCAAGGGTCGACGAGATCGAGGTCTCGCCGGCCTACCTCGAGCTTGGGCGGTTGGGGGTGGCAAGGGGCGTCACCGCGCTCCCGTACGAGAGCTCCCCTTATGGAGATTCCGCGAGGCTCGTGTGGGGAGCCCTCGTGATGATGTGGGGACCCTCGTCTGCCCTCTACAGCTGCCCCGTGGCCATGACGGACGCGGCGGCAAGGACCCTGCTTCTCCATGGGGCCTCGGATGACCTCGAGGTGGTGCACCGGCTCACGACGAGGGATACCTCTCGCGCCTGGACCAGCGGACAGTGGATGACCGAGATGACCGGAGGCTCGGACGTGGGAGGTACCGAGACGGTGGCCAAGCGGGACGAGGATGGCGCCTGGCACCTCTATGGGACGAAGTGGTTCACGAGCGCGACCACGTCGGAGGTCGCTCTCACCCTCGCCCGCCCCGAGGGAGCCCCGGAAGGATCGAGAGGGCTGGCGCTGTTCCGGGTGCACAGGACCCTCGAAGAGGGCACGCGTAACACCATCTTCGTGCGGAGGCTGAAGGACAAGCTGGGCACCCGTTCTCTTCCGACGGCCGAGCTCGAGTTGCAGGGAGCGCTCGCTCATCCCGTAGGGCCGGTGGATGGAGGTGGTGTCCGCCGGATCGCGACGATGCTCAATATCACCCGGATCCACAACGCGCTCGGCTCCGCGGGCTCGATGGCAAGGGGGCTTGCCTGGGCGCGCTCGTTCGCAGGGGTGCGCGAGGTGTTCGGACGGCCTCTGCATCTGCACCCGGCGCACCAGGCGACGCTCGCCGGCCTCGCGGTCGATCACATGGTCGCCCTGGCGCTCGTCATGAGGTGCTGCGAGCTGATGGGACGTGTAGAGCAAGGAAGGGCGGCGGGGAACGAGGAGACGCTCCTTCGAGCGCTGACGCCGGTGACGAAGCTCGCCACTGCCAGGTGGGCGGTCGCGGGGGCCGCGGAGGCGATGGAGGCTCTAGGTGGGGTTGGCTATTGCGAGGACTCGGGCCTTCCGGCGCTCGTTCGGAACACTCACGTCATGCCGATCTGGGAGGGCACCACGAATGTCCTGTCCCTCGACCTCCTGCGTGCCGAGGCCAAGAACGGAGCCGCAAGCGCTCTGCTCGAAGAGACGAGCGCGCTGCGGGAACAGGCTACTCACCCTGCGGTCGCGGCGCCTGTCGCGGCTGTGCTCGAGGCGCTGGGGCCACTGAAGGTTCTCCTTGCCCGGGCGCGTGAAGACCAGGCTCTCGCTCGGACTGCGGCACTCGGCCTCGCTTCTACGTATGCCTGCGCACGGCTCTGCATGCAGGGGTCGTGGGCGGCCTTTCGGGGCGACGCCTCGACGGCGCTCGCTGCCGGAAGACTGGCCGGGCGAGGCCTGCTGGCCTCCCCTCCCGGGGATGAGATTTCCTTGGCCATGGGCCTGGAGGTTCCGGTGCGACCCCCTCAAAAGACTTCTTACTAGTAGGTTAGGGGGCGTCTCAGACACGAGGCGCTGGGGGGGATCATGGACGAGCAGGGCGTCAGGGTGTTGGTCGTGGACGACGAGGAACCGGTCCGAAGGATCGTCACGCGCGTCCTCGAGAAGAGCGGGTACAGCTGTTCGGCAGCCGCGGACGTCGCAGAGGCCCGCCATTTCCTGGCCGGCGAAGAGTACGCCGTGTGCTTCACCGACATGACGATGCCGGGCGCCTCCGGGCTCGACCTCCTGGAGGAGCTCGCGGTCTCATACCCGGATGTCGCCACCGTGATGGTCACCGGGGTCGACGACCCGCAACTCGCGGAACGTGCCCTGGAAGTTGGTGCCTACGGGTACATCGTGAAGCCATTCGAGGCCAACGAGATCCTCATCAACATGGCGAACGCCCTTAGAAGGCGAACCCTCGAGATCGACCAACGCAGCCAAAGAGGCCGTCTCGAGCGGATGGTGAAGGAGCGAACCGCGGAGCTCTGGAACGCCATCTCCGGTCTGGAGAAGGCGGAGAAAGAGTTGATGCTGTCTCGCGAGGAGACGGTTCAGAAGCTCTCGACCGCGGCGGAGTACAGGGACAACGAGACGGCTAGGCACATCCAGAGGATGAGTGGGTATTGCGGGCTGCTCGCGGTGCGCGTGACGGAGGATCAGGAGGAGGGCGAGCTGATCCGCCTCGCGAGCATCATGCACGACGTCGGCAAGATCGGGATCCCGGACAGCGTGCTCCGTAAGCCCGGCCGATTCACAGAAGAAGAGCGGCTCGAGATGCAGAAACATGCGGAGATCGGCCACAAGATCCTCAAGGAGTCCCAATCCCCGCTGCTCGTGCTCGCCGCCGACATCGCCCTCACCCATCACGAGAAGTGGGATGGCTCGGGGTATCCGAGAGGCCTGGTCGGGGAGGACATCCCGGAGCCGGGCCGGATCGCCGCGATAGCCGACGTGTTCGATGCTCTGATCTCTCGCCGTGTCTATAAGGAGCCGATCCCTCTGGGCCGCTCCATCCAGATCATGCAGGAGGGACGCGGCAACCACTTCGATCCGCGGCTGCTCGATATCTTCCTCGACTCGCTGGACGAGGTCATCAGGATCGTCGAGGCGAACGCAGAGCCCTAGGCCGGCCCGATCGGGTGCCAGTAAAGGTCCAGCGCCATCCAGATCGTCTTCGAGTGAGGGTAGAAAACGATCGGTAGGAGCCCGTTCGTGACCAGAGCGACGATCGCCAGCGGCACCCATTCGACTTCCGGGAGAGTGGCGATGAGCGTGCCGACGAAGAGCACAGCGAACCAGGCGATGCAGGCTACATGTTGACGATCATCGCGCCGGTCCAGTAGCCCTCTTCACGTTCGAAGGAGTAGTTGCACGGGGCAGTTCGGCTTCATCGTGAAGAAGGCTTGGAAGATACGGCGCCCACCACAGTTGGGACACATCTTGAGGAGCCCTCGCTTCAATTGGGTTCCGAGGGACGGCCGGGCCGGCGCTGGGGCGCCTTCACTCCACCCTAACCATGGTACGGGGGCGGAAACCTCACAATCTCTGTCGATGGTTGTTAGCCTACGTCGATCGCTCTGGAGCACTTGCCGCCGATAGGCCATCGCGGGCGATGGAGATCGGGGCGGGACAGAACCAGGTCTTCCTGGAAGAGGCTCCGCAGCCTTCCTGCGGATGCATGGGAGCGCCGACCGACTGCCCTGGCGCGAGCGTGAAGGATATCGCCGGCCACCTCCTCGGGTGGGCGGAGGCGATCGTCTCTCCGCGGGTGATGATGGCGCAAACCGAGGCGGCTTTGCCGATCCGCAAGGAGTGTCCGACGCTCGTCGATGCCCAGAACCAGATCCAGGTCGAGGCCCTCGAGGCCGTTGGGGCCCAAACAGGTGCTGGCGCCTCCAGGTGGCGCTGCCACGGTTCCTCGAATTCCGCCGGAGGCGGCGTCGCCCTCAAGCCGATCCCCTTCTAGCGCGGTGTCACCGGCGTATCAGCTCCAGGTTCCTCGGCGACACCATCTTCACGAGGGACCTCTTCGCCATCGGCTGGATATCGCGAGCCGCAGGGTCGCAGCTGAATCTGGGGGCCGGGGACCGACGCATCGCGGCGGATTGCCTGAAGGAATGGGCCGCGCAGGGTCCGGGGCGAAGGTGCGGCTTCATCTGAGCGGTGGGGCCGGGGGCACCTTCCAGGCAGGAGACGATCCGACGGCGACGATCGAAGGGGACGCCATCGAGCTGTGCCGGGTGCTCGCCGGCGGAACGCGGGCATGGCCGCCCTCACGATCAGTGGTGACCGCAGCGCCGCCGAGGCCTGGCTGGCGGTCGGCGCCCGGTTCTAGGTGATCCTGGCAGGACCGATCCTGCGTCGGGTGGAGCCTCCGCCGGGTGCTCATCTGGTTGGCCACGGACGAGAAGACGCACGTCCAGGCGGAGATCTTTCGCTCTGAGGATGGGCACCGGGCTCGGTGGGCGCCGGCGAGGCAGAGAGCATCCAGCTCGGGCCCGGGCTCACCGTCCGTCTCGTGACCGCCACGCCTTCTCGGATGGGTTCCCGGTCGGGGAGCTTCTTGCCTACGACGTCTCCGTTCGAGACGGCAGCAGGAGAGACCTCGGCCTTCGTGAGCTGGGACTCGGGGACCTCGCTCTCGAGGGCGAGCCCCTGCCCACCTTCTTCATCCAGGGCCGGGGGGGAAGGATGAACGTCGTGCACGGGTCGTGCCGGCTCCTCCACGGCCAAGGAGAGAGAGGACGTTCATCTCGGCGGACCAGATCCTGCGGTTGGCGCCAAACGATCTTGAAGAGGCCGGTCGCGCTGTTCCTCACGGGGACCAGATCTACGGCGACGAGGTGGCCGGGCCCCTCATCGGGCACCTGACCGAGCTTGGACGCGCCTGATGGGTGAGGGGATGGGGGATCCGTCCCCGGGACCCCACCTCTCGCAGGTACCCGTGTACGGCCGCCGGAGATGGTGGCGGAGAGCGAGCCCGCTTCACCTCGGAAAGCGGGCAACCTCACCTTCTCTCCTTCGGGGAGTTAGCGGCGATGTAGCCTGTTCGCGCAGAACCCGGATCTGTGGCCGGAGCGCATCCTCGGGAGCGGCCGATGTCCTCGCCTCGAAAGAGGGCCGCTGAAGCAGAGCCTAAAGGAAAGGAAGCGGTTCGCCAAGGAGACGGAGGGGCTCGAGCGGGAGAGGGCTGCCCTCGGGGCCGTCCGAAGGGTGCTTGCCAACGTGCCGACCTACATGATGTTCGACGACCACGACGTGACCGACGATTGGAACCTCACGGCGGAATGGCGCCAGAGGGTGTGGGGGAGCGACACGGGACGACGCGTCGTGGCGAACGCCCTGGCCGCCTACTGGGCCTTCCAGGGCTGGGGCAACTCTCCGGACGAGTTCGATGACGAGTTCAAAGAGGTAGTTGCAGGGGCGCTTCAGGAGAAGGTGGGGAGCGCCTCCGAGATGGGGGCGAGGTACGACGACCTCATGTGGTCGTTCGACAGGTGGAGCTTCGTGGCCCCCCTGGATCCGGTCGTCGTCTTCCTCGACACTAGAACCCAGCGGAGCTACGACAGTCCGAATGAGGCTGCTCGTCTCGTCGGCGAGCGCGAGGGGGAGCGGGTGATCGGCCTGGTCAAGGAGGCGGGTTACAGGCCGGAGGGCCCGCTGGTCCTGGTGAGCCCTGTTCCGATCTTTGGGCTCGAGCTCCAGGAGAGACGGCAGAAGTTCCTCGTCGACAAGGTGGGACCTTACGAGATCGATTTCGAAGCCTGGCACTCGAACCTGCGGGGCTTCGTCGACTTCATGGCGTTGTTGATCGATGACCTTGCCCTCGAACGATGCCTCCTGCTCTCGGGGGACGTCCACTACGGTTTGAACGTCGCCGCCTCCTTCTCGATAGGGGTCAAGAAGATCGAGTTCATCCAGCTGGTCAGTAGTTCGTTCAAGCACAGCGGGGCTTTGAGTCGGCTCGCGATAGACGCTCTCGGGCGGGCCGTCACGAAACAGCACGAACGGATCGGATGGGAAAAGCCGCCGCAAGTGGACGCCGCCCCGATAAAGAAGAGCCTCGTCTATCGCGCGGCCAACAACGACGAGTGGTCTGAAGAGTCGCTGGTCTTCCTTGCCCCCGGCAGGGCGCGGTCGCTCGGGATCTCGGAGGAGCCCGACTACCGCGAAACTCGTCGCTATCTGCGTCCCAAGTCGGGGAGAGCGGTCCTCGTGGGGGAGAACAACGTGGGGCTGGTCACCCTCGAGAACGGAAGCATCCGTCACAGGTTGCTGTCGCGGGACCGCGACGAGACGAAGACACACACGGTCACCGTCTCCTTCCGGGGATAGATAGCTTCGGGCCATGCAGAGGATGTCCAGACACAAGCTCTTTCTAGCCTTGGCGGCGCTCGTGTTGGCTGTCCCCGGTTGCACGGTTTTCGGCCACTCGTGGGGGACCGGCCTCTTCGGAGGTCCGGGGGAGGGCTCGGGCGAGCGAGATCGACCAAACCAGGCCGAGCGAGCGCTCCGGCGCGCTCAAGCCCAGGCAGCTCGTTCGCGCGCGAACGAGCTCGGGCTGGTTCCGGTGATCATGTACCACCGGGTGATCCCCAACCCCGTGAGCCCTTACGACACGTCTCCCACTGCTTTCCGCAAAGAGCTGCGCAAGCTGTATCGCCAGGGGTACCGGCCGGTCAGGGCGATCGACCTGGTCACCGGCCGGATAGATCTCCCCGCGGGGAAGAGCCCGGTCGTCCTGACGTTCGATGACAGCTCGCCGAGCCAGTTCGGCTACCGCGCCGGGACATGGCCGGACAGGCGGACCGCGGTCGGGATCCTTCTCGACTTCGCGAAGCGGCATCCGGGGTTCGAGCCGATCGCCTCCATGTATGTCAATGGCTCGCCTCCACCTTTCGCAAGCGCGCAGGGCATGGACATGCTGCGGGACCTTCATCGCAGAGGGTTCGAGCTCGGCAACCACACCCTCCACCACGCCGACCTCTCTCGCATGGATGGCGCCTCCGTCCGGCGGGAGCTGGTGCTGGGGCGTAGATTGATCCTCGAGGCAGCCCCGAAGGCCGAGGTGAAGACGGTGGCGCTCCCCTATGGTCGCTGGCCGCGCAGGAAGAAGCTGGCCTACAAGGGACGCTGGGGGCGCGGGTCTTACGAGCACGAGGGTGTGCTGCTGGCGGGGTACAGACCGGCGCCCTCGCCGTTCAGCAGGTCCTTCGATCCGCTCGCCATCCCTCGCATCGCGTCGAAGTCGTACGTCGGCGCTCGGACCGACATGGGCTCGTCGTTCTGGCTGCGCCGGCTCGCCCGCCATCCCGAGAAGCGGTACGTAGCTGACGGGGACCCGCGCTTCGTCTCCTTCCCGCGCCGCGCCCGACATCTGCTGCGTCCGGGTCTGAGGGACGAGGCGGCGACGTACCGGGTACCGAAGCAGAAGCGCGAGCACAAAAGGAGGCGCGAAGAGGAGAGCCGGCGAGACGGCAAGGCCCGCCGGGACGGCAAGGAAAGGCGTGACCGCAAGCGGGACGACGAGAGCAAGAGGCGGCGGCGCTAGGTCACGCCCTTGCTGCGGGCCAGGGCAACGGCTTCTCCGATGCCGCCCGTCCACGGCTCACCGTGGCCCGTCAGAAGGTTCGCCTCTTCCGTTACCGGCAGGTTGCTGAGGAGGCGAGCGCCCGCTCGCTGTCGACCGTGGCTGCCCGGGAGACGATCTGCGGTCCGGTCTGCCCCGTGTACGGGTTGAGGGTCACGATGGCATCTCCGCTGCGACCGCTCCGCGACCGGGAGGGCGAAGGACGTGTGGCCCAGCGTGTGCCCGGGGGTGAAGATCGCCTCGGGGCTTCCTCCCGGTACCGCAAAGCGCCGTCCGTGAACCTCGTTACCTGGTGATGGGCGCGGGCTAGGAACGCACGCTTCGAGATCAACGCCGCAGCGATCGGCAGTGCCTTTGAAGGAACAGGTAGGGGATCCTGCTCCGCTCGTGCCCGTACTGCAGAGGGTGTCTCGTGAGCGGCACGTCGTTCTCGTACACCCAAACCGGTATGCCCAGCTCCGCGCAAGCGCTCGGCGAACCCTGTGTGATCGAAGTGCCCATGGGTAAGGACTATCGCCTCGATGTCGCCCTTCGACTTCCCAGCCGGCGAAGAGCTTCGTGCAGTGAGGACCACGATGCGGGGAGGCCGCAATCGAAGATCGTGAGGCGGCCCTCGTCCTCGACGATGTACCAGTTCGTGTACGCGCCCTCGACCCCGGTGCACCCCGGGGGCTATATCTGGATAGAGCATCTGATGCCTTCCTTCTAGAGGTCTTTGCGAGCGAAGGTGGCGAGGGGCTGCACCACCGACCACGCACAGGTAGACGAAGACCCACTCCAAGAGGGTTGGTCCTCCGGATGTTGCTCTGCGAGGGGCCGAGCCCTCGCGACCACTCTACGAGTCGGGGGAGGAGGTGGAGGAAGTGGCGGCGCCCTGACAGCCACGCCCCGTAGTTCTCGTGGTCTATGAACACAGGTCGCTCGTTCCGGGAGAGTACCCAGACGTTGCCTGGCTGGCTGCGCTGCAGCCGGTGCTCTGCAACGCGGACGACGAGTTTCTCCCCGAGTCACCCCACGGGCAGGATGTTGCTGAACCGGAAGCGCTTGGGGATCGTGAGGGGTGTCCCGAGATCGTGGAACGTGCCCGGTTCCCCCATCGCGCAGTGGCCTTCAGCGAACCACCCCACGAAGCCGGAGGGGGACAGGGCATAGGTGACCCGGAACGGGGACTGGTCGAGGGTTTCGAGACGACCTTCGCCGCCGATCTCGAGGCGATGAAAGTGCCACTTCCGAGGACCGTGTCGAGCGGAGTAGTAGAGCCACCTGCCGTCGCCGGAGAACCGCAGGTCTGTGACCCGCCTGACGGCTTCGCCTGTGGTGAGCGGCTGTCGGTCGGCCCCCGTCTTCGTGGCCAGGTAGAGACCGTACTCGCCCTTGCTGTCGAGGCCAGAGGTTGCGAGGTGCTCGCCGGCGGGATGGAAGGTGACCGCATCGTGCCTCTCGAGGAACGAGATATCGAGGGCGCGGCCCTTTCCCGTGCTCGAACGCCTCTTCAACTTCGATGCCTCACTTTCGTACATGACCGCGGTGCCCCGAGGGGGCGACCACTCCAGCCCCCGGATCCAGGGGGTCAATGGTCTCGTCAGAGACCCATCGCGCCGCAGCACCTGATCGCCGAGAAGGACGGCGTCCCCACTCGGGCTCCAAACGGCGGGGAGCAGATTCCCCCCCACGTTTCGTCCACGGACGAGGCATTCCAGCTCGCCCCCGCGCGGGGACTTGGCGCGGAGCTCCCGGTTCTCGAAGAAGGTGACCTGACCTTCCTTGGGCACCTTTCCGATACCAGGGCACCTTTTCGTCGGGACGATCACCCTGGCCGAGGCAGGCGAAGGGGATGGGGACGGCTCCGCGGTGGCTGTGGCAGAAGGCTCGGGTGTCGAGGACGGGCTCGGTGTCTGAGACGGCTCGGCGTCTGCCGCGGTGAGGGCCGGATCTGGCCCCGAGGGCCCTCCATCGCCGGTGCAAGCGCTCATCAGGAGGAGGGCAAGGACGGACGCAAGGACGCCTCTCGGTGACCGTCCGGGAAGGTGGTTCCGGACCACGAACCCCGCTGTGTCCCCCTTCATCGGTCCCGTCCCTTGCGATGGGCCAGAGATGCTGCGGCTCATCTTGGCAGACCGGGGTCCCGGCGGCGTGCGGAGACGAACGCGACCCGTTCCTGACGCTGTCCGAGGCTAGGGTGGGACAGGTGAGCGTAGACATCTTCAGCAACCTCAACGACGAGCAGGCACGGGCGGTCCAGCAGGTACGGGGGCCGGTTTGCATCCTGGCGGGGGCGGGCTCGGGCAAGACGACGACCATCACCCGCAGGGTCGCGAATCAGGTCGCCTCTGGGTCCTTCCAGCCGCACCAGATCATGGCCGTCACCTTCACGGACAAGGCTGCGGGTGAGATGCGGAATCGCCTGACGGCCTTGGGGGTGCAGGGCGCCAAGGCCTCGACCTTCCACTCGGCCGCCTTGGCCCAGTTGCGGAACCTTTCTCCCGACCCGCCCGCGCAGATCCTTCCCTCTAAGGGCCTCGCCCTCCGCCAGATCGCGAACAGCCTCCCGAAGCCCTACAGGTTCCGGCCCGCGGCGGACCTCGCCACCGAGGTCGAGTGGGCGCGCAACCGAAGGATCACGCCGGATGCGTACGAGGGGTCTCTCGGCGACCACGAACCCCCTATCCCAGCCGACCTCATGGGGCGGGTGTTCACGAGGTACGAGCGCGGCAAGAAGGAGCGGGGGCTCATCGATTTCGAAGACCTGCTCGAGTTAGCCATCCAGATGTACGAGACCGACGAGGACGCCTGCGACAGGCTGCGGTCGCGCTACTCGGCCTTCACCGTCGACGAGTACCAGGACGTGAACCTCCTTCAGGAGACCCTCCTCCGGCTGTGGCTCGGTGGCCGGGACGACCTCTGCGTGGTGGGGGACGACTATCAATCGATCTATGGGTTCACCGGGGCCAGCGCGGGCTACCTGCTCGACATGCCGCGGCGCTACCAGCGCACGCTCGTGGCCAAGCTCGAGGCGAACTACCGCTCCGTCCCGCAGATCCTCGAGGTGGCGAACAAGCTCGTCCCGCGTCTCGGGGGGGCCGAGAAGGTTCTTCGGGCGCAGGTGGAGCGCTCGCAGGAGCCGACGTTCAAGGTCTTCACGAGCGAGGCCGCCGAGATGCGGTTCATCGTGTCGCAGGTGAAGAGGTTGCACCACGAAGGGGTCCCTTACGAGGAGATGGCGATCCTTCACCGCACCAACTTTCGGCTCGACGACCACGAGGAAGCGCTGGCGGCGGCCGGGGTTCCCTTCCAGCTCGCGAACGCCGCCTTCCTCGCTCGGCAGACGTTCCGGCAGATCCGATCGGCCTTCGGCCAGAGCCGCTCGACCGACGTTGCAGCCGCGGCCCTCAAACACGCCCGCCGCGCCGGGTACACGGACACGCCGCCGGACGGGGTGGGTGATCAGGAGCTGACCAGGCAAGCCGATCTCGCCCGGGTGGTGCATCTAGCCGAGGAGTTCGACGACGGTGTTCGCACCGGGGCCGACTTCGTCGTGGATGTGGAGGGCCGCTTCAGCGGGCACGGCGACGGCAGGGGGGTCAACCTGCTTACGTTCCACCGGGCCAAGGGGCTCGAGTTCCAAGCCGTCTTCCTGCCCAAGCTCCAGGAGGGCGAGATGCCGTCGAAGAGGTCCAAGACCGAGGCCGCCGCGGCCGAGGAGCGCAGGCTGCTCTACGTCGGGATCACGCGGGCGAAGACGCACCTCACGATCACGTGGGTGAGCGACGCGAAGCTGAAGCCGAGCCCCTTCCTCACGGAGCTGGGCATCGGCAGGAGGGCCGCGGCCGCAAGAGCCCGGCCCGAGCCCGGCGAGGCCATCGGGCCGGTCGAGCAGCTGAAAGCCTGGCGCCTGCACAGGGCTAGGCAGGACGAGGTTCCTCCCTACCTGGTGCTGCATGACTCGACCCTCAAGGAGGTGGCGGCGAGCGATCCCTCGTCTATCGAGGAGCTCGCCTCGATCAGCGGTATCGGCCCGGCGAAGATCGATTCCTACGGCGAAGAGATGCTGGAGGTCCTCGCCAAAGCTCGCTCCTAGGACAAACCTGCCTCGCAGGACCTCGCCGGCTCTCTCGGCGTCGCGTCGCACGCGTCCAGCCCGCTCCCTCCCCTGAACCAGTCGAGGCCCCCTCGCCCGTAAAGCTTGTCCCGCCCCTCGCCTCCCAACAGGTTGTCGCTGCCGGGGCCACCCCTCACCAGGTCGGGGCCGCCGCGAGCCTCGAGGTAGTCCCGTCCCCTTCCTCCGACGAGGGTGTCAGCTCCACGTCCTCCGAAGAGGTCGTCGTCGCCCAACAAGCCGAGCATCTCGTCGCCCGCCGCCGCCTCGCGGGGGCCGTGATACAGGACGTTGTCGGCCTCGTTCCCGGAGATGAGGTCCTTGAAGGGGCTGCCCACGACCGCTTCGACACCCGCGATCTCTTGAGTCCCGAGCGCGGAGGCCATGCCCCCGCGCAGGTCGACGCGCACCCCTCCCGGGCCGGGGTATTCGGTGTAATCGAGAGCGTCGAGGCCCGGCCCTCCGGCGATGGAAGCGTGATGCTCTTCGCCCTCTTCCCCCTCCCGCCAGTAGAAATAGTCACGTCCCCGGCCGCCCCGGAGCGAGTTTCGTCCCGCGCCGGTGACGAAGCCGTCACGTCCCTCGCGCCCGCTGACGATGTCGTTCCCCCCTCGATCGAAGAAATGGTTCTCGCCCGCATCGCCCTCCAACACGTCGGCGAACGCCGACCCGCCGACCCCCGAGACGCCGTAGATCCTGTCCCGGCCCTCGCCGAGCGCAAGCCCATCCCGCAAGCTGACTTCCACACCGGCAGCCGAGTCGATGAACGAGATCCGATCGGATCCTTTCTGACCCCGGACCACGTCGTTCCCCTCGCCGCCGGACAGGATGTCGTAGGCGCCGCCTCCCTGGAGCTCGTCCGCGTCCACCCCGCCTTGAAGGCGGTCCTCTCCCCGGTCTCCCGCGACGACGTCCGATCCCGAGTCCCCGAGCAGCAAGTCGTTCCCCGGCCCCCCGCAGATCAGGTCGTTGCCCCCATTGCCGCGGACCCTGTCGTTGCCTCCGGCGCCGACGATCACGTCATCTTGAGGCGTGCCGACAAGGGTGTCGTCCGCGGCCGAACCGACGAGGGTGCCGGGGCGCCCTTGACAGGTGGGGGCGCCCGCCACCGCGGGGGGCGGGACCACCAGGGCGGAGACGATAAGCGCCGAACCCACGAGCCAGGACCGCGACCGTCGGCCGGAACGGGCCGGGCATGTCGCCGGCAAGTGGAAGCTCCGGGTGTTCATGCTGTTTGGACCCCCTCCAGAATCCACCGGTGAAGAGCCCATGATACGGCGCTCCCTCGGATCGACGACTCCCGCTATTCGGGGGCCCGGCGCAGCACCTCGTATAGCTCGTTCAGGTAGATCGTCTCGAAATCCCTCCGCACTTCCCGGCCGAGCACAGCATCGTCCTCCGGGCTCAGACCGTCCGGCACGATGACGTACTCGACCGTCTCGGCCTCCGGCAGCCGCTCCCCGTTGTTGCGTCCATCTCCCCAGTTCCTCGACTTGAACGGGTTCGGGAACTCGTAGATCTCCTCCCGGTGGCTGAGGTGGGTGACGAGGACGTAGTGGGCCGAGACCGAGGCATCGTCGGGGATGCGGGCGACGGCGTCGAGGGCCTGGGCGGTTTGATTGCTGGAGGGGTCGGAGATCGGGTACGGGTTCATCGACAGCTTCGACGGCCCCCATACGTATCCCGTCACGAGGGCGGCCGCAGTGACGAGGGAGGCAGCTCCCGTCCGCAGGCGGGGCTCTTGCAACTTGGCGATGGCGGTGATGGCGGCAAAGACGATGACCGGGATGATCAGGGTCGAGTAGTGGTAGTGGATCGACTGCTGGTAGGGAAAGTCGCTGAGCAGGTTCAGCATCAGTGGGCCCGCGGCTATGAGCATGACGAGGGGGGAGCCCAGGCTCACGAACGCCACCGGGAGGAAGAGCTGCAACAGGTACCAGGGACGCTCCTCGCTGACGATGTGTGCGGCGAGGGAGCCCGGCCGCGTGACGAAAGCCTTGATCGTTCCTCCCAGCCCACCGAACGGAAGGCGAGATCCGTAGAGGGTCCCGGTCCCATTGAGCGCGGGCAGCACCACCTGCGTGATCACCAGCAGCCACGCGACCGATGCCCCCGCGGTGATCACGCCGATCCGCCGGTTGTGGAACAGCGCCACGTAGACACCGAGGGCGAACGTCATCAGCGCGACGTCCTCCTTCACGAGGAGCAGCAACCCGGCGCAAACGAGGAAGGGCCTCCATCTGCTCTTGATCATGAAGAAGAGGGCGAAGAAGAGAAGGGGTATCTCGAACGAGTCCGGGTGGAAGTTCTCGTAGTTGGTCCAATGAACTGCGGGATGCGCGAGGTAGGCGGTCGCCATCAGGAGAGCGAGCCACTCGCTCTTCAGCTTCTCCTTACCGATGAGGAAGACGGGGACGGCCGCCACACCTATGGCCGTGGTCTGTGCCACGAGGAGCACCGCGGGGGTGTCGAAGAACCAGTAGAAGGGGACCAGGAACAGCAGGATGAACGAGGTGTGGTCGCCGAACAGGTTGAGTCCCCGCACCGTCACGAACGGTTCCTTGAAACGGCTGAGGAGCCAGGTCCCCTGATCGAAGATCCCGAGGTCGAAGCCGGCCGTCCCGAAGCCGTAGTAGTTACGAACCGACCAGTAGGAGAAGAGAGCCGCGTATGTGCAGGCGAGGATCCCGAGGAGCACCCTGGGGGCCGGGCTCTCCGGTGGGGCGGCTGGGGGTGGTGAGTCTTCTCGGCGCGCCGGCGGAGGCCGCTCGTCTGCGACTGCAGGTGCCTCACTCGGTGGGTAGACCTGGCGTATCGGCAAGAGCCCCCTTCCTCCTGGCGAGCCTAAGGCAGGCGGAATCCCTTGCGGAGTTAGCCGGACCCCCACCACTCGCTCGCCCGGCTCGAACAGGAAAGAAGGCGGGTAGGCACGGCTCACCCGCCTTGTGAGCTAGCGAGCCTGAAGGGCGTCCATGGCGACGGCGAGCGCGAGCACAAGGCGACGATCGAGGGCCTTTTCCGTGTCGGCGCTGAGGTCGATCGTGTAAACGTCGATCAGCTTCCACATCTGGCGGCGATGGTGGCCGATCGCCGCGCCGTTCCTCAGGAAAACGAAGTTGTAAGGGATGGGCAGCCAGTTGGCGACACTGTCGAGGTACGGGACGAACCCGACCAGCCTTCGTATCAGCGCTACTCCGAGGTTGCTTTCCGTGACCCGTGCGAGCTCTTCACCAGCGGCATCGTAAAGGGCGTATGTCGAACGGAGCAGACTGGCGCGAAAAGACCTTCTGCACTTCTCCGATCTTCGTGCCATCTGCCGCGACAACGTCATACCGCGCTCTGGGGTCGAAGCGCTGCCGAGCCTTGATCCGCATGAGCTCGACGGAACGAGATTGATCGACATAAAGGCGGATGTCTTCCTTGAACTTGAATGGCTTCTGCCGGACGAAGCAGAAGGGTTCGCCGGGCGCCTCACCTCCTTCAGCGGCAGCGAGAACTCGTATTCGTTGACCACGAAACGAAATCGCTGTCGCAGGATGAAGCGGTCGTGCGCGCTCAGATCGGGCATGGTGGCGAAGGTCATGAGTCAATCCTACGGCGGCAGGTGATATCTCGATCCCGTGAGTGCTCCTTAGGAGGTCCCTAAATCCATCTTTCGAACACTTGGTTGAGGCCCATTCCAAGAGACACTTGAAAAGGGGAAGGCGTCAGCGGCTGGCTCGCGTCAGGCCTCGACCGTTGTCCCTCGTCTCTTTCGCTTGAAGGACGCCTTGTCTTGCGAAAGAAGGCAGCATCCTTGTTGTGTGCCCCCGGCAGGAATTCGAACCTGCGCACCTCGCTCCGGAGGCGAGTGCTCTATCCCCTGAGCTACGGGGGCCAGGTGGAATTCAACCCTAGAGCATCGGGTAAGCCGGCGTAACGCTCG
The DNA here is from genome assembly GCA_030448085.1 of Actinomycetota bacterium. The sequence continues at coordinate 11,080 of JAUJNU010000003.1, read as the reverse complement.
GTTAGCATCCGGGCGTGCCCAAACGGATCTCATCTGCGATGACGACCCCTCGATCTTGCGTCTCCTGCGGGTGAACCTCGAGCTCGAGGACTACGAGGTCATGGCCGCCAACGACGGTCAGGAAGGCTACGAGTTGGCGTTGCGGAGCACCCCGACCTCGTGATCCTGGACATCATGATGCCGAACCTCGATGGCTACGGAGCCTGCGAGAAGCTGAAGGCTAATCCCGAGGTGGCAGACATCCCGGTCGTCTTCCTGTCGGCGAAGGCTCAGGATGAGGACATGGAGGAGGACTCGCATTGGGGGCCGCGGCATACTCACCAAACCCTTCGATCCCCAGGACCTCGAAGCGACACCATCGAACGGCTGCTAGGGAGTGATCACAGACTCTCTGCGCGACCTGGTGCTCGCGGCGCTCGAGGCCGCGGCGGCCGACGGAGTCGTCGTCGAGGGTCAGGGTCGACCCCCGTTCGAGCATCCCCGCAGCGAGGCGCATGGAGATTGGTCTACGAACGTCGCTCTCACACTTCCCCGGGAAGGGCAACCTGCGCCAGACGGCGGAGGCGATAAAGGAGCGCCTTCCTGCTTCCGATCTGGTGGAGCGGGTCGAGGTGGCGGGGCCCCGGCTTCCTCAACTTCTACCTGTCCGATGTCTGGCTCCACGAGGTGGTGAGGCGCCGCTGATCCTCCTCCGGCTTCGGTCGATCGAGTGAAGGCACGGGGAGGCGTGAACGTCGAATACGTCTCGGCCAACCCGACCGGGCCCATCAACGTCGTGAGCGGCCGGCACGCCGCGGTGGGCACGCGATCGCCAGCCTCTTAGAGGCTGTCGGTTACGAGGTGGCGCGAGAGTTCTACATCAACGACGCAGGCCGTCAGATCAACCTGTTCGCGCCCTCGCTGCGCGGCCGCTACATGCAACACCTGGGGCGCGAGGGGGCGGTGCCCGAAGAGGGATACCAAGGCGAGTACGTGACCGACCTTACTGCAGAGATAGCCGGTGAGCTTGGCGACTCTCTGCTCAAGCCCCTCAGCGAACGCGAAAGGACGCTGCGAGAACAGGGGATGGCGAGGATGCTCTCGAAGATGCTCTCCTCGAAGCCTTCGGGACCCGCTTCGATGTCTGGTCCCCGGAGCACGTGCTGCACGATGACGGCAAGGTCGACGAAGCCCTCGATCGCCTGCGGAACAAGGGGCTGGTCTACGAAAGTGATGGCGCGCTGTGGTTCCGGAGCAGCGACCTCGGCGATGACAAGGACAGGGTGCTCGTGCGGCGGACGGTGGCCCCACCTACCTCGCCGGCGATCTCGCCTACCTGGATGACAAGTTCGGGCGTGGCTTCGACCGTCTCGTCTACCTGTGGGGCGTGACCATCGTCGGACCGTCGCCCGCTTCCTCGCCGGAGCCGAGGCGATGGGTCACTCCCGCGACGAGGTCGAGGTGCTGCTCGTCCAGGTGGTGACCCTCGTACGGGGCGGTGAGGCCGTGAAAGCCCCGAAACGAGCGGGCGTGCTGGTGCCCCTGGACGAGCTCGTGGCGAGGTGGGCGCAGACGCGGCCCGATACACCTTCACGCGCCTCTTATCGACTCGCCCCTCGAGTTCGACATCGAGCTGGCCAAGGAGCAGGCCCCGGAGAACCCCGTTTATTACGTCCAAGTACGCGACGCTCGCATCTGTTCCATCATGCGCAAGGCGGCGGAGACGGGCTGGAGCCGATGGCTCGGCATCGCTCAAACGGCTCGAGCACGCGGCCGAGATGACGTCATCCGCCGGCTGGCCGAGTACGAAGAGGTGATCCCCGACGCTGCCCGCCTGAGAGCACCCCAGCGGCTCACTACCTGGGCGAGCTGGCCTCGGCCTTCAGCGCCTTTTACAGAGATGCGAAAGTGGTCACCGAAGATGCGGAGCTGACCGCTGCACGTGTGCAACTTTGTTCGGCGGTGCGAGCGTCCTCGCCGATGGGCTCCGCATCCTCGGCGTGAACGCTCCCGGAGCGGATGTAGGTCGGATGGATCTCTACATGGTCTCTGTCTTCAACGCTGGAAACGGGCTGCGGGGTGGCAACTCTCGCGGTCTTCCCGACGCGGCGATCTCGATGCGGATGATGCAAGCGATCGCGGCCACCCTGAACCTGTCGGAGACGACATTCGTCACGAGCTCCACCCGGGACTCCTACGACGTGCGCATCTTCACTCCACGTGAGGAGCTGCCGGGTCGCCGGACACCCGACCTTGGGGACCTCTTGGGTCCTCGCTCTCCGACCGGCTGCAGGGTGAGACCCGCAGGCAGCTCCAAGGCCGGCGAGACCCTCGTGACGAGGAAGGGCGACAGGCTCTGGTTCGCGAGAGGGAGGGGTCCTCCCCGGACCTCGCGGACCGGCGTCCGCAGATGCCTGTCGAGATAGCCTGGCGGTGGGGCTGGAGCCCGAGGACATCGGGCTCGAGGCGAGGGAGATGGGGCGCTCGGGTCGTCTGACCCCGGCGTTCTCGAGCGCAGGGCTCGAGCAGCTCATGATCCCGGTTCGTGACGCTGCCACCCTGCCCGCTGCTCGCCCGGGCCGACGCCCTGCGGCGGGTGACGCCGGTGGGCGTCTACGGCTTCACCGCCGTCGGAGCCGGGCGGCTCCGGTCCCGCGGCTTCTTCGCCCCTGTAGGCATCGAGGAGGACGGCCACCGATCGGGCCGCAGCGGGCCTCGGGCTCCCACGAGTTCGTGCTGGGCGCCGTGGACCTCGAGGTGATGCAGGGCGTCGAGATGGGCCGCCCCTCCCACATCATGGTCAAGGCAGACGGGGCCGAGTTGAGATCGGCGGGACCTGCGACTCATCCTGAAGGGTCGCCTCGAGCACCTCCCGTAGGTGGCCCGACACGCCCTCGTAGGCGCCGCCGACGTTTAACCTTCCTCGATGGAGAAGCTGCTGCCCCACACCGCGAGAACGGGCGGGCGTTTGAGATCGGCGGGTGCGACGCGCCTCGAGTTGGCGGAGCGGCACGGCACCCTCGTCGTGCTGGATCGGCGCATCCGAGCAGCGCTCGGCCTACGCGGCGGCGCCTGCCCCCGAGCACTTCTACGGCCAAGAGCTTCTGCTGCGTAGCCGTGTCCGAGATCCTCGCCGCCCTCGGCCTCGGGATCGATGTTTGCACCGGCGGCGAGCTCGCTTCTGCGCTTGCTGCCTGATTTCCCCGAGCGGATCATCTTCCACGGCAAGCAGTCCCCCGCCGAGCTCCAGATGGCCCAGGAAGTGGGGGCCGGCAGGATCGTCGTCGACTCCTTCCACGAGATGGGACCGGCTCGAGAAGGTGGGGGTCAGGAACCGGGTCCTCATCGGGGTGACCCGGGCATTGAGGCGCACACGCACGAAGTACGTCCAGACGGGTCGGGAGGACACCAGTTGGGTTCGGCCTCGGTAGATGTCGCCTTCGGCGCGGTGCGTCGAGCGCTCGAGATACCGGGCTGTGAGCTCGTCGGGTTGCACGCTCACATCGGCTCCCAGATCTCGAGATGGATGCCTTCGACCTGCGCGGTCGAGCGGATCGCCGCGATTCGCGATCCGACTGAAGAAGACTCGGCTACGAGGTCCGTGAGCTCAACCTGGGCGGCGGTTCAAGGCATCGCCCACAACGAGGACGAGGTGACCCCCGACGTGGGTGAGGCCATCGCCTGGCGTTCGAGCCAAGTGGTCGAAGCTACCGGCCAGGCTCGAGGTCCTGCGACTGTTCGTGGAGCCCGCGCTCAATCGTCGGCCCGCCGGCCACCTACGAACATCCGCCCGGCCCTCTACGGAGCCGAGTACGTCGCCGTCCTCGCGGGCCGCATGGACGAGCCCGGCGGCGCCGAGGTGACGATCTGCGGTAAGCACTGCGAGTCCGGCGACATCCTGATCAAGGACCTCGCTCTTCCCGCGGAGACCGGGCCCGGTGACATCCTGTGCATCCCGGCAACCGGCGCGTACACGTACTCGATGGCGAGCAACTACAACCGGATCCCCCGCCCCGCCGTGGTCCTCGTTTGGGATGGGGAGGCGAGACAGATCGTCCGCCGGGAGACGTACGAGGACCTCCTTCGTCTGGATGAGTCTCTCTAAAGCGCCTCGAGATCCCGGTCTTTGGAGGCCTCGATGAGATGGCGTAGATCTTCCTCTCGTCCCCCCCTCAGGAGCTCGATCGGGTCTGGGGCTCCGTCGACAATCTGCTCGAAGAACGATTTCCGGTCCTCGTACGTCGCCAGTGTCTCTTTCGCCCAGTCCCTGACCTCATTCAGAAGCTCTGCCAACCGGGCGTGCTCCGGGCCGAGGAAGGACCCGATCTCCCTCTTCAGCCTCTTGGCCAGGGCCGGGCTCGCCCCGCCGGTAGAGACGGCTACGGCGATCGGGCCCTGCCGGATCACGGCCGGAAGGATGAAGTTGCAGAGACGGGGCGTATCGACGACGTTGATCAGCTTCTGCCGGTCCCTGCAGTCGTCATGGATCTGCCTGTTGACGTCAGGGTCGTCGGTCGCTGCGATCACGATGAAGGCTGCGTCCACATCGGTGGCCTCGTAGTTCCGTCTCGTCACGGTGATCCGGCCCTCGTCGGCGAGCCGCTCCACGGCATCGTCCACTTGGGAAGCCACGACATGCACCTCCGCGCCCGCAACCAGCAGCCCCTCGATCTTCTCGAGAGCTATCCTGCCCGCCCCCACGACAAGGGCGGCCATCCCCTGCAGGTCGAGGCATGCCATGTAGTACCTCTTGCCGAGCGGCTGAGAGGGCATGATCAGCCTTCGGGCTCGCCGATGCCTAGGAATCGCAACTCGAATCGGCGGTCGCAGGAGGGGCAGTACCAGCCCTTCTCACCGTATGGCTCGAGTTGTTCCTCGGCGCAGTAGGGACAGCAGTAAGGCGCGGCTCTCTGGCTCACTGCTCCGCTTCCGTCTGCTTGGGCCCGTGCGGCTTACCGAAGGAGTGGATCCCGCACTCGGTTTTGTCGAATGCGTCCCACCGGCCGGCCCTGTCGTGCTCCCCTTGGCCAACCGCTCGCGTGCAAGGCCAGCATCCGATCGATCTGAAGCCGCTCTCGAGGAGTGGGTGGGTCGGGACGGAGTTGTCGGCCAGATATCGTCCGACCTGCTCCTTGTTCCAGTTGGCCAGGGGGTGGATCTTGAGAACCTCGTTGCCGCTCGGCAGCATCTGAGCCTCTACGACGGGGGTCCTGGCGCGAAGAGGGGACTGGTCACGCCGGATCCCGGAGATCCACCCGTCGAATTCCTCCAGTGCCAGCTGCAGCGGCTCCACCTTGTTGATGGCGCAGCACCTCTCCGGGTCGCGCTCGAACAACCTGGGCCCGTGGATCCGTGCCTGCTCATGCGAGTTCCCGTGCGCCCCTCTGAGATCGACCAGCTTCAAGTCCCATAGCTCCCGGATCTCGTGGCGGAAGCGGAGCGTCTCCTCGAAGTGGAACCCGGTATCGAGGAAGAGGACCGGGATGTCCGGCTTTATCTCACGCAGCAGGTGCAGCAGCACCAAGCCGGAGGATTGGAAGGAGGTAGCGATGGCAAGCTGGTCGATGCTGCTGGCGGCCCAGGTGAGGATCTCGGAAGGGCCTGCGGAGTCGAGGTCCAGGTAATGCTCGTCCGGCGACGCGACGCGCCCCCGCGGGGAGGCAGTCATGAGGATCTCGGCTCGGCCACGATCGCGGGGGCCGGGAGAGGGGCGGCGCCCGCGCTGCGAGGCCGGCATGAGGAACGCGGCTCCGCCACGCTCGCCGGGGCCGGGAGAGGGGCCGAACTCTCAGACGGCGCAGCAAAGGCCGCGAGGGCCGGATCGTCCAAGCGGCCGACGAAACGCGCGAACGTCTCGCCGTCCTCACGCTGCCGTCGGTAGCGTTTGATCAGGGACTCGATGTAGGGGCCGGCTTCCGACGCCGGGATCTTGACGCCCCTTACTTTGCGCCCGAAGGCGCGGTCCCGGCCAAGGTGGCCCCCCAGGTGCACGAGGAAAGCCTCCACCTTCCGACGCTCCTCAACCTGGTTCCCCTCGTGATCGGTTACCCACGTTCTCAGCGTCATCTGGCATCCCATGAGCCCGACATCCGCGGTCTGGTAGCGGGCGCAAGAGTTGGGACAGCCGTTCACGTTTATCCTGATCTCGTCCTCGCAGCCCGGGAGCGACCGCTCTAGATATCGGTAGATCTCCGCAGCTCGCCCTTTCGTCTCGACGATCGCGAGCTTGCAGAACTCGATGCCCGTGCAGGCCATCGTTCCCGCCCTCCAGTTCGACGGGCCGCTCGGAAGATCCAGGAGGTCGAGGGCCTTCACGAGAGGTCGGACGTGTTCGTTGGCGACCCCCAGGATCACCATCTTCTGCTGTGTCGTGGTGCGCACCTGGCCGGATCCGTGCTCCTCGGCGAGCGCCGCGACGGCCCTTAGGGCGTGACCGGGGATCCGGCCGGCCCGGGGGGCGAAACCGACGTAGTTGAGCCCGTCGGATTGGGACCAGACGCCTATGTGCTCCCGTCCGGTCTGATCAGAGGAGGGGGGCTCGTCCAAACTCGGAAGCCTACGTCCCAGTCTCTCCTCCAACACCTCGCTGAACCTCTCCGGCCCCCAGTCCCGCATCAGGAACTTGAGTCGTGCCCTGTTCCGGGCGCGCCGGTAGCCCCAGTCACGAAAGATCTCTGTGACCGCCACGACGACAGTGGTCACGTCCTCCGGAGCAACGAAGACGCCGAGCCTTCTGGCGAACATCGGTGTGGTGCTGAGCCCACCTCCGACCCACAGGTCGAATCCCCGCTGCCTCGACGGAGCGATGGCGCCGGTGAGGCCAACATCATTTATCTCGTGTTGCGCGCAGCCGTGCGAGCAACCGGAGATCGATATCTTGTATTTGCGGGGGAGGTTGGAGAACTCCGGATCCCCTACCAGTCTTGCGTTCGTTGCAGTCACGAGGGGCGAGGCGTCGATCACCTCGGAAGCGTCAACGCCCGCCAGGGGGCAGCCGAGGATGTTGCGGGGGGTGTCCCCGCAGGCCTCGGTCGTAGAGAGCCCCACCCCCTCCAGCTGCCGCCAGATCTCCGGCACGTCTTCGATCCGGATCCAGTGGAGCTGGATGTTCTGCCGATCGGTGACGTCGGCGACATCACGGCCGAAGTCTCGTGAGATGCGACCGATCGTCTCGGTCTGTGCTGAGGTGAGCGCTCCCCCGGGGATGCGGACCCGCAGCATGAAGTACCCATCTCCCTCCGGGCGCTGGGTGTAGAGGCCGTGCCAGCGGAATCGGTTGCGTAGATCCGAGGGCCAGATCGAAGCGAACCCTTTGCGGGAGTAGTCGGATTCGATGCGCTGGCGAACATTCAGCCCATCGTCCTCGCGCTTAGCCATCTCGGCGGCGTTGAGCGGCTCCCGGTAGCCCAGGGCCCACTGCCCCTCGCCCCTCTGACTCGGCATCCTTCTCCCATCTTAGTGACCTTTGCCCTGTGTAAACAGTGGTAAAAATACCAGACCATGAAGATAGGGAAGGTATGGATCGTCGGAGCCGGACCGGGGCACCCCGACCTCGTGACGAGGAGGGGGCTGAAGGCGTTGTGGGCGGCCGGGGCCGTCCTCTACGACCGGTTGATCGACCCTAGGCTCCTCGATGAGGCTCCTCCTGACGCCGAGCTGATCTTCGTGGGGAAAGAGCCCGGCGGCCGAGCCGTACCACAGGAGGCGATCGGCGACCTACTCGTGGAGAAAGCTCGATCCGGTCTCGAGGTGGTCAGGCTGAAGGGGGGAGACCCCTTCGTTTTCGGTCGTGGGGCGGAGGAATGTCTCGCACTTGCGGAGAGGGGCATCCCCTTCGAGGTGGTTCCGGGCGTCTCTGCCGCGCTCGCGGCTCCTAGCCTCGCAGGGATACCACTCACGCACCGGGGGCTCGCTTCATCTTTGCCGTGATGTCCGGGCATCTCAGCGGTGCCAAGGCGGGAGCCGGGGCCGACATCCCCCGCAGACACGCTGGTTCTGATGATGGGGGTCGGAAGCCTGAGCGAGACCGTTCAGGCGCTGCTGGCAGCGGGGCGCAGCGCACGAGCCGGCGGCCGTCATCGAGAACGCTAGTCACCGGCATCAGCGAACGTTGGTTGGGAGGTTGGGAGAGGTCGTACCTCCTTGAGCCAGCCGCGGTGAGGCCTCCGCCACGATCGTGGTCGGTGCCGTCGTGGGGGTAAAGGGAGCGGTCGAGGCCTTTCAGGCCAGCGAGGGTCTGGTCCGGGAATTAGCCCTTACTGGGTCGTTTTCCTTCACTGCCTTCACTTGAGGAGCCTGGACATACGGCGGTCGGCCAGCTCCTTGCCCCCGGTTTGGCAGCGGGGCAGTAGGATCTCGTGGGACTCGTAAGAGATGCGCTTCATCGTGTCGCCGCAGACTGGACATGGCCTCCCTTGCTGTTGTTGGACGTGTAAACGGGCGGCTTTCTTGGCCGGATGGCCCGCGTTCCGCTCGCGCTCATTGTCGGTCGCGGCCGACAGGACCTCCCGGGTTCGCTTCACCAGCTCCGCTCGTTGGTCCGGCGTCAGCCCGGCGAGGGTTGCGAAGGGGGAGAGCTTCGCCCCGTGCAGGATGTCGTCGGCGAACCCCCTGCCGATGCCTGCGATCGTTCTTTGGTCCCGCAGCAGGGTGTTGAGCCGCCTCCTGTCCTCGCTCTCGAGGATCAGGGTCTCGAACTCGTCGCTGAAGGGCTCGGGCCCGAGCACCTCCATCGGCCCCACTTCTCGGGCCGGGAGCACCCACCAAGCGGCCTTGCGCTCGGTGCCGAACTCCTTCACGAGGATCGAAAGGGCTCCCTCGAAGTGGAACCTCACGACAGACCCCTTCGGCTTCGTGCGCTTTGGCGGCTCCTCCACATCGACCCGGCCCCCCTGCGACAGGTGGACGAGGACGCGGGGGCCGGACGTGTCGAAAACCAGGTACTTTCCGCGTCGACCAACCGCGTCCACTGTGGTTCCGGCCAGCTCATGGGGGCCGGGGGAGACGGTCTTGAGTGCGGAGAACTGCATCACGTCGACACGCATGAAGTTCTTTCCCTGAAGCATCGCCTCCAGTCGTTCGGCGAGAGCCTGCATCTCCGGTAGCTCTGGCATGTGTCCAGCCTAGTGGGGGTTCTTGAAGCTGAGGTGCGCTCGTTGTCAGATGAGCAGGTGTTACTCGCCCTGCTCCTTGCCGCGCTCGCCGGGATCGTGGCCATGTTTAGGGGAGGGTCCCTCCAGCGGGTGGCGGAGACCCGGTTCTCCTGGGTTTGGCTCCTCTTCGCCGGCTTCGGCCTGCAGCTCGGCTTCCAGATCTGGAATCCCGAGTGGCTGACCGACGGGTGGAAGCTCACCATCACCCTCCTCTCGATCTCGGGGGTGTTGGCCTTCCTCGTGTTGAACCGCAACCTCGCGGGGACGCTCATAGCGGCCCTCGGTTTGACACTGAACGTGGCGGTGATCAGCCTGAACGGCGCGATGCCGGTCTCGCTCGAGGCAGTGGAGCGCGCGGGCCTCGACCCGGCGGAGCTATCTGAGCCTGGGATCAAGCACGAGATCCTCGATCGGAACACGGTGGCGCCGTTCCTGGGAGATGTCCTCGCTTTGCCCCTGCTGAATCAGATCCTTAGCGTCGGGGATATCTTCCTGGCCGTCGGCTTCGCGCGCGTCGTGTACGTGCGGGCGATGAGCAGAGGAGACGCGGGCTTAGGCCGCTGACTCGAGCTTCCGGTTGACCGCCTGCAGCAGGGCGTGGACGGCGGCCGTCGCGACGTCGTCGTGCACGATCGCGGATCCGACGAAGGGGGTGACGGTTCCCTTCTCGGAGTAAAAGCCCTGAACCAGAACGGAGTCGTTGGTCCCGATCGGCTGGAGCAGGATCTGATGTACGTCGAGGTGCGCCCCCCGCGCCTTCAGCACCGGGTCGAGCGCTTGTTGCAGCGCGGCGGAGGCCGCCCTTGCCCTCGAGTCCCTGCTGGATGTCGCCGCTCCGGCCCCCTCGGTCGTCGTCTCGTCGAGCCAGCGAAGGGTCACCTTGACCCACCCGGTCTCGCCGGAGCTCGAGAGCACCACCGCTTCTACCTCGGGGCGACGTCCACGCGTGTTCGACAACTCGGCGACCTCGGGGGCAGTCCCGTTCGGTAGCTCCACGTGCTCGCCCAACTGCACGATCGAGACGATGCGGTGATCGATCTCGAGCCCGAAGCCTGCCGACGCCAGCGACTGAACGTCGCGCACCAGCTGCTTGGGGGACCTGTCTGGAGTCGCCACGATGTGGATCTCGGAGGGGTCGTCGACGCCGACGACCCGGGCATGCCTGATGCCGGTGACCCTCTTAAGGTCCTCTTCCAGCTTGACCAATCGCTCCTCGCGCACCCGTACCCGCTCCCTCTAGAAGGCTAAGAGCAGGCTTGCACGGTGACCGCGGCCAGTCAAGTATTACCAGTTGGTGGGGGCGGCCTGGCTCTCCCGAAGGTCGATGAAGACGTCCACGATGTCGGGGTCGTACATCGTTCCGGACACCTCTTTGATGGAGGACAGGGCGGTCTCATCCGTCATGGCGGGACGGTAGGGCCTGTCGCTCGTCATCGCGTCGTAGGCGTCCACGACCGCAAAGGTGCGCGCCGAGAGCGGGATCTCGTCTCCCTTTAGTCGTAGCGGGTATCCCGTGCCGTCCCACCGCTCGTGGTGGTTGAGGATCACGTCGGTTGCGGCGCTCGTGAAGCCGATCGGCTCCACGATCTTCACCCCCATCTCCGGGTGCATCTTCATGACCGCCCATTCCTCGTCCGTCAGGGGGCCGGGCTTCTGGAGGATGGCGTCGGGGGTGCCGATCTTCCCCACATCGTGAAGCATGAATCCGAAAGAGATCTCCTCGTTCTTGGCGAGGCCCGCGTCGATCCGCTCGAGGCACTCGACCGCGAGCTGAGTGACCCGCCTCAAGTGCTCTCCGGTGCAGAGGTCTCTCACCTCGACCGCGCCGGCGAGGGTCTCGATCGTTATGCGGTCCCTCATCCTTTTCTCACGCATCGATTCGAGGTAGGAGTTGAGGAGGAGCCCGGCGGCTTCCTCGGCGATCATCGGCGTGGACAGGGACGAGCCGG